>JAEMQF010000135.1 GCA_022758925.1 Burkholderiales bacterium | reverse complement strand
ATTTGCCGGAGGGCCCGGTTACGCCGCCCGCGCCAGTGCCGGCGCCGCCCGCACCCCCGCCTCCAGCCAGCGCCCCTGCCAGCCTGCCGCCCGCGCCGCCGATCGCGGCACCGGCGCCGCCGATCGCGGCACCGGCGCCTTCGGCCACCGGCCCCGGGGCGCCTGGCGCGGGCACGGCGACGCTTGCCAGCACGCTCGGCGTGCCCGCCGCAGACGACGACTCACCCCGCGCCGGCTTCGCCACAAACGCAGGCTCACAAACCATCCACCTGCGCGTGCGAGACGATGGCACCGGCCCTGTCGCTTCGATCTCGTTCGACAACATCACGTTCGACACCGCGTTGCCGCTCGTCAGCATATGGGACGAGGCGAGCAAAGACTCGGTCGGTGCGGAGCCGCGCGACACGCCGTTGCCGTACCGCTCCGCAGCGGTGGGCGCCGCCACGGCGCAAGCCTCGGCTGAGGCCTCGCCCGCGCCGAGCACGCTGAGCGATATCGTGCAGGATCCGGTGCGCATTGCGAGCGTTGTCTTCGTCGCGGGCTTGATCTGGTGGCTCACGCGCAGCGGCGGCCTGCTTACGACGATGCTGCTGGGCGTTCCGGCGTGGCGCCACGTCGACCTGCCGTCGGCGCTGGCATCTCCGCCCGAGGACGAAGAAGACGACGAAGATTCGCGGCAGCGCGCCGGCAGCGACGCGCCGTCAAACGCCGCCGGCGACAGCGCGCTGGCGCAGTCGTTCGAGCGCAAAGCGGCGGCCATCTCGCCGGCGCCGCCACCGAGGCGCAAGGCATGAAGCGCGCCAGCCCACTGCTGCAGATGACGCTCGCGCTGGTCGGGGTGTGCGGTACGCTGGTCTTGCTCGCCGACCTGTTCTTCGGCGTGCTGCCCAACCCTGAGGCGCAGACGCTGCAACTGCGCAAGAGCATCGCCGAAGCGCTTGCGGTGCAGGTGGCCACGTTGCTGCACAGCGACGATCCCGCGCTGCTGCAG
Organism: Burkholderiales bacterium; assembly: GCA_022758925.1. Lineage (GTDB taxonomy): Bacteria > Pseudomonadota > Gammaproteobacteria > Burkholderiales > Burkholderiaceae_C > JAEMQF01. The sequence continues at coordinate 16,404 of JAEMQF010000135.1, read as the reverse complement.
CGCACGCTCGACGGCGTCGTGACCCGCACCGACGGCGTGCGCTCGCTGGCGATCCGGCGCGCGGACGGCAACATCGCGCTGCAGGCCGGCGACCACGCACGTGAGTGGCACGCGGTGGCCGGCGACACCTCGAACGCCGAGCATATGACGGTGCCGCTGACCACCGAGGGCATGCGCTGGGGCAGCTTCGAGCTCGCGTTCAAGACCGATACCCGCAACCCGGTGTGGCGCTTGCTGAGCCAGCCGCTGATGGTGACCCTGTTCTTCCTGTCCGTTGTCGGCACGCTGGTGTTTGGGCTGTACATGCGGCGCGCTCTGCAGCACCTCGACCCGGCGGCGGTGATTCCGGGGCGCGTTCAGGGCACGTTCGACGCGATGTCCGAAGGCGTGGTGGTGCTCGATGCGCGCGGCTGCGTCATGTTGGCGAACAAGGTGTTTCGCAATCTGCACCCCGAAGCCGCGGGTGTGGGCACCGGCAGTGCGCTGTCAACGCTGCCGTGGCTCGCGGCAAGTTTGCCGTCTGACCTCGGCCAGCACCCTTGGGTGCGCGCGATGTCGGCGCGTGCTTCGAGTGCCGGCGATACGCTCGAGCTTGCCGTCGGCAATGCCGAAGCGCGGCAGTTGGTGATCAACTGCGCGCCGATCTCCGACCCGGCCGGCTACGTGCGCGGCTGCATGGTGAGCTTCGACGACGTTTCGCAGTTGCATCGCGCGAACCGGGCGTTGCACGTGGCGATGACGGAATTGACCGCTTCGAAAGAGGCACTGGTGCTGCAAAGCGCCGAGCTCGAACTCCTGCGCGCGACCCGATGACCGGCTGCCTGAACCGGCGCGCGTTCTTCGCAGCCTTCGAACCCCTGCTGGCGCGCGCACGCGCCGAGGGCATGGCGCTGAGCTGCGTGATGGTCGACATCGACCACTTCAAGGCGGTCAACGACGCCCACGGCCATGCGGTGGGCGACGCCGTGATCCAGGTGGTTGCGAAAAGGCTCATCGAATCGATGCGCGCCACCGACCTGGTATGCCGCTGCGGCGGCGAGGAGTTTTGCATCGTGCTTCCGGGGCTTGAGAGGGCCGAGGTCCATGCGTTTGCCGAGCGCGTGCGCGAATGCATCGAGCGCGAATGCGGGCCTGGCGTGCGTGAGGTGAAGGGTCTGCGCGTCACGGCCAGCTTCGGCTTGGACATGCTGACGCGCGAGGTGGCTTCGGCCTCGGCGCTGATCGATCGTGCCGACCAGGCGCTGTACGAAGCCAATCGCTCGGGTCGGAATCGGGTCAACGAATTCGTCGCGCACGGGGGCGCCCCCGCGCACGAGGCTGGCCCGGCCGATGCGCTGGACGGCTGCCTGGCGCCGGCGGCATTCCAACACGGATTCGACAAGCTGCTGCGCAGCGCGCAGGTGCGCGATGTCGTGCCCAGTGCCATCCAGTTCGCGGTCGACCCGTACCGGGCCCTGCTTGCCGGCCACGCCCCGCAGGCGGCCGACGCGGCGCGGCGCACCGTGGCTCGCATCTTGCGCGAATGCGTGCGGCCGAACGATCTGCTGCTGCGGCTTGATGCTGACCACTTCGGCGTGATTGCCCCGGATTTGGAGATCCATGCTGCGCTGCAATTCGCCGAACGCGTTCGCTCGCGGGTCGAGGCCGAGTCCATGCATGCGGTGGATGACGCCGCACCCCGCTTCACCGTCAGTGCCGGTGTCGATTCGCTGCCGGCCAACGCGCCGGGCGCGCCAACCCTGATCGAGCGCGCCGGCGACGCGTTGCTGCACGCGAGGCGCGACGGCCCGAACCGCGTGGCGCGGTTTACACCAGATGTCGTGCCGGGCGAGCGCCGCGACGTTGCGCCGGTTCATGAACCCGTTGCCTTCTCCCAGCCGTAGGCCCGGCACCAACCCAATGCGCGACGAGATGCACATACCGATCGACCGCTCCCTGGGCAAGGCCACGGTGCGCCTGGTTGCCATCGGCATGGCCGCGCTGTCGCTGCTGCCGCCGCTGCTGTGGAGCGCGGCGGTGATGCTGGTCGAGCAGCACGTGTTCATCGTGCACACGGTCGGCCCACTCGGTCGCGGGCTGGAGTTGTTCAAATGGTCGAGCGTCGCTCTGGTGGCCGCGGCCAGCTTCGCGATCGGATTCGGGCTCTGGTTTGCCGTCTTCCAGCGCCCGGTACACGCACTGCGGCAGGCCGAGCACAAGCTGCGCGTGTTCGCCAAACGCGACCCGCTCACCGGCCTGCCGAATCGCGCTGGTTTGCGTTTCGCGATGGAGCGTTCACTTGCGCAATGGCGCGGTACGCAACGGGCTGTCGGCGTGCTCGTGCTCGACGTCGACCGCTTTCGCCTCGTCAACGACTCGCTCGGCCCGGCGGCAGGCGACGCGCTGCTGCGCAGCGTCGCGAGCCGCATCCGCGCCGTGGTACGCGAAAGCGACATCGTGGCGCGGCTTGGCGCCGACCAGTTTGCGGTTCAAATTGAAGGCGCCTCGGGAATTCCGGCGCTGGGCGTCATGGCGCGCAACCTGCTGCGCGCTTTCGAACCCGCGCACAACGTCGGCGGCATCGACACCGTGACGACGCTGAGCATCGGCATCGCGCTCCAGGGTGAACACGGCGACAGCGCCGATGCGATTCTCAAGTGCGCCGAAGTCGCGATGCGCGCCGCCAAGGCTGCCGGCGGCGGGCGTTCGCGCAGCTTCGATTCGACGATGCGGGTCGACGACGACCAGCGCCTCGACCTCGAGCGGCAGCTGCGCCGCGCGCAGCGCGAGGGCGAGTTCATGCTTTACTACCAGCCCATCATGGGCGCGAGCGGCGAGCACATCGTCGGCGCCGAGGCCTTGCTGCGCTGGGCCGACCCGCTGCGCGGCACGGTGTCTCCGGCGGCATTCATTCCGGTGCTCGAGCAGACGGGCTTGATCGTCAGCGTCGGCGCCTGGGTCCTGCGCAACGCGTGCCGCCAGGGCTCGAAGTGGATCGGCGCTGGCGCGCGCTCGCTGGTGATCTCGGTGAACGTGTCGCCGCGCCAGTTCGCGGAGGCCAATTTCGTGGCGACGGTGAAGTCGATACTGGCCGAGACCCGATTTCCGGCAACCCAGCTCCAGCTTGAAGTCACCGAGGGCCTGCTGCTTGACCCCATGCCCGAAACCCTGCAAAAAATCGGCGCGCTCGCCGAGGCCGGCGTGCGCCTGGCGATCGACGACTTCGGCATGGGCTACTCGTCGCTCGCGTTCCTGAAGACGTTTCCGCTGTCCACCTTGAAGATTGACCGCTTGTTCGTGAACGACATTGCGCGCCACGCTCGCGACGCGGCGATCGTGCGCGCCATCATCGAGCTCGGGCACGGCCTGGGACTGCGCGTCACGGCGGAAGGCGTCGAGACAGCGGAACAGTTTGACGTGCTGCGCAAGTTGGGCTGCGACACCTACCAGGGCTATTTGTTCTCGCCCGCGCTGCCCGTGCAGCAGCTCCAGGACCTGCTCGAATTTCCGGGAGCGTTCGACAACGGCCCGGACCCGGCGCCGGCTGCGCTGGACTCGAAGTCCGAGCTGGTCAGCCCGGGGTAGGCGCACCCGCCTCGCTTGGGGTCTGTGCCGCAACCTGGCGCAAGGCCTGCTCGATCACTTCGGGCGGCTGCCCGCCCTGAATCAGATGGCGCCCGTTGATGATCATCGACGGCACGGCATCGATGCCCAGGCCCTGCCAGTGGCGTTCGGATTCGCGCACTTCGGCCGTGTACTCGTCGCTTTCCAGGATGGCGCGCGCGCGCGCAACGTCCAGCCCTACCTCCCCGGCCAGGCGCACCAACACTTGCGTGTCACCCGGGTTTTGGGCGTGCGTGTGATACGCCGCGAGCAGCGCGTGCTTGAGTTCGCGCTGCCGGCCTTCCAAGCCAGCCCAGTGCAGCATGCGGTGCGCGTTGAACGTGTTCCACACGCGCGGGCGCTCGCCGAACGTAAAACCGACCTCGGCGCCGCGCCGGCGCAAGCCTTCGCGGCCCTGCGCGAGTTCGGCCGGCGACTTGCCATACTTCCTGGCCAAATGCTGCAGCGTGTCTTCACCCTGCGCCGGCATCGCCGGGTTCAGCTCGAAGGGCTGGAAATGGAGCTCGACGGGGATCGAGTCACCGAGCCGCGCGAGCGCGATCTCGAGCGAATTCAAACCCACGGCGCACCAGGGGCATGCGACGTCAGAGACGAAATCAATCTTCATTGCGGGCCCCGGCGGTGTGTTCGGTATCGATGCTAGCAGCGAGCGCTGAGACGTGGTGCGACCCTTGGCCCAGCCTTTCACTCGCCCCTGCTGCGTCTTGTCGGTCACGCAGGGGGGGGTGGAACGTCATTTCCTCTTCGTCCCATTCAGGGTGCGGTAGGCCCGAATCACCTGGCTGTCGTCGCACCTGCCGTGGCCCTGGCCCGACGCAGCGAGAAACATCTGGTGCGCGGCAGCCGCGAGCGGCGTGGCCTGGCGTGCGAGACGCCCCTGGTCGAGCACGATGCCCAGGTCCTTGACGAAGATGTCGAGCGCGCTCGTGACCGCCGGGTTGTCTTGCATCATCTTCGGGCCACGGTCACCCCACATCCACGAGTTGCCGGCCGAAACGCCAATGATCTCGTGCATCGTCGCCAGCGACAGCCCCGCGGTTTCTGCCACGTTCATCGCTTCGGCCGCGGCCGCGATGTGCACCCCGCACAGCAGCTGATTGATCATCTTCGCGGTTGAGCCCAGACCCGCCGTCTCGCCGACGTGGAAGATGCGCTTGGCGGTGGCCCGCATGACCGGCATGGCTCGCTCCAGGTCGGCCTTGGGCCCGGAACACATGATCGTCAAGGCGCCGTCGCGGGCCCCGACGACCCCGCCCGACACCGGCGCGTCGAGCATCACCAGGCCGGCACCGGCCAAACGCGCCGCCAGGCGCGCCGCCTGCACCGGCGGCTGCGTGCAGGCGGCGACGACGATGGCCCCTTGCGGCAATGCGGCTGCGGCGCCGCCGCTGCCGCTGGAGCCGCCGCTGACCGCCGTGGCGCCGCCGCCTGTGCCGCCCGTGCTACCACTCCCGCTGCCGCCGTTGCCATCAGCACCACCGAACAGCACACGCTCGGCCTGGTCGCCGTTCACGACCATCAGCCACAGCAGATCGGCGTCGCGCGCCACGTCGTCCAGCGATTCGGCGATTTCGCCGCCGGCTGCCGCCAGTTTGGTCAGCGCTTGCGGCTGCAGATCGAAGCCGCGCACCTTGTGCCCGGCCTTGATGATGTTGGCGGCGATGGGCTGCCCCATCGCGCCCAGACCGATGATGCCCACTCGCATGCCGCAGCCCCCTATTCCTTGACCGATCCGGTCATTCCCGAGACGTAGTATTCGACGAAGAAGGAGTAGACGAAGGCCACCGGCAGCGAGCCGAACAGCGCGCCGGCCATGAGCGAACCCCAGTGGTAGACATCGCCTTCCACGAGTTCGGTGACGACGCCCACCGGCAGCGTCTTGATCTCGCTCGACGAGACGAACGTCAGCGCGTAAATGAACTCGTTCCACGACAAGGTGAACGCAAAAATGCCGGCCGAGATCAGCCCCGGCACCGCCAGCGGCAGCACGATCTTCACCAGGATCTGCCAGCGCGTCGCGCCGTCGATCAGCGCGCACTCTTCGAGCTCGAACGGAATCGACCTGAAGTAGCCCATCAGCAGCCAGGTGCAGAACGGAATCAGGAAAGTCGGGTACGTCAATATCAGCGCCAGCCGCGTGTCGAACAGGCCGAGCTGGAACACGACCGAAGCCAGCGGGATGAACAGGATCGACGGCGGCACGAGGTAGGCGAGAAATATCGCCAGCCCCACCTGCTTGGCGCCGGAGAAACGCAGGCGCTCGATCGCGTAGGCGGCAAGCACCGACGCGGCGAGCGAGAAGAAGGTGGAGACCACCGAGACCAGCACCGTGTTCCACATCCACTGCGGGTAGGCGGTCTGGAACAGCAATTTCTCGATGTGCGCCAGCGTCGGCTGCAGCACCCAGAACGGGTTGCCGTCGCGCGACAGCAACTCGCTATTGGGCTTGAAGGTCGTGATCGCCATCCAGTAGAACGGGAACAGCAACACGAACAGAAACGCGCACAAGGGCAGGTAGACCGCGAACAACTTGCGCGGCGTGGAATCGAGGAACCCCATGCCACCCATGTCGGTGTTGCCGACCACGGTGCTTGCGTCGGTGCTCATTTGTCTGCCCCACCCTGTTGCCAGGTGCGCCGTTGCAGGCCGAAGTAGCTGAACATGATCGCCGCCAGCAGGAACGGCACCATCGCGATCGATATCGCCGCGCCTTCGCCGAGCGCACCGCCCGAGATCGCGCGCTGGAACGACAACGTGGCCATCAGGTGCGTCGCATTCAGCGGCCCGCCGCGCGTGATGACGTAGATCAACTGGAAGTCAGTGAATGTGAACAGCACGGAGAACGTCATCACGACCGCGATGATGGGTGTCAGCAGCGGCAGCGTGACGTGGCGAAACTGCTGCCAGGGCGTCGCGCCATCGATCGCCGAGGCTTCGTAGAACGACGGCGAAATCGTCTGCAAGCCGGCGAGCAGCGTGATCGCGACGAAGGGCACACCGCGCCACACGTTCGCGGCGATCACGGAAAAGCGCGCGTTCCAGGGGCTGCCCAGAAAGTCGATGTACTGGTTGATCACGCCCATCTTCAGCAGCACCCAGCTGATGATGGAAAACTGCGCGTCGAAGATCCACCAGAAGGCAATCGCCGACAACGCGGTGGGCACGATGTAGGGCAGCAGGATGACGGCGCGGAAGAACGACTTGAAGCGGATGTTCTTGTTCAGCAGCAGCGCGAGCCACAGGCCGAGGAAGAACTTCAGGACGCTCGCGATCGTCGTGTAGAACAAGGTGTTGAACAGCGCGAGTTGCGTCACGCTGTCGCCCGCGAGGTACACATAGTTCTCGATGCCGATCCACGCGCCGGGCCGGCCCACCTTGGCGTCGGTGAAGCCCAGCCATACGCCCAGGCCAAGCGGATAGGTCAGAAAGAGCAGCAGCAGCACCGCCGCGGGCAGCATGAAAATCAGGCCGAGGGCGTTGCGGCTGTTCTGGAGTTTTTCAAGCATCGAAGGTGGCCTGCCGGCGAGGGGCTGCTTGGCAAAGATCGCTGAGTCCGAGGCGTTGTCATTCCGGCTTGAGCCGCGACGGTAGCGGGGCGGTCATTGCGCCGCGGCCAGCTCCGGTTGACTGCGGGACCGTGAACACCGGCCAAAGCCGGTATCCACGCCGAATCACCGACGCTCAGACTTTGTAGTAGCGCTCAGCGCGCTTCTGCGCCCGCTCTGCCGCTTCCTTGGGCGTCTTCGCGCCGCTCGCGGCTTCCGCGACCATGTTGACGACGATGAAGTCGGCGCCGGCACCCGCCGACGCATAGCCCAGCTTGCCCGCGTAACCGGCGGGACGCAGGTTCTTCACGCAGTCGCGGTACGGCGTATGTTTCGGATCCGAGGTCCAGATCGCGGCCTTTGCGTACTCCGCCAGCGGCGGCGCGATGTAGCCACCCGCGGCCGTGAGCCAGGGGTCGAACTGCTCCTGCTCCATCATGAAGCGCAGGTACTCTTTCGCCGCCTGCGGGTACTTCGTGTACTTCATGATCATCTGGTTGAAGAACAGGTGCGACTCGGTGGGCACGCCGACGGGGCCGATCGGGTACTGCGCGTGGTGGACGTCTTCTTTCAGATCCCTGACCTTCTGATCGGTCGAGGTCTTGGTCGCGTAGTAGATCGAGATGCCGTTGTTCGTCAGGCTGATCTGGCTGTCCAGGAACGCCTTGTTGTTGTTCGGGTCGAGCCACGACAGCGTTCCCGGAATGAAGGTCGCGTACATCTCTTTCGCGTACTCGAGCGCCTTCAGCGTCTCGGGGCTGTCGATCACGACCTTGTTGTCGGTGTCGACGAGCTTGCCGCCGTGCGACCAGATCAGCCAGTTCGTCCACAGGCCGTCGCCCGTCGCGTTGCCGAGCGCAAAACCGGAAGGCGTTCCCTTGGCATGCAGTGCCTTGAGCAGGTTCAGGAAACCGGTCGTTTCTTTCGGGAACACATCAAACCCCGCCGCTCTGACCATGCTCTGGCGATACACCAGCATCGCACCGGCGGCGCCCAGGGCAATGCCGATCCACTGTTTGCCGTCGGGGCGAAGGTAGGCTTCGCACGCCGGGTACCAGCCGCCGTATTTCTTGCCCAGGTAGTCGGCGAGATCCGTCACGTCGAGCAGTTTCTCGGGGTACAGGTTCGCGTCGTCGTTCGTCGACAAGATGATGTCGGGGCCGGCGCCGGTGTTCGCCGCCACCGCGGCTTTCGGGCGCACGTCTTCCCAGCCTTCGTTGTCGACGCGCACTTCGACGCCGGTTTTCTCGGTGAACTTCTTGACGTTGACCATGTAGGCGTCGATGTCGCCCTGGACGAATCGGCTCCAGCGCAGCACGCGCAGCTTGGCGCCTTGTTCCGGCTTGAACGACAGGGCTTGCGCGTGCACGGCAGGTGCCATGATTGCCGCGCCGGTACCGAACGTGGTTGCGGCAGCAATGCCGGCCGAGCCTTCCAGGAATTTGCGGCGATTGAACGGGTTCATCGTGGTTCTCCTTCAGTGATCTGTTTGGGGTTGACGCGGGAAATCGGGACCTTGGGTGGGGCTCGCTCGCTGCTCGGGGCTCGGTTCACGCCGACAGGCGCTGGCCGCTGCCCGCATCGAACAAATGGGCGCGCTGCATATCGGGCAGGAGGTGGATGGTACTGCCCGGGGCGAAGTCGTGGCGTTCGCGGAACACCGCGTCGATGTCCACGCCTTCGTGGCGGCAGGCGATGAACGTGCCCATGCCGGTGGGCTCCATCACGACCACTTTGGCGGCGATGCCGCCGCTGGCAGCAAGCGTCAGGTGCTCCGGGCGTGTGCCCAGGATCACCGGCTGACCGTCGACGCCGCCGGCGCGCGCCGGCGCGTCCAGGCGCGTGCCGTCGTTCAGCTCGATGCTGGCCGCAGCGCCGCTGCGTTTGAGCTTTCCGGGCAGGAAGTTCATCGCCGGCGAGCCGATGAACCCGGCGACGAACTGGTTTGCCGGGTGGTCGTAGAGGTCGAGCGGACTCCCGGTTTGTTCGATGTAGCCGTCGCGCATGACGACGATCTTGTCGCCCATCGTCATGGCTTCGATCTGGTCGTGCGTGACGTAGATCGACGTCGTCTTCAAGCGCTGGTGCAGCTCCTTGATTTCACCTCGCATCGCGACGCGCAGCTTGGCGTCGAGGTTGGACAGCGGCTCGTCGAACAGAAACACTTGCGGGTCGCGAACGATCGCGCGGCCCATCGCGACGCGCTGGCGCTGGCCGCCCGAGAGCTGGCGCGGGTAGCGCTCCAGCAGCGCACCCAGGCCCAGGATCTCGGCGGCGCGCGCCACCGTGGCGTCGATCGTCGCCTGGTCTTTCTTGGCCAACGCGAGCGAAAACGCCATGTTCTCGCGCACCGTCATGTGCGGGTACAACGCGTAGTTCTGGAACACCATCGCAATGTCGCGTTCCTTGGGCTGCATCAGGTTCACGACCCTGCCGCCGATGAGCACTTCACCGTCCGAGATGTTCTCGAGCCCGGCGATCATGCGCAACAGCGTCGACTTGCCGCAGCCCGAGGGACCGACCAGGACCGTGAACGACGCATCGGGAATCTCGATGTCCACGCCATGCAGCACCTCGACGTCGCCGAATCGCTTCTTCACCCCACGGATCGATACGCTGGCCATGGACTCTCGCTCCCCCGGCCTGAAACCGGGCCCTGGCGCGAACGATAGCGTCGATGCGCCCGTGCGTCGCTCCGTAATAACCCGTTGGCGGAATGCAAGTCATGTGATAACCTGACCATCATGCAACTCGGCCCTCCAGGCTCCGCCAGCGCTGGACCCAGCGCTGTGCCGCTGCCGGCCCAGCCGCTGATCACCGAGCGCCTGTCGGACCGGCTCGCGAGCCTGCTCGCGGCACAGCTCGATTCGGGTGCGCTCACGCCCGGGGACCGGCTGCCCACGGAAGCCCGGCTTGCAGTGCAGCACGGCGTCTCGCGCACCGTGGTGCGCGAGGCCGTGCACCAGCTCAAGTCGCGCGGCCTGCTGCGCTCGCGCCAGGGCTCCGGGGTCTTCGTCACCGCGCCGCCACCGAACCAGTCGCTGGCCTTCGACCCGAAGGTTCTGGAATCGGTTGCCGCGGTGATCCAGGTCGTCGAACTGCGCCGCGTGCTGGAGGGTGAGATCGCGGCGCTGGCGGCGCAGCGCGCCACGCGCGAGCAGATTCGGGCGCTGAAGCGCTCGCTGCTGGCGATCGACAGCGCGATGCTCGAGGGCCGCGACGGGGTCGACGAAGACATGGCGTTTCACCGCGCCATCGCCGAAGCGACGGGCAACCCGCAGTTCAGCCGACTGCTCGCCTTTCTCGAACAATACCTGCGCGAGGCAATGCGCGTCACCAAAGGCAACGAGGCGCGGCACGAAGATTTCATGCAGCAGGTACGCTGCGAGCACAGCGCCATCGTCGCGGCCATCGCCGCTCGCGACGCCGACGCTGCGCGACGCTGCGCGACGGAACACCTGCAGCGTGGACAATGGCGCCTGGAGGCCGCGGGCGTGATCCCGCGGCGCAAGGCCGGTGCAAGAATCGGCAAGGGCAACAAGACCAGGACCGCTCCCGCATGAACCAGGGCATCTTGCTCGGCGTGATCGCCGATGATTTCACCGGCGCCAGCGACGTCGCCGGGATGCTGGTGCACTCCGGCATGCGCACCCTGCTCACGATCGGCGTGCCCGTGGCCGGTGTTGTCGATGCCGACGCCGATGCCGTAGTCGTGGCCTTGAAATCGCGCACGGTTCCCGCCGACGAGGCGGTGCGCCAATCGCTCGCGGCGCTGGCCTGGCAACGCGGCTGCGGCGCGCGCCACTTCTATTTCAAGTACTGCTCGACCTTCGATTCCACGCCCAAGGGCAACATCGGCCCGGTGATCGATGCGCTGATGCGAGAGCTCGGCACCGACTTCACGATCGCCTGCCCCGCGTTCCCGGTGAACGGCCGCACCATTTACCGCGGCCACCTGTTCGTGGGCGACCAGTTGCTGTCTGATTCCGGCATGCGCGACCACCCGTTGACGCCGATGCGCGACGCAAATCTGGTGCGCGTGCTGCAGGCGCAGCTGGCGCAGCGCGTGGGGCTGCTGCGCCAGGACATCGTGGCCCGGGGTGCGGCCGTCGTGCGCAACGCAATCGACGTCTTGCGAAGCGAGGGTGTGCAAGTGGCGATCGCCGATTGCCTGGCCGATGCCGACCTGCACGTGCTGGCGCAGGCCTGCGCCGACATGCCCCTGCTCACGGCAGGATCGGGCCTGGCGCTGGCCCTGCCCCATGTGTACCGCGAACGCGGCTGGCTGCAGCCGAACCCGCACGCTGCGCGGCTGGACCCGATGGTCGGCCCGGCCGCAGTGATCTCGGGTTCTTGCTCGACGGCAACGAACGCCCAGGTCGAGGCCTGGCGCGGCGCCGGCCTGCAGGCGCTGGCGATCGACCCGCGCGCGTTGGCGCGCGGCGAGCCGGTGGTCGAGCGCGCCGTGAACTGGGCGCGCTGGCGCCTCGACCGCGAGCCCGCGCTGATCTACGCCACGGCCGGCGTGGCCGAGTTGCAGGCGGTGCAAGCGGAGCTGGGAGTGGCGCATTCGGGCGAACTGGTCGAATCCGCGCTGGCACAGATCGCGAGAAGCCTGGTCGAAGGCGGCGTGCAGCGCCTGGTGATCGCCGGCGGCGAAACCTCAGGTGCGGTGGTGCAGGCTTTGGGCGTTCAGGCACTGCGCATCGGGCCACAAATCTGCCCCGGGGTGCCGTGGACGCAAGCGCAGGGCCGGCCGCTGTGGTTGGCACTCAAGTCGGGCAATTTCGGCGGGCCGGAGTTCTTTTTGCAAGCGCTGAAGTTGAATCTGCATGCTGCCTGAGAACACGCTGCGCGACGACATCTGCCGCGTCGGCAGGTCCTTGTTCGAACGCGGCTATGCGCACGCCACGGCCGGCAACATCAGCGCACGGCTGCCGGCTGGGCGCGGCTTTCTGATCACGCCGACGGACGCCAGCCTGGGCTGCATTGAGCCCGAAGCGCTGGCGCACGTGGCGGCGAATGGTCAACAGCTGAGCGGCGCACGGGCGAGCAAGACACTCGCGCTGCACTGCGCCATCTACAACGCGGAGCCGACGGCGCAATGCGTGATCCACACGCACTCGACGCACCTTGTTGCGCTCACGCTGGCGGGGGTGTGGAGCACGGATGACGTGCTGCCGCCGATCACGCCCTACTACGTGATGAAGGTCGGCCATGTGCCGCTGATCGCCTACCGGCGCCCGGGCGACCCGCGGCTGGGCGACGATGTGGCGCAAAAGATCGCCGCGGCGCGTGGCCGCGGCCAGCTGCTGCGCGCAGTGTTGCACGAGCGGCTTGGGCCGAACGTCTGGCACGACAGCCCCGGCGCGGCAATGGCGGTGCTCGAAGAGCTGGAAGAAACCGCCAGACTCTGGCTCATGAACCTGCCCCGTCCCGCGCCGCTCGGCGCTGCGCAGATCGACGAGCTGCGCAGTGCGTTCGGCGCCTCCTGGTAGGGATGAACGCAGCGCAGCCATGCCACGTTTTGCAGCGAACCTGTTGATGCAGGATACGCAAGTCACCTGGTTCCGAACCTACAAATCCCAGCAAAAGGACAGAGCATGAAACTGTTGATCACCGGCGGCGGCGGATTTCTCGGCTCGCGCCTGGCCTCCACGTTGCTCGCTCGCGGGCAACTCGCGGGGCAGAAGATTCGCAGCATGGTGCTGGCGGACCAGGTCGCGGCAGGCCCCAAGTTGCTGGCTGACGCACGGGTGCAGATGCGCACCGGGCCGCTGCTTGCCCAATGCGCGGCGCTTCGCGAAGAGGCCTTTGACGGCGTGTTCCACCTGGCCTCGGCCGTGTCGGGCGAATGCGAAGCCGACTTCGAACTCGGCCTGCGCTCGAACCTGGACAGCACGCGCGCGCTGCTCGACGCGTTGCGCCTGAACGTGGCCGGCGGCGGGGCGGTGCCGCGTCTCGTGTTTTCGAGTTCGGTGGCGGTGTTCGGCCCCGATCCGGGCGTGCCGCTGCCCAGGCTCGTGGCCGACGACACGCTGCCCGCGCCACAAACCAGCTACGGCACGCAGAAGCTGATCTGCGAACACTTGATTTCCGACTACACGCGCAAGGGCTATATCGACGGGCGCTCGGCGCGCCTGATGACGGTCACGGTGCGCCCGGGCAGGCCGAACGGCGCAGCGTCGTCGTTCTTCTCCGGGATCATCCGTGAGCCGCTTGCGGGCGTCGAGGCTATCCTGCCTGTGGATGCCGATGTGTCGCACCCGGTGTCCAGCCCCGCGCTCACGATCGAAGGCCTGATCCGCGTCTTCGAAGCGAGCCGCGCCGAGTTCGGCGGGCGCCTCGCGCTGAACCTGCCCGCGCTCAACGTGCGCGTCGGTGACATGCTCGAAGCGCTTGAAGCCGTTGCCGGCAAGCGCGTGCGGGAACGCGTGCGCCACGTGCGCGATGAGCGCATCGCCGGCATTGTTGCGAACTGGCCCACGGGCGCGAGCTTCGCGCGCGCGACACGCCTGGGCCTGAAGCCAGCGGCGAGTTTTGCCCACATCGTGCGCCAGTACATCGAAGACTGCCGCAATTCACCGGACGCCGAAACCACGCTGAAAGGCATGCTGCAATGAACCAGATCGATCTGCAGGGGCGGGTTGCCATCGTCACCGGTGGCGCCCAGGGCATCGGCTACGCCTGCGCCGAGCGTTTGCTGCGCTCGGGCGCGAGTGTCGTGCTGTGGGACATCGACGCCGCACGCCTGGCAAGCGCGCGCGAGCAGTTGCTGGCGATCGGCCCGACCCGCAGCGCCGTGGTTGAACTCACCGACGAGCACGCCGTCGCCGCCGCCACGCAATCCGTCATCGCGCAACACAAGCGCATCGACATCCTGCTCAACAACGCCGGCATCACCGGCGGCAACGGCAGCACCTGGGAACTCGACCCCGCCGTCTGGCGCCGCGTCATCGAAGTGAACCTGATCGGCCCATACCTCACTTGTCGCGCCATCGTGCCGCACATGATCGCCCAGGGCTACGGGCGGATCGTCAACATCGCCTCGGTCGCGGGCAAGGAAGGCAATCCGAATGCCTCGCACTACAGCGCATCGAAGGCGGGCGTGATCGCGCTCACCAAGTCGCTCGGCAAGGAACTCGCAACCAAGGGCGTGCTCGTCAACGCCATCACCCCTGCGGCGGCCAAGACCGGGATGTTCGATTCGATGACGCAGCAGCACATCGATTTCATGCTGGCGAAGATCCCGATGGCGCGCTTTCTCGGCGTCGAAGAAGTCGCGGCGATGGTGGCCTGGCTCGCGTCTTCCGAGTGCTCGTTCAGCACCGGCGCGGTGTTCGACCTGTCGGGCGGGCGCGCCACTTACTGAGCACGTCACGGTGCGGGTGATCGGCAGCGAGAGCACCGCCCGGAGCCTGGGCCGACGCGGTACGCCGTCCGCTCCCGGGGCAGGCCAAGTAAAGTGGCAGAGTCAAACAGCCTCACAAGGAAACGCCGGGCCGCCCCAAGTTTCCTTGACCCCCCTCGGGGGGCTGAGCCCGCACCGAGTGAGCGCCTGCGCGCTCACGAGTGGCTGGCGAAGGCCATCGGGCCTGCAAGCCCGATGGCGGACGACGTATGTCGTCGGCCTGGGGGCGCTCAGAAGCGAACCATGATCCAACCCCGGTACCGGCCTGAGCGCAAACAAACTGCTGCGTCAGGCGACGCTGGGGCGACTCGCCGCTGGGTCGTGGTCTGGTTGCTCTGGTGCGGGCCGCTGCTGGCGCGCAGCCAGGCGCTGGCACCCGCAGGGCACACCCCTGATGTGCGCTGGTACGAGGCCGCGGCCGCGATGAAACGCCTCGCCCAGTCTTGGGGTGATCAAGCCTATGGCGCGGTGCTGGTTCTGGACGATCACGTCGTCGGCGAAGGGCCGAGCCGGGTGATCAAACACGGCGATCCGAACGCCCACGCCGAGCGCGAAGCGATTCAGGACGCACAGCGCCGGCTGAAGCGCACGAAGCTCACCGGCAGCATTCTGTATTCCACTTCCAGGCCCTGCGCTGCCTGCGAAGCCGCTGCCGCAGCCGCCAGTGTCAGCCGCATGGTCTTCGGTGACACGCTGCAAGATGCCGGTGTACCGCGTGCTGTACCGCGCCCCTAAGTCGTTTCGGTGCGACTCGGCGCGACGCGCATGGCGCGGGCCGCCGCTCGGTGCGCGGTTCGGCGCGCGGTTCGGCGCGCTGCTCGGCGCGCTGTTCGGCGCGCTGCTCGGCGCACCGTTCGGCGTGGTGCTCCGCGCGCTGTTCGGCGCGCTGTTCGGCGCGCTGTTCGGTTCGTCTGGCGCAATCGCGCAGGAGCAGGCTGGAACGCCCGAGCGTCGTTGCGGCGAGGTGATCGCGATCGAGACGCACGCCGGCACAACAACGCGCTATGCATTCGTCGCGCCGCCACCGACGCCTGCGCCGGCCGAGCCGATCACGCTGCTGCTGCTTGCCGGCGGCTCCGGGCGCGTCGATCTCGACGCACGGGGCTGCGCGCGCGCGCTCAAGGGCAATTCGCTGGTGCGCTCGATCCCGTTGTTCGGCGCGCAGGGTTTCGGCACCGCGCTGGTCGATGCGCCTTCGGACCACGATGGCGACGATGGCCTTGCGGGCTTTCGCAGCATGCCCGCGCATGCGCAAGATCTCGGCCACGTGATTGCCGATCTGCGCACCCGGACCAAGGGTGCGGTGTGGCTCGTCGGCACGAGCCGTGGGTCGCTCTCGGCGGCGAACGCCGCGGCGCGGCTTTCCGGGCCTGCCGCAGCAGACGGCGTGGTATTGACTTCGGCACTGATGTCGGGCGGCAACTCGGCGCGCAAACCCTGGGTCGCCCATTCCGTGTTCGACCTTCCATTGGAAGACATCAGGCAGCCGCTGCTCGTCGTCGGGCACAGCGCCGACCGGTGCATTCGCTCGCCGCCGACGCTGATGGGGCGAATCGTCGCGCGCACCCAGGGTGTGCGCGAGCAGGTGATCACGGTCTCCGGCGGCCCAGGTCTGGACGGGCCGGTCGACGCCAGCGCCTGCGAAGGCCGTTCGGCGCACGGCTTCATCGGGCAAGAGGCTGAGATGGTTGCGGGCATCGCACGCTTTGTTCGAGGCGGCAGGTATTGAACCGCGGTACAAGGCACGCACCATGGCCGACAGCCTCTGGCTCTTGTTCAGCATGCGTCTGGCGCCCGGCCAGGAGCCTGTCGGGCTTTGGGTCGTGCCCGCGTTCGGCCTGTTTT
>JAEMQF010000175.1 GCA_022758925.1 Burkholderiales bacterium | reverse complement strand
GCCGGCGGTGCTGCAGTTCCGCATGCGGCGCGGCATCTTGTATGGCAATGCCGAGCTCACGTGGCGAGCGGACCAGGGGCGCTATGAAGCGCGGCTCGAAGCCCGCGCCAGCGGCCTGACCCTGCTGACCCAGGTGAGTCAAGGCGGATTCGACGCAGCCGGGCTCGCGCCGCAACGCTTCACCGACAAGCGGTTTCGAAGCAGCGCCGTCGCCGCCAACTTTCAGCGTCCTGAATCCGGCCAGGGGCCGGGCAAGGTCACCTTTTCGGCAAGCCAGGCTGAATTCGCGCTCCAGCCGGGCGCCCAGGACCGTCTGAGCTGGATGATTCAGCTTCCTGCGATCGCCTCCGCGGAGCCGCAGCGGCTCGCGGCGCAAGGCCGGATCTCAATGCAGGCGATCGGCGCGCGCGGCGACGCGACGACCTGGCAGTTCATCAGCCTCGGCGAGGAGATCCTCCCCGGCAAACCGGCGGCGGTGCGCGTGTATCGGCTGCAACGCGTGCCGCAAACGCCTTACGACACCCGGATCGACATCTGGCTCGATGCGCAGGCGCCGCACTGGCCGGTTCGTGCCCACCTGAGCAACGGAGCGAACGACCCAGGTTTCGAACTCTGGCGCATCGACACCACCGAGCCCCGCTGAAGGCAGCGGGGTGGGGGCGCTGCCGGGTGCTTTGATCGCGTCGGTCGGGCAGGGCTTGCATTTCGCGGAGATACACCCAGCTATTGCCGCAGGAGGATTTACGATGCAAGTGTTTTATAACTCGGAGAACTTCACCGTCGTGCGGATCGACCTGCAGGCGCAACCTGCTGCCGCGGATCGGGGGTCCGACGCGACGCGCCAGTCGTCGCGCGGCGGCTACGAGATCGTCGACAAGTTCGCCCGCAAAGAGATATTTCTGCAGGGGGCGCTCGCGGAAAGCTTCAAGCGAGGCGTTGACGCACTGATCCAGACAGCACCCTCGGGCGAAGAGATCGACTCCTATCTCGAGCGCTTTGCAGCGTTGATGCAGCAACCCCTGAGTCTGCACTGAACGGGCAGCGGAAGCAGCCCCTGAGACTGCACTGAGCGGGTGGCAGACGCGGCGCCGAGTCGTCGAAGGCGTCGCGTCTGGCCGACATTCGCCCGATTCCCTTCGATTCGCCGGGGCTTGCCCCATTGCCCGGCCTGCGCCAAGATCGGTGCCGGGACTACGCACCGAAGGGGTGTCATGGCCAGGGGCCAATCCGATAAGCGCATCGAGAACCGGGCCGACAGCGCAATGCTGCTGTCACCCGGCCTGCAGGAAGCACCGGTACTGGACCGGATGTGTTCGCATTTCGTCCTCACGTTGACGATGCGCAACGCCGGGCGCTTCAATCTGCGGCGCGACTGGAACAACCTGCTGTCGCTGACCGGCAAACACCTGGTCTGGCAGGGCTCGGTGCTGGCCCGGCTGCGCAAGTTCCTCGCGCTGCGCTGCAAGGGCAACGATCACTGGCGCGGCCATGAGAGCCTGAGCGACGAGGCGTTCATCGCGCGCCATGGCGGCTGGTGCGGCCCGTATGAAGAAGGGACTCTGTTTTTCTACATCGACGAGTACATCAAGGATTCACCCAAGGACTTGCTGGCGACGCTGGGCACCACGGCAGACTGGCTGGCGCGCAGCCTGAAGAAGGAATCGACGCTGGTCGAGAAAAACATCGACGCGCTCGCTGGTTTGCTCCAGCTGAACCCGGCCGAGCGGGCGTTGTTGCTTTACGGGACGCTGGCACGTTACCAGCGTGAGCTGCGCGGCCTGCTCGTCGAGTTCAAGGTCGCGAATGCGCAGGAGGCCTACGCCGCAATCGCCAGCGTCGCCGGCGTCAACGCAAACGACGTCGGCGAGGCGCTGCGCGCAGGCTCGCGGCTCGAGCGCATCGGCATGATCGAGAACCTGATCTCAGAGCACAACATCACCGATTTGGCGGATCTGATGAAGGTCAGCGAGCAACTGCCCCAAGTATTGATGCGCAAATATGAAGGGCCGTCCGACCTGATGGCGGTGTTCACGCGACCCGTGCAGCGCAGCGAATTGACGCCTGCCGATTTTCATTTCGTCGATGTCGACAGCAGCATGATCACCGCCTTGCTGCGCAACGCCGTCGCGCGCAAGGAACCCGGCGTGAACGTGCTGCTGTACGGGCCGCCGGGAACCGGCAAGACCGAGCTCGCCAAGGTGGCGGCGCAAGCGGCTGGGGTCGAACTCTACGAAGTCGAGTACGCGGACCGCGACGGCAACTCCTTGAGCGGGCGCGACCGTTATCGGTCGTTGCAGATCAGCCAGGTGTTCCTCAAGGGCAGCGACAAGGTCGCGTTGCTGTTTGACGAAGTCGAAGATGTTTTCCCGCCGATCTCCACCGACGCCGCGCAAGTGATCGCGCGCCTCGACCTGGGCGACGGCGCACCGACCGGCAGCGTGAGCGGCAAGGCCTGGGTGAACCAGTTGCTGGAAACCAATCCGGTGCCGGTGATCTGGGTCACGAACCGCATCGAACAAATCGACGTCGCGTTTCGGCGGCGTTTCCAGTACCACCTTGAATTGAAAGGCCCGCCACCCGGCGCACGCGAGTCGTTGGTGGCGCGCGCGCTGGCAGGGGTTGCCGTGGATCCGGCATTCGCCCAAAGACTTTCGCAACGGCGCGCCTTGACGCCCGCGCAAATTCGCACCGCCGTGAAGTTCGCCAAGTTGGCTGGGGGTGACTGCGGTGGCGGCGTCGAAGCCTTGATCGAGCGCCAACTGGGCAATGCCGACAAAGCCCTGGGCCATGCGCAAGGCGAACGCGGCGCGCGGCCTGTCGTGACGACCTACGACCTGAGCCTGGTCAACACCGAATCGCGCTTTGAAGTGCCCAGGATCATCGAAGCGCTGCGCCGCAGGGGCTGTGGCACTCTGTGTTTCTATGGCCCTGCGGGGACCGGCAAGACGGCGCTGGCCGAACACATCGCGAAGGAATTGCAGCGCCCGCTGATGATTCGCCAAGCCAGTGACCTGGTCAGCAAGTTCGTCGGCGAGACCGAGCAGAACATGGCGAAGATGTTCGGCGAGGCGCAGACCGAAGAAGCCGTGCTGTTGCTCGACGAAGCCGACAGCTATCTGCGCAGCCGGCAATTGGCGCAGCGCAGTTACGAGGTCAGTGAAGTCAACGAAATGCTGCAGGGCATGGAGCGCTTCGCAGGGATCTTCATCTGCACCACGAATCTGTTTCTGGATATCGACGAAGCTGCGCTGCGACGCTTCACCTTCAAGATCCAGTTCAAGCCGTTGACAGCGGCGCAGCGCGAACGCATGTTCATGGCCGAGGCTTGCGCGGGCGCGGCGCTTCGCGCCGAGCACGGCCAGCGCCTGGCGCGTCTGGATCTGCTGACACCGGGTGACTTTGCCGCGGTGAAGCGTCAAGTCGAGATCCTGGGCGAAGCCTTCGACCCCGATGAGTTCTTGTCGCAGCTCGAAGCCGAACATCGCGTCAAGCCCGAGGTGCGGCAATCGCGCGGCATCGGCTTCACGCCGTGAATCCCGGCAGCGGCCACGCGCGCTTTCTACAATCGTCTCCATGCACAACATGACCTACACCCGCGGCGCCGAGTTGGCGCGCATCCTGAAATCGCGAATCGTCGTGCTCGACGGCGCCATGGGAACGATGATCCAGCGCCATAAATTGAGCGAGGCCGACTATCGTGGCACGCGCTTCGCGGGGCACCGCATCGACCTGAAGGGCAACAACGAACTGCTGCAACTGACGCAGCCTGCCGTGATCGAGGCGATCCACGAGGCCTATCTCGCCGCGGGCGCCGACATCGTCGAAACGAATACGTTCGGGGCGACGCGCATTGCGCAGCAAGACTATGGTTTGCAGGATTTCGCCTTCGAGATGAACCTGGCCGCGGCGCGCCTGGCGCGCACTGCCTGCGACGCCTTCAGCAGCGCCGACAAACCGCGTTTCGTCGCGGGCGCTCTGGGCCCGACACCGCGCACGGCGAGCATCTCACCCGACGTCCACGACCCGGCGGCGCGCAACGTCAGTTTCGATGAATTGCGCGCGTCGTATTTCGAGCAGGCGCAAGCGCTGCTTCAGGGCGGATGCGACCTGTTCCTGGTCGAAACGATTTTCGACACGCTCAATGCCAAGGCGGCGATCTTCGCGCTCGACGAGTTGATGGAAGAAAGTGGTGAACGCATTCCCGTCATTGTTTCCGGTACGGTGACCGATGCTTCGGGGCGGATTCTGTCCGGCCAGACCGTGAGCGCGTTCTGGAACAGCGTGCGCCACGCCCGACCGCTTGCGGTCGGGCTGAACTGCGCGATGGGGGCGGCGCTGATGCGTCCCTATCTCGAAGAACTTTCGCGCGCGGCGCCCGAGACCTTTGTCAGCTGCTATCCAAACGCCGGCTTGCCCAACGCCATGAGCGAAACCGGTTTCGACGAGACACCGGAAGTCACGGGCAACTTGCTCGAAGAATTTGCGAAGGCCGGGTTTCTGAACATCGCGGGCGGCTGTTGCGGCACGACACCCGAGCACATTGCACAAATCGCTTCCCGCGTCGGGCGCTACCGGCCGCGCTGTTGCGGCTCCAGCCGCATCTCCGAGTTGATAACCGCCTGAGCCGGCGCGGCGCCGCGGTTCAGCGCGGCGGCTTCAGCACGTTCTCCACCGGCACCCGTGCCCGCAGCCGGGATGGCGCGGGATTGAACCACTGCAAACGCTTCGGCTCGTGTCGGCAAGACCGGGGAGGCGAACAGGCGTGACCGTAGAATGCAGCGCTGCCCAAGGAGCGCTGCGACATTGCCCAAGCGCATCAGCGCTGGGCTGCCAGGCTTGGGCTGGGTGCG
>JAEMQF010000213.1 GCA_022758925.1 Burkholderiales bacterium | reverse complement strand
TCCGAGCGGTTGCCCACCGGTGCAAACCCCACACCTTCGGTGCGGGTGCGCAGGGTCGCCCAGCGTACGCCGGCGTACGCTGGGCGACCCTGCGCACCCGCACCGAAGGTGTGGGGTTTGCACCGGTGGGCAACCGCTCGGAGGTGTTCAGCCCGGTGCTGCAGGTGCTGTGGAAGCCGCCGGAAATTCCGGGCGACCAGGTCCGCTTCGCACTGAGTCGCACCTACAAGGCACCGCGCGCTGTGGACCTGACCCCGCGTCGATTCGTGGCCATCGACAACACGCCGACGACGCCCGATCTGCAAGGCAACCCCGACCTTCGTCCTGAACTGGCCTGGGGCGTCGACATGGCTTACGAACACGCGTTGCCTGGCAAGACCGGCGCGGTGAACGTCAATGCCAGTGCGCGCCGCATCCGCGATGTGATCCTTGATCAGCTCACACTCGACAACGGAGCCTGGGTGTCGAGCAAGGCCAACCAGGGGTCTGCGAGTGTCTTCGGTATCGAGGCGGATTCGCGCCTGAGCCTCCGCGCCGCCTGGCCCAATGCCCCCGACATGGAAATCCGGGCCAGTGTCTCGCGCAACTGGTCGAGCGTGGACCAGGTGCCAGGTCCGGACAACCGGCTGGACAGCCAGATCCCGCTGAGCGCCAACCTGGGAGTCGACTGGCGCGTGGCGGGTGTACCTCTGACAGTCGGAGGAAGTCTGGCCTACCGAGGCAGCATGCACGCGCAGACTTCCTTGACGCAGACCACGGCATCGAACACGTTGCGTACGCTGGACTTGTATGCCTTGTGGAAGTTCAGCGCGGCCGCTCAACTCAGGTTCGCGATTTCCAATGCGCTGGGCCCGCACGACATCTCCAGTGACTCGTACATCGATGCCAACGGCGGATTTCGACAGATCACCGTTGCGCCTGCAGAACCGACCTTTCGACTCGGAATCGAGCTGAAGTTGTAGTTCGGGCACCTCGGCCTTCACAAACCCGTGACAGCCGGAGTGTCAGACATCGGTTGCCGGCTGCAGCCACCACTCGATCACAGCCCGGCGCCCCCGGGGCTTCGTGATTGCCGATGCCAGCGGCGGTGGAATCATGGCAGGGTCGCCCCAGCGCCAGACGCGGCCCCGTCGGTACATTGATCTGGTTCCAATCCTGGCCCGGCGCCGCCGCTGCCGCCGTGATCGCCCTGTCTGCAGCGGCCGACGCCTCCAGTGACGTCTTTGCGGTCGGCAGCAATGCCGCAGGTGCCCGTATCGCATCGCGTCTCGCGGCCCTCACCGGGCAGACCGTCTGGGCTGCCACCGCCCCGCGGTGCGACATCAACCGGTCGACTCAGCTCGGGCTCTCAGGTGGCGGTGTCGATGGTCAACGAATTGAACACCCAACTGGCCGCCCACGCCACCGCCGCGGGCACCGTCGTGTCCAGCCTGACGCCGCCCAAGCCAGGCACCTACAGGAACCTGGCCATCAGGCCATCGGGAGAAATGGTGGTGGGTGCAGACCCGATGCCGCTGCCGACCTGGACCTACCGGGTGTCGAAGTTCGACGGCACCTTGCTGGTGAAGTCTGATGCCCGCTGACGAGTGACCGCACTAGGGCGCTGAACCCGGGCCGTTGAATGTCGCCGGTGGGTCGATGGCGGGTCTACGACAACACGGACTCGGTGCCGCAGACCTGCCGGTCAAGTTGGCTGTCCGTAGAGAACACCCGCCTGTACCTCTTCCCTGCCAAGCTCGCCCTGCGGCAACCGGCAGGGTATTCGGCCGTCCAGCCGACGACCCATGGCGCCGGCCGCTGCGCTGCAAGGCAGCAGCCGCTGCCCAGGCGTCTTGGGTGCGGCATGTCGATTCGTCGCGCCCTGGTGTCGATTCAACGAATCGCAGCAGCGTGGGGTCGGCGCGGTGGGTGTAATAGGGGCCCCTCCTTCAAGGCTCTATCCATGGACAAACAATTGACGCTGCGATGCGACTCTTCACGGCACCGCGCACGACGCGCCCTCTTCGGCCTTGCCATCGTCGGCATCGGTGCATTGGCGCTGCTCGACAACCTGAAGCTGTTCGACACCCCTTTACTGCGGACATTCTGGCCGCTCATCCTTGTCGTCTGGGGCCTGGCGCGGCTGGCGTGGTCGCGTCATCCCGGAAGTCGGCTCTTCGGCCTGCTGCTGGTGCTGGTCGGCGCACTCATGACGGCGCACAACCTGGGGTACGGCAATTTCGACCTTCGGCAATGGTGGCCGGTGTTCATCATCCTGGCCGGCGCAGCCATCGTGCTGCGCGGCCTGTTCCCGCGCTCGCGCATGGGCAGGGGACGGTTCGAGAGCTCGACGGTCGAGCATGCGGACGCGGTCAACGTCGACGCCACCTTCAGCGGTATCAAGCTGCAGAACGACTCACGCAGCTTCAAGGGCGGCAGGATTGCCATCACCTTCGGTGGCCTGGAATTGGACTTGCGTGAGGCGGTGATGGACGGCCCTGAGGCCACGATCGACATCAGTGCCACATTCAGCGGCATCGAGCTGCGCATACCTCGCGAGTGGCAGGTGGTGGTGCAAATGAGTGCGACGATGGGGGCCGTGGAAGACAAGTCCGCGCCACCGGCCGCACCCAGTCACCGCCTCGTGCTGCGCGGCGAGACCCTCTTCGGTGGCGTTGAGATCAAGAACTGACCCATCGCCGTGCACCCTCTGCTGAAGAAGCCCCGTGCCCTGGCCACCTATCTGCTGGTATGGCTGCTGACCGGAGGCGCACTCGCCGCGGCATGGGCGCAGCTGGCACCGACCGATGGGATCTGGGGGCTCGGCTTCTGGCTGCCGCTGGCGCTGCTCACGGGGCTGGCCGCGCTGTCGTTGTACACCGTCTGCCGCAGCACGCCGCTGCGGCCGGCCAGATGGATGAGCACGCTGTCTCGGCGTGCTGCGGCAGCGCTACTGCTGGCGCTGCTGGTCACCGCTGTGGCCGCGCTGTGGAACGCCACCGGCACGCTGTGGGGTCGGGCCGGGCTGGTCACGCTCACGCCCGTGGCCTGGCTTGCCTTCTTCGGCGCCCAGACACTTGTCTTCGCCCTGTCGGCGCTGATTCACGACGCACTGCTCGCGCAACAGGCGATGCAGGCGGCGATGGCCACTGAGGCCCAGGCCAGACTGCTGGCGCGCGAGATGGAGATCAAGGCTCTGCGGCGACAGCTCGACCCGCACTTTCTATTCAACAGCCTCAACTCCATCAGCTCTCTGATCCAGATCGATCAGGCGGCCGCGCGTGCGATGACGATCGACCTGGCCCAGTTCTTTCGGCTGAGCCTGGGCCTGGGCGAACGCCAGCGCATCCGTCTGGAAGAAGAGCTGGAACTGGTTCAGCACTACCTGGCCATCGAACAGCGCCGGCTCGGCGACAAGCTGCGCCTGTCGATCGATGCCGATGCCGCCTGTCGCCATGTCTGGTTGCCGCCGCTGGTTCTGCAGCCCCTGGTGGAAAACGCCATCAAGCACGGCATCAGACAGCTTGACTTCGGTGGCCTTATCGAACTCAGCGCCGTGCGCGCCGGAGATCGCTTGACGCTGCGGGTGAGCAACCCGGTGCATGCCCTGGCACGGCGCGATGCCAGCGGGCTCGGGCAAGGTCTGCGCCATCTGCACCAGCGTTTGCAGGCCCAGTACGATGAACCCACCGCGGTCGATGTCGAAGACACCGCAGACCGATACACGGTGCGGGTCTCGCTGCCTTGGCACACATGACGCTTCGTGCCCTGATCGCAGACGACGAGCCTCTGGCGCGCGCGCTGGTGCGCGAGTTCCTCGCCAACCACGCCGACGTGCTGCTCGTTGCCGAGGCGGAAAACGGACTGGAAGCGGCACGCTGCATCCAGGATCTCGCCCCGGATCTGGTCTTCCTCGACGTCCAGATGCCCAAGCTCACCGGCCTGGAGGTGCTGCAGCTGACCGGCCTGCGCCGAGGCGTGATCTTCACCACCGCCTACGACCAGCACGCGCTGGCGGCCTTTGATCTGCATGCGGTCGACTACCTGCTCAAGCCGTTCAACCAGGAACGCTTCGACGCGGCGATGCAGCGGGCCCGTCAGCTGCTGCGCGAGGGCGCACCTGCCGTCGACCGTATGCTGTCGGCGCAAGCACTCACGCGTGTGCTGATCCGCGAAGGTTCCGAGCTTCGCGTGTTGCCGCTGGACGAGGTCGAATACATCGAAGCCCAGGGCGACTACGTCGCCTTCCGTCACGCCGGGCGAGATCATCTGAAGGCGCAACGCATCTCTGAACTCGAGTCGCAACTGGACCCACGCCAGTTCGTTCGCGTGCACCGCAGCTTCATCGTCAACCTGCGCCAGTTGCAGGCGGTCGAGCGCACAGAGTCCAACGGCCACGCTGTACGGTTGCGCAGCGGCAAGCGACTTCCGGTCAGCCGCAGGGGCCATGAGCTGCTGCTCGGTGTGCTGTAGGGCGGCCCAGGCGGTTGGCGGCCGATTCCCGCGCCGCCGGGTGCCGTGGCCGCCCGAGCCGTGATGGGCCGCCACGGTCGGGCCGGTCCCAGGCCCGGACTTGGTAGATTCGTAGCGCTTGTGGCGTCCTTGCCGCGCGCGGGCCAGCATCGGCCGGATTCGATGCTGTTGGCGTGCCAACAGCGCGAACGACCGCTTGGTTGCGATCACCTCCGCGCTGTGAATGCCGCTGAAGGGTCGCCCTGTGCCGCTCGCTTCACACAATTCGCCGCCGGAAAGCCGACCCCCAAGTTGAGCATCCCGACCAAAGCCTTCTCTGGAGAAGGCCTGCCAATGAAGCCCGCACCGAGCGATTGCGCTGGATTCGCAACCCGACAACGCCGGCGCGTTCGCAACGCCCGGCTCGGCTGCGGCCTGCGACGAAAACTCCCTGGAATGTGTCGTCTTGAGAGCACCATCGAGTGCCTGATGTCAATGAGTGCGGTGGCTTGAGTCTGGCCGAGATCGTCAGCCTGCCTTCATTCGGAAAGGTGCTGGTGCTGGGGCCGACGCAGGGAGGCTGACGAACCGGCCAGCTCCTCGCTCCGCCCACCTCATCAATTTCCGGAAATGGGCGGAGATTCGGGAACGTCTGGCCGTGGCTTGCCTGAGACGTACGGAGTCAAACGCTCGCCGCGCGCCCTTGCCGTGAGGCAGAGCCATAACAGATAAGACCTACGGCGCACAAATAGCGCCGCATCCGCACCAGGGTCTTCCTATGTAATGTCCCGGCCGAAGCGCCGGCGATGAGTTCGATCGAGTTGGCTAGGCGCACCCCCCAGCGACGTACGTTTTGTGGTTGAATGACATGCGGCCAAGACAACGAAGCGCGCCCCCAGATGCAGCAAGGCCCATGTCGACAACCAGATTGCTGGAGAGTTCTGATGCATAGCTACTGCAAATCCATCGTCGCACTGACGTTGGCTGCACTTTGCGTGATGGGCAGCCCAAACGCAGCCGCGCAGGCGGCAGGCCTGGAGGGCAAAGTGTTCATCGCCGATGCCGGCCCCAAGGGCAAACCCGCTGACGAGAAAGGCGACGTCATCACCTTTGCCGGTGGCACTTTTCATTCGAGCATGTGCGACCAATGGGGCTTCAACAAAGGCATCGTTGCCGCCGTCCAGCGGGGGGACGCGACCCAGTTCGAGACCGAGACCCGCAGCGACAGTGACGGGCGATTGGTGTGGCGCGGAGTCGTCACGGGCTCGGTCATCGAGGGCACATTCGTCCATTACCGCAAACCGGCCTGGTATCGCCCCGACCCCGAGCCGCTCGAGCATTGGTTCAAAGGCGTCGCCAAGCCTTGAGGCGCCAGTGTGGCGGCGCTCTGCTGCTGTGACCGCTTTCCGGCAGTCAGCTGTTCGATGTTGGCCATGGCCATGTCGATGTGCTGCGCCTCGGCGAATACCAGTTCGCCGATCTCGGTCAGCGTCAGGCGCCGCGTGGAGCGCTGGATGAGCCTGGCGCCGAGTTCCGCTTCTAGTTTGGCGAGCTGACGTGACAGTACGGACTTGCCGCAGCCCAACGCTTGCGCGGCCTTGCTGATGCTGCCGGCCTGCACGATGGCCGAGAACTGGGCCAGTCGTTGAGGATTCAAGGTTCGTCCCGCTCTGTTGCCGATCTTGCTGGCACTAATGTTGCTCATATGGCAACGATGTTGTGCTTGGGTGTTGGCTATTCAGGCAATGAGCCTCTCCCTAAGCTTCGATCCAGGCCTGCAACAGTGGGCTGACTCCGATCCCAACCCTTCATCGAAAGTACCTCGCCATGAACCAGATCAACCACCAAGTCAGGCTCGCCGCCCGTCCCGATGGCGCCGTCAAACCCACCGACTGGGCCCGCACCGAAGAAGCCGTGCCAGCCCCCGCGGCCGGTCAGATCGTCGTCAAGGTGCTCTATCTGTCGCTCGACCCAGCGATGCGTGGCTGGATGAACGACAGCAAGGCCTCCTACATTCCGCCGGTGGGGCTGGGCGAGGTGATGCGTGCCCTGGCCGTGGGCCGCGTCGTGGCCTCCAACAACCCCGGGTTCACGGTGGGCGAGCACGTCACAGGCCTCTTGGGCGCGCAGGAATACGCCGTCACCGATGGAGCAGGCCTGTTCAAGGTGGACCCACGCCTCGCCCCATTGCCGGTGTATCTGGGCACCCTGGGCATGCCCGGTCTTACCGGCTACTTCGGCCTGCAGGACGTCGGCAAGCCAAACGCCGGCGACACCGTCGTGGTGTCGGGTGCCGCGGGCGCAGTCGGTTCGGTGGTCGGCCAGGTGGCCAGGATCAAGGGCGCCCGGGTGGTCGGCATCGCCGGCGGTGCCGACAAGTGCCGCTATCTGGTGGAGGAGTTGGGCTTCGATGCGGCCATCGACTACAAGCGCGAGAACGTGGCTGAAGCCCTGGCCAGGCACTGCCCCAAGGGCATCGACGTGTTCTTCGACAACGTGGGCGGAGACATCCTGGACGCCGCGCTGACGCGCCTGGCGCGTGGTGCACGGGTGGTGATCTGCGGCGCCATCTCGCAATACAACAACACCACGCCCGTGAAGGGCCCGGCCAACTATCTGTCGCTGCTGGTGCAGCGCGCCACCATGACCGGCATCGTCGTGTCCGACTACTACCCGCGCGCTGGCCAGGCCATGATGGAGATGGGCGGCTGGATCCGGGCCGGCAAGCTCAAGACACGCGAAGACATCGTGCACGGCCTGGACAAGTTCCCCAAGGCCTTCGACATGCTGTTCAGCGGCGCGAACCACGGCAAGCTGGTGCTGCAGGTGGCCGCTGACTGAGCGCAGCGGCAGGCGCGACGGCACCTTGCGGACGAGCATTGGTAACGCATGGCGTCACCGCCTTGAAGCGAACGATGCTGCGTCCCCTTTCGGATCGGCCCGGTTTGGCGATTGGACTGCTGCACTGCGTCGATCGGTTGCACTGAACTAGCGCAGCGACTCGGCCGCCTTCGGGTCTTCCAGGCCGGCGGCGACACGCAAGAATACCGTCTGTCGCTCCCGGTCTTCGGGCCGCTGGAAAATGGACTCCCCCTTGAGCCGCGATTCCAGAAACTCGGGCGCAATCCTGCCCAGTTGCTCCAGCGCCGTTTTCGCCTTCTCGATCTCGCCGATCCCCACATAGCAGGTTGCAAGATGCTGCAGCGCATTGGGCAAGCTGGGCGCTCCGCCCAATGCAAGCAACGCCCAGTCCACTCCCTTCGCGTAGTCTTTGCCAATGAAGCACGCGTACGCGAGCAGCAGGTGCACATTGAACACCCATGGATTGCGCGGATTTGCCCGCAGGGAGTGAAGCGCGTGCTGAATGCCCTGCTCAGCGTTGCCGCAGTGGATTTCATGCAAGGCGTGCACAGACAGCGCAACCGAATCACTCGGATTCAACTCGCATGCACGGCGCGAGGCGTTCAACGCTTCATCCCACCGGCCGCCCAGAGACGCGAGGAGTCTGCTTTTCAGCATGTGGCCACGATGATCGGAGGCATCGAGTTCGATCGCTTGGGTAGCCGCATCCATCCCGTCCTTCCACGCGCGTTCTCGATCCGCCGCTGTCCTGAAATGGAACTGCTGCCACTGCGCATACGCGATCGCATTGTGGGCGAGGACACTCTTCGGATCGATTGCCAGCGCCCTATTCGCTTCACGAATGGCCTGATCGCGCAACTTGCGATCCTGTCCGTTCATGGCATCCCGCGCATTCGCCCATGCCCACACCGCGATCTCGTAGGCAGTCAGATTGCCCGGCTGCCGGCGCGACACGGTCGCCAATTCGGCGGCGTCGACTTGCGGCGCGATCGCCGCGACGATGCTCCGCGTCACCTCTTCCTGCACCTCGAAGATATCCTCCAGCACCCGGTCGTAGCGCTCCGCCCAGAGATGATTCCCGGTCGATGCATTGACCAACTGCGCGGTCACCCGAATGCGATTCGCCGCGCGCCTGATACTCCCCTCCACGACGTAGCGCACGCCGAGTTCCTTTGCCACAGTCCGCACGTCGACCGCCTTGCCCTTGTAGGTAAACGTACTGTTCCTCGCGATAACGAACAGAGAGTGAAAACGCGACAGCTCGGTGATGATGTCCTCGGTCACCCCGTCGGTGAAGTACTCCTGCTCCGGGTCGCCCGACATGTTGGCGAAAGGCAGCACCGCAATCGAAGGTTTGTCAGGGAGCGAAAGATCAATTTCACCAACTGCGGACGACGGTTTCGCGGCGGTCGATCCTTCTGCACGTACTGCAAATGCGCGCACAGGGTGCGCAATGTTCTTCACCTGCTGCTCGCCCTGATCGACAAAACCTGCCACCACCTTGCCACGCACCGCGCCCCGGACCGCATCGGAAATCGTGATGCCGCCAGGCTCGGCCAATCCTTCCAGCCGCGCGGCGATGTTCACGCCGTCGCCGTAGATCGTGCCGTCGGCTTTTTCAATCACGTCGCCCAGGTGCACGCCGATGCGAAAGCGCATACGACGGCCTTGCTCCTGTCCCTGCCCGGATGAATTGATTTCATTCTGGATCGACAAGGCCGCGGAGACAGCGCCCGTTGCCGTCTCGAACACGGCGAGCACCGAGTCGCCCGCCATGTCAATCACTCGGCTCTGGCTGGATTCGATCTGCTTGCGGAACACCGCGCGCGCCGCGTCGAGCGCCGCCACCGTCGCGCGCTCGTCGGCCGCCATCAGGCGCGAGTAGCCTGCCACGTCGGCAGCGAGGATCGCCGCAAGCCTTTGTTTAAGACCAGTTCCGCTCACTTGCGTCCGTCAACCCCCGAAGCCGCGCCAGGCGCTGATAGTACCGTGCCCGATTCGGTGCAACGCTATCCCAGCGGAAGGTAGAGCGTCATCGGCGCATCGACGCAGGGCGTGAACCCGTAGTGCTGGTAGAACGCTTTCGCCGCCGGATTTTTCGCATCCACGATGAGTGCATAGGCGCCGACCTGCTTGCGGGCCTGCAGGCAGCGCTCCACGGCGCAGCCGATCAGCAGCTTGCCCAGCCCCTGGCCGCGCCGGTCTGCGCGGCAGGCCAGACGCCCCATGCGAAAACAGGGAATGGGATAGCGAGGCAGCTTTTTCCGGTCTGCATCGGTCAAACCCGCAGCATCCACCTGCGCTGCGCCAAGCGTGTAGTAGCCCAGAATCAGGTCGGGCACCCCGGAATCGACGAGGACGTACACGTTACCGACGCCTTTGCGGCGGTGCTGGACGGCGAACCGACGCAGGTAGTCATCCAGTTCGGCAACACCGCAACTGAATCCCGCGCGGTCATGGCGCGCCGCATCGAGCGGCAGATCTTCAAGCACGGCGGACTGTGGTCCTCGCCTCCGTCAGTGCGCCCTTCAGCGCGCGATTCGGGGTGAAAGCGCCGTCGAGCGCTTTTGCGAACGCGGCGAAATCCCGCTTCGACAGCGTGACGCGGGATTCGCGATCCAGCAGCGCCAGGGCCTTCTCCTTGGCCGCGGCGCGCACGAAACCGGCCATCGTCGTGCCCATCAGCGCCGCGGCCCGGGAAACGACGTCCTTTTCGCTTGCATCCATCTTCAGATCGAAACGCGCTCTTGCGGTCATCGGCTGGTTTCTCGCCTTATGGGAACGATACGGCATTTTACCGTATCTTCGCGTTGCCGTCCACGGATCTCTTGAACCGCGCCGGCAATTACTCGCGCTTGAATGCGCCCCTCACTTCCGCCATCGGCGCCATCGAGGCGATGAAACCGAAGTTACCTTCCCGCATCTGCCGCGCCGCGTCCATGAACGCCTTCAGGGCGACCCGGTTCAGGCCGCCGCCGATGCTGACGCGCTTCACGCCGGCCTCGCCGAGCTGCTCCAGGGTGATCTCGGGGTCGGCGAAACCCATCACGGCATTGAACGGCTTCGTCAACGCTGAAGTCACGGTGCGCATATCCGCGAGGCTGTAGAGCCCCGGCGCGTAGAGCACGTCCGCGCCGGCCGCTTCGAACGCCTGCAGCCGGCGGATGGTGTCGTCCATGTCCTTCCGGCCGTGGAGGAAATTTTCGGCGCGGGCGGTGAGCATGAACGGCACCAGCAGCGAACGCGCCACTTCGGCCGCGGCCTGGACGCGCTCGACGGCAAGGTTGAAATCGTAGATCGGCTTCTGCGCGTCTCCCGTGGAATCCTCGATGGAGCCGCCCACGGCGCCGGCTTCGCAGGCGAACCGGATGGCTTTGGACGCCTCGCGCGGTTCATCGGCGAAGCAGTTCTCCAGGTCCGCATTCACCGGCAGCCGCGTCGCCTCGCAAATGTCGCGGCAGTTGTCGAGCACCTGGCGCAAGGTCACTTCGCGCACGCCCAGCACGTTCGCGACGCCGAGGCTGGTGGTCGCCAGCGCCTCGAACCCCATGCTCTCCAGGGCCAGAAAGCCGACCCCCAAGTTGAAAGTCCGGCGAGTTGCCTGTCAAGGCATGCGGCGGACGGCCATCAGCGGCTCATGAGATTTGAATCGCAAAGCCTACACGAATCAGTCGCCACCGAAACACAAGTTGGCGCAGGCGTACATTGGCGGCCAACGTCATCCACATCAGGAGCGAGCGCAATGGCCGTCACCTGTTTCATCCGCTACCAGATCGATCCCTTTCAACGCGAGGCATTCAAGCGCTACGCCGAAGTCTGGGGCCGCGTCATTCCGCGCTGCGGGGGCGATCTGATCGGCTACTTTCTTCCGCATGAAGGCAGCAACGACGTCGCCTGGGGCCTGATAGGGTTTGACAGCATGGCGGCGTACGAGCGCTACCGCGCCACCCTCAAGAGCGATGCCGAGGGTCGCGCCAATTTCGAGTTCGCGCAAGCCCAGCGCTTCATCCTGCGCGAAGAGCGCACCTGGCTCAAAGACGTGACCACCACGCGCAACCAGCCACGGCAGGTGGCGCCATGACGATCGCGGTCATCTTCGAGCTCGAACCGCACGCTGCTGCCGCGCCACGCTACTTCGAACTCGCGGCTGCCCTCAAGCCTGCACTGGAGTCGATCGATGGATTCATTTCGGTGGAGCGCTTCGAAAGCCTGGCGCAACCGGGTCGCTACCTTTCGCTCAGCTTCTGGCGCGACGAAGCCGCGGTGCGCAACTGGCGCTGCCACGGCATGCATCGCGCTGCTCAGCAGGAAGGCCGAAGCGCCGTACTCGCCGGCTACCGGCTGCGCGTGGCCGCGGTCATGCGCGACTACGG
>JAEMQF010000081.1 GCA_022758925.1 Burkholderiales bacterium | reverse complement strand
GTGTCTTGCCGATGGGCGACTGGTCAACCTCCAGCACACGGTCAATGTCTTCAAGACACCGCGGCCCGGTGCAACTCGTCAGCGTGGGGCCGAGACCTCGTAGGCCACAGACCCTGTTTTTCAGGCCAACGCCACTACCGGGAGCGCAGCACGACGGCCACAATTGCCTTGCAACAGTGAGAATTTGGAAGGCTACCAAACCCCAAGCCGAAGGGAGCCGAACAAATGAAGAGCGCAAAGGAAGTGCCTGCTCACGGCATTCGAGACAATTTAGGGACTAAACGCGCTGGATGTGGTGCGCATCATCGAAGAGCGGGATGAATCGTCTGCAAGGAGGGCACGTCGTGAGTACAAAGAAGCCTGAGCCTGTCGATGCGGCAGACCGCATGGTCGTCTTCCAGGAACGCGCGATCCGCCGGACCTGGCACAACGCCGAGTGGTGGTTCGCCATCGTGGACGTGGTGGCCGTGCTCACCGATTCCGTGCAGCCCGAGGGCTACGTCAAGGATTTGCGTCGGCGCGACAAGGAGTTGGCCAAAGGGTGGGGGCAAATTGCCACCCCCCTTCGGGTCGAGACGGAAGGCGGCGCGCAGCGAGTCAACTGCGCCAATACCGAGGGCCTGTTCCGCATCATCCAGTCCATCCCGTCGCCCAAGGCCGAACCCTTCAAACGCTGGCTGGCCCAAGTGGGCTACGAGCGGGTCAAGGAGATCGAGAACCCCGAGCTGGCAAGTTTCCGCGCCCGCGAGCTGTACCAGTCCAAGGGATACCCGAAGGACTGGATCGAAAAGCGCCTGCGCTCGATGGCGGTGCGTGGTGAGCTGACCGACGAGTGGAACGCGCGCGGTGTGCAGGAGGGCAAGGAGTACGCCATCCTCACTGCGGAGATCGCGCGTGCCACGTTCGGCGTAACGCCGGGCGCGCACAAAAAGCTGAAGGGCCTGGGCGCATTAAAAACCGGCAACAACCTGCGCGACCACATGACCGACCTGGAACTGATCTTCACGATGCTGGGCGAGGCCGGCACAACCGAGATCGCGCGCAAGCACGACGCGCAGGGCTTCGACCCGAATCGGAACGCCGCCAAGCAGGGCGGCACAGTGGCCGGCAATGCGCGGCGCGAGCTGGAGGCCAAGACCGGCGCGCCGGTGCTGAGCAAGAAGAACTACCTGGGCCTTCGCGGCACAGCCCCTGCTGTCGAGGCGTCGGCGCGAACGATCAAGGGCAAGGCGCCCCGCAAAGGCAAGAAGGCGTGAGCCCACCGCCTTCAGGTGCTGCTGCGGCCTCCACCCCTGCCGTGCACGGCATCGAGCCGGCGTCTGCAGCGCCGGGTCCAGCCACAACTGCTGCAAAATCGCCCGCGATGCGGCCCGACCTGGACTCCTCAACGCCCGAACAAGGCCCCGGCGCGCAAGGCAGGCCGCTCGAAGGCGTTGTGCTGGTCGCGCTCGAGCAAGCCGTCGCGGCGCCCTACTGTTCAAGTCGCATGGCGGATGCGGGCGCACGCGTGATCAAGGTGGAACGCCCCGAGGGAGATTTTGCGCGCGGCTACGACACAAACGTGTTCGGCGAGTGCAGCTACTTCGTCTGGATCAACCGCGGCAAGGAGTCGATCACGCTCGATTTGCGGCTTGCAGCAGACCAGGCCCAACTCGACGCCCTGATTGCGGGCGCCGATGTGTTCCTGCAAAACCTCGCGCCGGGCGCTGCGGCTCGGCTCGGTTTCGGCGCGAGCGCGTTGCGCGCGCGGCATCCGCGCCTGATCACCTGCGACATCTCGGGCTACGGCGAAGCCGGGCCGCTGCACCAGCTCAAGGCCTACGATCTTCTGGTGCAGGCCGAGGCTGGCCTGGTCGCGGTCAGCGGCGCACCCGGCCCCTGGGGGCGCATCGGCGTCTCGATCTGTGACATCACCGCCGGCATGAACGCCATGATCGGCATCCAGCAGGCGCTGTTGCAGCGCGCGCGCACCGGAATCGGCAGCGGCGTCAAGGTGTCGCTGTTCGATTCGGCCGCCGAGCTCATGAGCGTGCCCTATCTGCAGGCGCGCTATGGTGGCGTGGCGCCGCAGCGGGTGGGCCTGCGCCATCCGAGCATCACTCCGTATGGCGCGTTCACCTGCGCCGACGGGCGCGAATTCGTGTTGTCGATTCAAAACGAACGCGAATGGCAGGCGTTTTGCACCGAGGTGCTGGAGCAGCCGGGTCTGGCGCGCGACCCGCGCTTTGCGAACAACACGCAACGCACCGCGAACCGCGACCAACTCGAAGCCATGATCCAGGCCGTGACCGGCGCACTCGCCTATGCCGTGCTCGGGCAGCGGTTGGCGCACTCGCAGACCGCATTCGGCGCGATCAATTCGGTGCAAGACCTGATCGAGCACCCGCAGTTGCGCCTGCGCGAAATGCCGGTGAACGGCGAGCGCGCCTGGATTCCCGCGCCGCCTTGCGTGACGCAGTGGGAAGAGCCGGTGTTTCGCGCCGCGCCGGCTCTTGGCGCCAACAGCGAGACGCTGCGCAAGGAGTTTGCGCCGAAGCTCGGCGCGAAAACGCCGCGTTGAGGCGCGCTATCCGCGCACGTTCCGGCCTGGCTCGGGCGCGGGCGCGGGCGCGAGCCCGAGCGCGAGTGCGAGCGCGAGTGCGAGTGCGTCACTGGCCGCGCAGGCGCGCTCGTCACTGGCTCAGGTCGCGAACTTCTTGAAATCAGCTTTGCGCCGCTCGTTGAAGGCGCGCACGCCTTCTTTCGATTCCTCGGTGCCGTAGTAATGCTTCAGGGTCTGCATGCCTTGATAGCTGATGCCACGAATGCTTTCGCTGTCGGCGTTGAATGAGCGTTTGGCGATCGTCAGCGCCGTCGGGCTCAACTGGTTGATTTCCGCGCACCACTGGTCGACTTCGGCGTCGAGCTGATCGTGCGCCACGACCTTGTTCACCAGGCCCATCGCTGCGGCTTCCGCGGCGCTGTAGCGCCGGCACAGGAACCAGATCTCGCGCGCCTTCTTTTCGCCGACGATCCGCGACAGGTAGGCCGTGCCCCAGCCCGGATCGACCGAGCCGACCTTCGGGCCGACCTGGCCGAACGTCGCTTTTTCGCTGGCGATCGTGAGGTCGCAAATCGTCGCGAACACATTGCCTCCGCCGATGGCGAAGCCCTGCACCTTGGCGATCGACACCTTGCGCAGGTCGCGCAATGCGCTTTGCATCTCTTCGATCGGCATGCCCAGCGTGCCGCGCGGGCCGTACAGGCCGTCTTCGCTCAAGTGCACTTTCTGATCGCCACCAGTGCAAAACGCCTTGTCGCCGGCGCCGGCGAGCACCATCGCGTTGACGCTCGACTCTTCGTCGGCGCGGCGCAGTGCGTGTATCAGTTCTTCGAGGGTCTGGCAGCGAAACGCGTTGTAGACCTCGGGCCGGTTAATCGTGATGTGCACGGCGTGCTGCCGCACTTCATAGACAATGTCGTGGTAGGTGGTGCTCATGCTGCTGGCTCTCGGGCTTGTTGACAGGACTGAAGGTGCGGAAGATACAACAACATCCTCGCCTGCTTGCAAGCCGGCGATGCCCGATGCGCACACCTCCTGCAGAGATCGAGCGAGGTTTCAGGCATTTGCCCCGGCTGCCCATGCGGCGAGCTGCGCAGGCCGGGCCTGTGACGCGGTCGCGCGCATGACGCCAGACCTGGAGCGGGTGGCAAGCTCAGGCCGAGCGGCCTCATTGCAGAAAGGAAATCCACCATGTTTGCAGGACACATCGGCGCAGGCATGCTGATCGCTCGCGCCGAGCCGCGCATGAATGTCGGCGGCTTCATCTTTGCCGCGCTGCTTCTCGATGTTGTGCTGTGGCTCCTCGTCTTGCTGGGGGTCGAGTCCGTCAGCATCCCCGCCGATTTCGGCCACACGCATCAGCCGCTGTTCAGCTTTCCCTACTCGCATGGGTTGCCCGCGGGCCTGGCCTGGTCCGGGCTGGCGGGGTGCGGCGTCTGGCTTGCGGGCTCACGGTTCGGCAGCGCCAAGCGGCGTGCGGCGGCGCTGGTGGCGGCAGCCGTGTTTTCGCACTGGCTGCTCGATGTGCTGGTGCATGCCCCCGAACTGCCGCTGCTCGGCAGCCACTCCGCGAAGCTGGGCTTGGGGCTGTGGCAGAACATGCCGGTGGCGCTCGCGGTCGAGGCGAGCGTGGTGCTGGTCGGCCTGTGCGCGTTCTTGCCCGGTTCTGCGCTGCCGCGAGGCAGGAAGCTGTGGCTCGCGACCCTGGCACTGTTGCTGCTCGCGTTCACGGTTGCCGGAATGACGCTTGCGCCGGCACCACCCTCGGGCGCCGCGATGGCGGCGAGTTCGTTGCTGACGATCGTCGTCGCCTGCGCGCTGCTTGGGTGGCTCGGGCAGGGCTCGGGCCGATAGGAGCCTGGGGCACTACCGCGGTGCAGAGGTTGCGAAACATGAAGACGCGCCTTCGGCCGGATGGCCTCGTGGCAAGTCCTCGCGCTTGGTCGATTCGTCGCGGGCTATTGCGGTGGTGTCGAAGCGTGGCGCGATCAGGTGCGCGCTGAGTCGCCTTATGTGCCGCAAACCCGCATACTTGCGACGAGTCGATTCAATCGTGTGCCACGCGAAGACTTGGGGTGGGCTCGCCAGCTGATGGGCTGGGTGACTGCTTCGATCGGCCAACCACTGGAGACCACCATGAAGACCGAACTTCTGTACCTGCTGCTGTGCGCCATTCTGACGAGTGTGCTCTGGATTCCCGTCGTCATCGGTTACTCGTCCGCGCGCGGGCTTCCCAAGCCTGCCGATTTCAAGAAAGCGCCGACGACAGCGCTGCCCGACTGGGTGAACCGCGCCAACCGTGCACATCTGAATGCGGTTGAAAATTTCGCTCAGTTTGCAGCCGTGGTGTTGATCGCGAATGCGATGGGGCTGACGAGTCCGGTGACCCAGGCTTGTGCGGCGGTGTACTTCTATGCGCGCCTTGCGCATGCGGTGATTCACGTCAGCGGGTTCGGCCGGTTTCGGGCAAGGACGGTGACGTTTACGGTGGCCTGGATCGCATTCATCACGTATGCCGTGACGCTGCTGGTGCGCGCGATCTAACCCGCGGCGGCTGTGCGGGTTCCGAGCCGCGGGTGCTCCGGCACGCCGTCGCAAATCGAACAGCACCTTGCCGAGGCCCGGTTCGATGATCGGCAGCCGACGTCCATGCCGTCGCGCGCCTCGATCGGCGGGTCTGCCAAGCTGCGCACGCGCCGCAGAACGCGACCCAGGCGCTCCCTGTTCGATGCACCGGTCTGCCGCCGATGTTCAAGTTGCTCTAGCATCTCGGGTTCCGAGATTGCATTGACCCCACGCAACGTGGTGCAACTTGACCGCCTTCTTTGAAGACCCCGAGATGTTGGCGCCGGCGCGAGTGCAACGCGCCGCGCGGCCCGATGGCAGCGTGGTGCTGCGCTCGCCCGAGGCGCTTGGCCCTTACGCGCGGTGTGTCGGGCAATGGCTCGAACAATGGGCGAGCGAGACGCCCGATGCGCTTGCGTTCGCGCAGCGCAACGGCAGTGGCGGCTGGCGACGCCTGAGCTGGCGCGAGCTGCGGTCGGCCGTGGGCGCTGTCGCGCAAAGCCTGCTTGCACTGGACTTGCCCGCAGGCAAGCCGCTCGTGATCTTGTCCGACAACGCGATCGACCACGCCTTGCTGATGCTCGCGGCGATGCACGTCGCACGGCCTGTCTGTTCGGTGTCGAGTGCCTATTGCCGGTTGACGAAGGACTATACAAAGATCGCCGGCATCCTGCGCACGCTCGATCCCGCGCTGGTCTACGCCTCTGACGCAAGAGTCTACGGGCCGGCGCTTGCGGCGTGTGCGATCGACGCTCTCACGGTCTTCAGCGAAGGCGCCGACAGCGTCGCCGGCGCGCTGGATTTCAAAACCCTGCTCGCGGCCACCGAAGGCCCCGAGGTGCTTCGCGCGTTCAACGCCATCAGTGCCGACGACCACGCCAAGTACCTGTTGACCTCGGGTTCGACGGGCCAGCCGAAGGTCGTGATCAACACCCATCGGATGCTGTGCGCCAACCAGCAAATGGTGGCCCAGGCCTGGCGTTTCCTTGCCATCGAAAAGCCGGTGCTGCTCGACTGGCTGCCCTGGAGCCATACCTTCGGCGGCAATCACAACTTCAATCTCGTGCTGCGCAATGGCGGGTCGCTGTACATCGACGAGGGCCGGCCGGCGCCGGGCCTGATCGAGAAGACGGTGCACAACTTGCGCGAGGTTCGCCCGAACCTGCACTTCAACGTGCCGCGCGGGCTGGACATGTTGTTGCCATTCTTCGAGAGCGACCTGGCCCTGGCGCGCGATGTGTTCGCGCGCCTGCGCTGCGTGTTCTACGCCGGCGCGGCTTTGCCCGCGGCCACGTGGAAACGCCTGGTCGCGGTGGCGGACAAGGTGCGCGACGAACCGCTATGGCTCACCACCGCGTGGGGTTCGACCGAAACCGCACCCGCCGTGACCAGCGCGCACTGGAAACTCGACGCTGCGGGCTGCATCGGCAATCCCTTGCCGGGCATCGAATTGAAACTCGTGCGCAGTGGCCAGGAGTATGGCCAGAAGCGCGAGTTGCGGGTGCGCGGCGTGTCGGTGTTTCCGGGCTATCGCGATGCGCCGCAACTGACGGCGGCGGCCTTTGACGAAGAAGGCTTCTACCGAATAGGCGACGCTGGTTACCTCGTCGACGAAGCGCACCCCGAGCGCGGCGTGATGTTCGACGGGCGGGTGGCCGAGGACTTCAAGCTCGGCAGCGGCACCTGGGTCTCGGTGGGGACGCTGCGCTTGAAACTGATCTCGGCGTTCACGCCGTATGCGTTGGACGTGGTGATCACGGGGCACGGCCGCGACGAGGTCGGCGCACTCGTGTTTCCAAGCGCCGCCTGTTCGGCGCTGAGTGCCGAGGTGCTTGGCGCCAGGATCGGTGCCGCGCTGCTGAGCTTGCGCAACGCGGGCGGTGGCTCGTCGCTGGTGCCGACGCGGGCGATGTTCCTGACCGAGCCGCCCAACGCCGACGCCGGTGAAATCACCGACAAGGGCTACGTCAACCAATCCGCCGTGCTCACGCGGCGCGCCGCTGAAGTCGAGTTGCTGTACAGCCGCAGCCGGCATGCGCGGATCATCGATGCGCGCAACCTTGAACCTTGACCCCCAACCCACTGGAGACGACGAATGAACCCACGCCGACAACTGATGCAGGCCGCCCTCGGCGGCGCGATGCTGGCCACGCTTGGCGCGCGCAGCGCCTTGGCGCAGGCACTGGACCAGGTGAAGTTCCTGTACGGATTTCCGGCCGGCAGCGCGGGCGACATCGTCGCGCGCCGTGTCGCTGAAAAGATCGCCGGCAGCGCCTATTCGCGCAACGCCGGCCTCGTGGAAAACAAACCTGGAGCCGGCGGGCGCATTGCGCTGGACGCGCTCAAGTCCTCGGCGCCCGACGGCGCGACGCTGTGCCTGTCGCCGTTTTCCTGCACCGCGATCTACCCCCATGTGTACGGCGCCAAGCTGAGCTACGACCCGCTTCGAGATTTCACTCCGGTGTCGATCGCGGCGCTGATGTTCCATGGCCTGGCGGTCGGGCCGCTGGTTCCGGCTGGCGTGAAGAACGTGAGGGATTTTCTGGACTGGGCCAAGGCGAATCCGAAAGACGCGAGCTACGGCTCGCCGGCGGCTGGTTCGACGCCGCATTTCATCGGCGCACTGCTCGGCCTGAACAACGGCGTCGATTTGAAGCATGTGCCCTACCGCGGTTCGGTGCCCGGCGTGACCGACGTCGTCGGCGGCCAGATCGCGGCGATGTTCACCCCCAGCGGCGATTTCATTGCGAACCACAAGGCCGGCAGGCTGCGCATCCTCGCCACCTCCGGCGCGAATCGTTCGCCGTTCATCCCCGACGTTGCAACCTTCGCCGAACAGGGCTTCCCCGAGTTCACGGTCGAAGAATGGTTCGGTTTCTACGCACCGGCACGCTCGCCGGCCACCGTGCTCGCCGCGGCCAACGCCGCGATCACGACTGCGCTCAAGGACAAGGCCTTGATCGACGGCCTGGGCGTGGTGGGCCTGGTGGCGCAAGGCTCGACGGCCGAGGAAATGGCGCGCAGCCAGAAGGCAGAGTTCGAGCGCTGGGGGCCTCTGGTGAAGAAGACCGGGTTCACCGGAGATTCTTGAGACCAGCGCCTGGCGCGCC
The DNA here is from genome assembly GCA_022758925.1 of Burkholderiales bacterium. GTDB lineage: Bacteria > Pseudomonadota > Gammaproteobacteria > Burkholderiales > Burkholderiaceae_C > JAEMQF01. The sequence continues at coordinate 1,643 of JAEMQF010000081.1, read as the reverse complement.
TGCGAACGGCGCGCCTGGTCGGGGTTGGTTCCGCGCGCACTGAGACGGTCCGCACGCACAAGGCTGCGTTGCGCGCCGCGCGGCCGTAGGCGCCATCGGCTTGTGCGGCGGCTGTGTCGAGAACAGGGTCTGACGTGGGCCGGCGCTCGGCCGCGGCACGCTGCACAGACCGACGCTGCGCGCGGCCCCGTGCGCATGGTCAGACTCCGGCCATGCGCTCAGCGGCTGCACGCCGCGTAGAGCGACGCGGCGCGCAACGCCTTCACCGCGCCAAGCTCAAACTGCGACAAAGCGCAGCCGGGTGATTTCCGACGGCGCGCCCAGGCGCAGCGGCGGTCCCCAGTAGCCGGTGCCGCGGCTGGTGTAGACCCACAGCGAGCGCAGCCGGTGCAGGCCGGCCGTGAACGGCTGCTGCAGCGGCACGAACAGATTGAAGGGCCAGTACTGCCCGCCATGCGTGTGGCCGGACAACTGCACATCGAACCCGGCGTCAGCGGCAGCTGAGGCACTTCGCGGTTGGTGCGCGAGCAACACGCGCAACCCGGCCTCGGCCGGCGCACCCGCCAGCGCACGCTGCGGGTCGCTGCGGTGGCTCGGCACGAAATGGTGGGCGCTGTAGTCGGCCACACCTGCCATCACCAGCGTCGCGCCGTCGTGTTGCAGCACGACATGTTCGTTGCTCAGCACGCGCAGGCCGAGCGTCGACAACTGGGCGATCCATTCATGCGCGCCGCTGTAGTACTCGTGGTTGCCGGTGACAAAGAAGGTGCCATGGCGCGAGCGCAGCGCGGCCAGCGGCGCGACGTCGTGCATCAGGTCTTCGACCCGGCCGTCGACCAGATCCCCGGTGACTGCCACGGCGTCGGCGTTCAAGCGGTTGACGGCGTCGACGACTCTGCGCACATAGGCTTGCTTGACCGTTGGGCCGACATGCATGTCGGTGATCTGCGCGATGCTGAATCCGTGCAGCGCGGCAGGCAGGCCGGCGACGGGGATGTCGACATGGCGCACGCGCGCCGTGCGGCGTGCGCCGGCCAGGCCGTAGAGCGTGGCCAGGCCCGCCAACAGAGGCACCGCAAGCGCTGTCGGTGCGGCCAGAGAGGGCAGCGCGAACGGCCAGGCCAACAGCAGAACCAGGTCGCGCAGCAGAGTCGACACCAGCAGCATCGAAAACAGGCCGAGTGTCAGCATTCCGGCCCAGGTCCAGCGGTCGGCGACTCGCCGATCGCGCGCGCGCCGCCCGAGAAAGGCCGCCGGAATCAGCGCGAATGACAGGACCAGCAAGCCGACGAAGAGGAGCGGCGTCGCCAGCCCGGGCAGCTGCGGCGCAATCCGCCAGCCGATGTAGAGGTGCAGCAGCGCCAACAGCGAGAGTGGGAACACCGGCGCCAGATGGCGGCAAGAACGGTGGATTCAAGCGCCTGCCGTGCGAGCCGTATGAAACAGGTGCGCTCACGTGCTGCTGAACGAGTCGAGCAACGAGTCGGCTGTGCTCCCGGCGCACCCCTCAACCGGGGCCCAACATGCGCCGCGCATCGACCCAGGCGTCGAACTGCTCGGCGCTCAGGCCGCCGATTGCAATCGCCGCCTCGCGCAGGCTCAGCCCATGCTTGTGCGCATGTTTGGCGATGGCTGCGGCGCGG
>JAEMQF010000181.1 GCA_022758925.1 Burkholderiales bacterium | reverse complement strand
TGCCCATGCCGCGCAGCATCAACATCATCTCCGGCCCGTCGCGCACCGCCGACATCGAACAGACGATCCAGCTCGGCGCGCACGGCCCGCGCCGGCTGCACATCTTGCTGCTGGCCGAATGAACCGGTCGCGCCTGCGCGGGTGTCAGGCGCCGAAACACCTGGGCCCGCAACCCGCAGTTGACCGCTTCCCTGCGCCGGCCCCACGGTCGCGGCGGGGACGCAGACCAGTTCCCGTTCCGCGCGGGCATGCTCGCGCACGAGAGGCGTCCAGAAATACACCAAGTGCAGGCAAGTGCTCACGCAGGTGAAGGGCTGCGAACTGAGCTGCTCCGAACCCGCTATTCACCGGTGCCCGCAATCGGCCACTATGCGTAGATCGCAACTATGTGTAGCGCCACACCGTGGCAGCGCAGTCCTCCTATGAGAGAACCTCGGAAGACGTTGCAACTTCTTCACCTAGTTTTCGGCGGCATGAGCCGGCGAACTACACGGCTCTCGGAGCTGCTGACTTCTCTGCGGTGTCAATGGTTGAAACTGGCCGCACGATGCATCATCGGCCTGGATCGGCCGGTGAGCCCTACAGATACTGGCGCCTGCGGGACTCGGTCGCAAGACGCAGCGTCGCAGGGTCGAGGACATTCGCCGGCAGCAGCCACTGGCCATCGGCATCACGCATTGCTTCGCGAAGCCTCATGCTCGCGAAGACTATGTCAAGGTCTGGCTGGCAGTGCTTCCTCAGCCGCCACGGAAATCCTCAGGCGCAGGACGTCCGCGCTCCTCATCTATGCATAGTTGCGACCTACGCATAGTGGCCGTCATGCAAAACTATGCATGACGGCCAAGAGCGGTCGCTCACGGCGGGCAGCTTCGCGGAGAGCTGAAGATCATTGCGGCGATCCTGGAAGCGCCGGTGATCGAGAAGATCCTCACCGACCTGGGTCTGCAAGCACGTGCACCGCCTCGGGCGCGGGCCCGCGGCCAGGCGCTGCAAGCGGCCTGACTCCGCCGAACTGTGACCGTTCGGGCGACCCGGCGACCAGGGCCGCTGGAGTCGGCTGCGTCCGAGGGTTTGCGAGACCGATGGAATCGGCCTGCTAACGAGGAAAAACCCGCAGACAGCGCCCGAGAAAGACGATCTTCGGCGGCGCTGTCAAGGCTCAGCAGATCTCAGCCGCCCAGCCGCCTCCAAACCCGCCCCCTAAGACCGGCTCACGCGCGTCGGGTGCCCTGTTCGGGGTGCCATGGGGAAGGGAAAAGGGCGTTTGAAAAACCTATCCTCCGGCCGGAGAATACGTGGTGATCCAGTTCGACACCGTGTTCGACAAGCGCCCGCTCTCCACCGAAACGGTGACACCCATGCGCGAGCCCGACGGCAGCTGGAAGGTTTCGGGATATCTCATCCGCTAGTACTTTGTTTCGCCATCCTGAGGAGCCGCCATGATCCGTGGAATGCGCGCCATGTTCTATTCGTCCCACGGCGATGAGTTGCGCGCCTTCCTGCGGGACAAGGTCGGACTGAAGGGTGTCGACGTAGGCGAGGGCTGGCTCATCTTCGATGCGCCCGAGGCCGACCTGGGCGTGCATCCGACGGAGAACAACGATCCGCCCTCGGGTACCGCGGACATCTCGTTCTACTGCGACGACATCGAGGGCACGGTGCGCGAGCTGAAAGCGAAGGGCGTGGAATTCACGGGACCCGTCGAGGACCACGGCTACGGATTGGTCACGCACTTCAAGGTGCCGGGTGGATTCGAAGTCCAGCTGTATCAGCCGAGGTACAGTAAATAGGCGCGAGATCCCCCTCAGGCTGGCAGGAGTCGCCTTGCCTCTTCGAGTTCGCGCGCCTGGAACTCGTCGGGAAGACGGGCGATGACGTCACGGAGGCGGCGGAGAGCTTCCGGCGCGGCGATCGCCGTGGTGCAGGCCCGCACGAAACTCACCGCAGCTCTCAGCTCGAGGAGCGGGGCACTTTGCGCCCGCGCCGTTTCCATGGCGGTAAGAATCGCGCGCTGACCCGCTTCCGAGTTGTCCGGCTCGAGGCGCAGCAGACACTCTCCCTGCAGCCGATGGAGCTCCGGGACGTACATGCCGACGCGCGGGTCCGTCACCGTCTTCAGCGCAGCTTCCACGACCGCGAGCGCGTCCGCCCATCGGCCGGCGCCAGCGCGCACTTCCGCCAACAACGCCGCGTAGTACCGATACAACGGACCGTTGGAGGCGCGCGGAAACTCGGCTTCCATCACGCCCAGCCCGGTTTCGACGTCGCCGCCGAATGCGGTGGCCCAGCCCGAATGAAAACGAGCATGCGCGCGCTGGGGAATGAGGTTGTACCGGTCCGCAAGCTCCAACATGCGCTTCGTGTGGCGATGGACCTCTCCTGGGTCCCGCGCGTATTGGGCCGCCACCATCGCAGTTTGCAGCGCCTGCGTAAGGGTGGGTGGGTGCTTGAGGAATTCAGCCAGGGCAATCGCCCGTTCGATGCATTCGCGCGATCGCTGCGGCAGGCCCGACAAGCCATACACGGCCCCCTGCATGGCATGCGCGCACACCCCGGGATCGTGACCTCCGAATACCGCGCCCATCCACCCATGGATTGCGGGATCGTAGCGAGCAAGGCCTTCTCGCGTGGCGTCAAAAGCGGCACGCTGATCGCCACGGTGGATGGCCGTCGACCACGTGCAGTGGAAGGCTTCCAGGAGCAGATCGGGGTCGGTCGATTGCTTGCCGAGCTCGAGCAATTCCTGCGCCCTCGTGGACGACTCATCCAGCTTTCGGCACATCGTCGCCGTGAACCAAAAGCCCCAGACCGCCTTGAAAATCGCGGCCTGGTCGCCTTGCGCAACCGCGACTTCGTGGGCGCGACGGTACGTCGCATCCACTTCGGGATTCTGCGGCCCCGTCATCGTCGATAGCGCGGGCCCGAGCTTGAGCAGCAAGGCGAGCTCGCGTTCGGCACGCTGCGAACTCTCCGGCAGCCTGCGGGTTTCAGCGAGCCCTGCCCTGAAATGGGCGACCGCTTCGGCATAGGCGTACCGGTCGATCGAGCGATCGCCAGCGCGTTCGAAAAGGGCGCCAGCGCGATCGGGGATGCCCGCCTGTGCGAAGTGGTACGCCAGGAATTCGGGTTCGGAATCGACCTTCGCGGGGAAGTGCTCCTCGAGCGCGCGGCCGATGCGCTCGTGAAGTTGCTCCCTGCGCGCGCGCAGGAGACTCTCGTAGGCCACATCCCGCATCAAGGCGTGCTTGAAGCTGAAGCTCGCTTCGGCTGCGCGGCCGCGAGGGGCGATCAATCCGGCTTCCAGCAGGCGCTCGAGGCAGTCCTTCAGTTGCAACGACGAGCCCGGGACAACCCTTTCAAGCAGTCCACGGGAAAACTGCTGACCAATCACCGCGGCGACCTGAGCGATCTCCTTGGCCGGACCCAGCCGATCGAGCCGCGCCATCAGCGAATCGTGCAGGGTTGCCGGAACCGCGGGGCGCTCGGGTGTGGCCGACTCCATGACGGCCTTGGTCAGCTCCTCCAGGAAAAGGGGAATGCCGTCGGTCTTGGCGACGATATCTGCGATCAGCGACGGCGCCAGCGTTCGTGCAGCGACGATGCCCGAAACGACTTGCGCACACTGCGCCTCGTCGAGGCGAATGAGCCTGAGCGAGGTGACGAGCTCGCGCGCCTTCCAGGGCGTCTGATCCGGGCGCGAAGTGACGATCATGAACACGCGCATCGCTTCAATCGCTGCGACGAGGTCGGTGACCAGCTCCCGCGTGCTTGGGTCCATCCAATGCGCATCTTCGAGCACGAGTACGACGGGCTGGCGCTCCGCCAGTTGACCGATCATGTCGAAGAGGGCCGCGATCGTCGCGGCTTTGTGTTGCGCAGGCAGGCGATCCGGCGCCTCGTGGCTGATGCGCGACAGCGAAACGAGATCGGCGATGAGGCCCAGCGTCGATTCCGCGAACTTGCCGGTTGCTGCGAGCAGGGCTTCCAGCTTCTCGAGCTTGGTGGCCGTGGTGTCTTGCGTATCGAAGCTCGCGGCCCGCTCCAGGTACTGGATCAGTGGATGCAGCGAGCTGTTGGTGTGGTACGGCGAGCACTGGCAAAGGATGCGCGTATGTGAATCGTCCGCGATGCGCGAGCAGGCTTCTTCCACGATCCGCGACTTGCCGATTCCCGCCTCGCCAATGACGAAAAGGGCCTGGCCCTGTCCCTGGCTCGCCAGGCGCCAGCGATTCAGGAGCATTCCGAGTTCCTGTTCGCGGCCGACGTAGCGCCCGCTTGCCTCGGAGCGGGCCGCCGCGAATCGGCTGGTGACGGCACGTTCGCAAACCACCTGCCAGACCTCGACCGGATTCGCGAATCCCTTGAGCCTCTGACCGCCCAACGCTCGAAACTCGAATTGAACGCCCAGCAGGCGGTGGGTACTCGCGCTCACGAGGATCGTGTCGGGATCAGCGAGGGTTTGCAGCCGCGCGGCGAGATTGGGAGTGTCGCCAAAGGCCAGCTGCTCTCGAATCCCGCCGCTGCGGATGACGTCGCCTATCACGACGATTCCCGTGGCGATTCCGATGCGCACCTGGATCGGACGACCGTCGGGCAGCACGACCTTGCCGATGTTGCCGACAATTGCGAGCGCCGCTCGGACCGAACGCTCCGCGGCGTCCTCGTGTGCCTGGGGATAACCGAAGTAGGCAACGACGCCGTCGCCAAGCAACTGCCCGACCAGGCCCCCGTAGCGGGCGATCGCGCCTGCACACAGATCCTGGTAGCGCTGCAGCAGCTCGCTCATGTCCTCGGGATCGATGGCGTTGGCGAGCTCCGTGGAACCGATGAGGTCGCAGAAGAGGATGGTGACGGGGCGCCGCTCCGCTTCCTGCGCAATGGCCGCCGCGGTAACGGGGACCTCAGCAGCGAGCGAGCTGAGCGCCTTCAGCAAACGGCGCCGATGGCCGAGCGAAAGTCCGAGTTTCTCCAGGTCGCCTTCGGTCAGCTCCCGAAGGATGCCGAGATCGATGTCGTTCCGGGCCAGGACGTCCGCGTACTGTTCCAGGCCGATCGCTTCGAGCCACTCACGCATCGCGTCTATGGGCCCTTCCTCGCATGCGCGACGCGGGCTGGCGCCGCCTGGGCGTTACCGCAAGCACGTGCCAGTCAGGCCGGATTGCCCGCCATCTGGGGAACGTGCTCTTCGATCGTGACCCAGGGTTGCTTCTCGGCACACCAGATGTGAGCGCCGGGCTTGAGCCACGATGGATCGTCGAGCGTCCCTCCCTTGAGGAACAGCAGCCCCGGATAGGCGTCTCCGCTTCCGGAAATCGGTGATCCGCAATGGGAGCAAAAGGTTCGATAGAACGGTTTCCCGCTAGTTCCGGAGTGGTCCTCGTACGTCGTGAGGCCTTCGCCGACGATTGCCACGGAATCCTTTGGCATCCCCAGGATGAGCGCAAACGCCGAGCCCGTGCTCTTCTGGCAGGTCGTGCAATGACACACGGCCACCATCCCGGGCATGGCATCCGATTGAAAGCGGATGGCACCGCAAAGACAACCGCCAGCGACTGCTGTCATGGGAGTCTCCATCGGTTAATTGATGTCAGCAGGATGTTAGTCCCAAACGCTTGTGACAGGGTATCAATCATGGGATAGTGGCCTTGCCGTCCTAGCTAGAGAGCTCACGCCCCGTGATTGCGCGATGGCCACCAGGCTGGCCTCGACCCCCTGCGGCGAGACCGCACCCAGGATGACTTCGCTCAGCCGCCGATCGACGGTGGCACCCCCGAAGCCCAGGCAGTACGAGCCACCGCTTTGGAAGTCACCCAAGCACAGGTAGCGCGCCGCCGTGCCGTGCCTGCCCCAGGGGATTAAACCGCTATCGCGGTAAGCGCTCCGGCGCCGTTGGGGTTGCTCGTTGTGCTGCTGATTCTGCGATGTTGTTGATCGAGGCAATCCGCCTCGGACTTCAACAGGAGCAGCATCATGAACCGATCGTCACCTGGCGTCTCGCCGCTGCGTCAACGCATGCTCGAGGACATGCACCTGCGCAAGCTCGAACCCAAGACGCAGACCAGCTACGTGCGTGCCGTACGCAAGCTTGCCGAGTTTCTCGACCATTCCCCTGACACCGCCACGGCCGAGGATCTTCGTCTCTTCCAGTTGGATCTGGTCGACCAGGGCACGTCGCCGATCACGCTCAATGCGACGCTCACGGGACTGAAGTTCTTCTTCGGCGTCACGCTCGGTCGCGGAGAGGTGATGGCCAAGACGAGTTCGGTGCGTGTACCGCAGACGCTGCCGGTCGTGCTCAGTCGCAATGAGGTCGCACGCCTGATCGGGGCCGTTACCAATCTGAAGCATCAGACAGCCTTGACGGTGGCCTACGGTGCAGGACTGCGCGCGGGCGAGGTCATCGCGCTCAAGGTGGGCGACATCGACAGCGAGCGCATGACGCTGCGCGTCGAACAGGGCAAGGGGCGCAAGGACCGTTACGCCATGCTCTCGCCGTTGCTGCTGGAGCGTCTTCGTGCGTGGTGGCGTGTGGCGCATGCCCAGGGCAAGATTTTCCATAAGGGGTGGCTATTCCCCGGGCTCGATCCGATGGATCCGCTGACCGCCCGGCAACTCAACCGAGCCATGCGCGCCGGCGCCGATGCCGCCGGGATCGCCAAGCGCGTGTCGATGCATTCGCTGCGACATGCCTTTGCCACCCACTTGCTGGAGCAGAAGGTCGACATCCGTGTGATCCAGGTCCTGCTCGGCCACAAGAAGCTGGAGACGACTTCGATCTACACCCACGTGGCCACCGCCGTGCTGCGCGAGGTGGTCAGCCCCCTGGATGTCCTGCCCACCCCGTAGTTCGCCGCCGTGGGGCAGGCAACCCTGGAGGTTGCCGACATCTTCCGTGAGTTCGGGCCCGCCTGGCGCCAAGCCCAGCGCGGTCACCTGAGCCTGGCTCAGCTCAAGGTGATGTCGGCCATCGAACAGTGCCGCAGCGCGGCGCTGGGTGGACACGTGCTGCGCTGCGAGGGCTGCGGCACCGATCAGATCGCCTACAACTCCTGCCGTAACCGGCACTGCCCCAAGTGCCAGAGCGGCGCGGCCAAGCGCTGGCTCGACGCGCGCCAGGCCGATCTGCTGCCGCTGGAGTATTGCCACGTGGTGTTCACGCTGCCGGCGCAGATCGCAACAATCGCGTACCAGAACAAGGCCGTGGTCTACGCCCTGTTGTTCGACGTGGCGGCCGAGACGCTGATGCGCATCGCCGCCGATCCCAAGCACCTGGGCGCCAGCATCGGCGCCACGCTCGTGCTGCACACCTGGGGTTCGGCGCTGACGCACCACCCGCACGTGCACGGCATCGTGCCCGGCGGCGGGCTGGCGCCCGACGGCAAGAGTTGGATCGCCTGCAGGCCAGGGTTCTTCCTGTCGGTGCGGGTGCTCTCGCGGCTGTTCCGGCGGCGCTTCCTGGAAGAATTGCTTCAGGTGCATCAGGCGGGCAAGCTGCAGTTCCTTGGCGAGCATGCGGCGCTGGTCGACGCCAAGGCGTTCAAGGCGTGGCTCGCGCCACTGCGCCAGTGCGAGTGGGTGGTCTATGCCAAGCGGCCCTTCGCCGGGCCGCAGGCCGTGCTGGCGTACCTGTCGCGCTACACGCATCGGGTGGCCATCTCGAACAGCCGCTTGATCGCGATGAACGAACACGGCGTCACGTTCCGGTGGAAGGACTACCGGGTCAAGAACGGCAGCAAGGGCCGCACGCGACACAAGACGATGACGCTGGAGCCGGGCGAGTTCATGCGGCGCTTCTTGCTGCACGTGCTGCCGGGTGGCTTCCATCGGATCCGGCACTATGGACTGCTGGCCAACGGCAGCCGCAGGGCCAGCCTGGCTCTGGCGCGCGAGTTGTTATGCGTACCGACTGTCGCAGTCGGGCGGGACGACGGGGGTGACCTCGGGATCCAGCAGCCGACGTTCATCTGCTGGCACTGCGGCTGCGCGATGGTCATCCTGCAGACCTTCACGCGCGGTCACGCGATCCGTGCACCGCCCACGGGGCAGGCGCGATGAACACCCTGCTCATTCGAAGCCAGATGCCGGCGCTGCTCGTTGCGCCGCCGGCTGGGCAGCATCACGTCTGCCACCGCTGGATCCACAGCGAGCGAGTTCGTGGCACCGCGCGAACACCCTGCACCTATGCCGAAGACGTCACCGGCTGTTGCCCTGGCGGCAGGTTGAACACCGATATCGGGATGCGCGTGCGACGGGATCGCCCCAAATCGCCATAGCCGCGAAGCGTCAATCGAACCACTGCGGCATGCCCCGCGGTTTCCTCCCTTGGGGCTTGTCCAACACCTGCCCTCAGGGCGGTGCCATGCGCGCGTCTGCGGCGTGCGACGGGCAGGTGTCGGACAACCCTAAACATCGGCGGGCGCTTGTGAACGTCCGGTGCTGACCATGAAGGTGAATACTTGACCGCTAGATGCCTGTCAGGCCAAGCGCGGCGCATCGTCAGGCGATGCACGACGTGCGAGCCGTCGTTTCAATGGCCCGAACGCCGTAAACCCCAACCCAGTTGCTGCAAAGAGCCCCGCTGCGAACTCGATCGCCGTGAACGGCTTCCCAGTGCGATCGCATAACCAGCCAGCCAGCGGTGGCGCGGCAGTCATGATCAGAAAATAGAAACTCAAGAACACACCCATGCCGAAGGCGCGACGCTGCGGCGCCATCGATTGACCTGTCAGCGACATGATGATGCCGGCCGGCGCTGCGCCGATCAGTCCGAAGGCAAGACTCAGTGCAATGGCCCATTTGCCGTGTTGCAGCAACAGCAGCGAAACGATGCCAGCGGCGAGGCACACGCACAAGACCGTGGCATGGCGGCCGGTTCGGTCGGCGATACTACCGGCCGCGGTGACCGAAAAGATCATCACCCAACTGGCGATGCTGATCACCGATGCAGCCTCTGTCGCGCCGTAGCCGCTGGCCACCAGTACCCGCGGCGCGAAGCTCAAATAGACCACGTACCCAGCGTTGAACATGCCCCAAACAGCGGCGGCAAGCAGCGTCAGCAACAGTTCGTCGCGCGGCAATCCTGTGGCTGCCGGTACCGGAGCGCCAGCTGGAGCCGGTGGCGAGTGGTAGGTCAGCGCCACCGCCGTAGCACCGGCTGCGCAGCACACAGAAGCGAAGATGAGCGTTGCACGCCAATCGAAGGTTGCCGCCAGCCAGGCATGGCCCACCTGACCGGCAGCGATGCCGAAGGGCCAGCTCATCACGAGGATGCCCAGCGCGGTAGCTAGCTCCAGCCCGGCAACCCAGTCGACCCCCATCTTTGTGAAATAGAGGGTGGACAACACAAAGCCTGCCCCAGCGACCAGTCGACCCAGGGCCAGCAGCCCAAAGCCGTGCGCCAGCGCCGCGATACCGCCGCCCAGCGCCATCAACACCAGCCCCGTGGCCACCAATTGACGGTCACTGGCGTGCCTTCCGACCCAACCCGCAGGCAACGACAGCAGCAGCCCAGGCAGCATGAAAAGCCCGATTAGAGTGCCAATCTCGATGTAGTTGAAGCCGAACTGCACCACCAGCGGGTCGGCGATCGAGCCCAGGGTCTGGAACTGCAACCCAAGACTGACGCGGCAGACGAACAGCAGGGCGAGAATTTTCCAGCGGGCGGCGCGGGTGGCGTCGGGAGCAGAGGCTGGCATCGGTTGGAGGATAGTCCGCTTGTGGCCCGCAGGCAACGATGAGGCGGGCCTGCGCTCATCGGCCAGCAGCCTCTGTCGCGATCGCGCGAAGACGGCGGAATCGCCCCTTCATGCCTCGCGCGCTGTACCAACTTGCACACTTGGCGAATAGCCGCTTTGCGGCGGGCAAATCGCCAGAGACTGGCATCGAGTCCCGCCTCACGCGCTGCGCAGGCGGGGCAGGATGCGCAGCGCGTTGTCGCGCTCGATGGCACGCAAGTCGGCACCGCTGAAGATCTCTGCCAGCCCCTGCGTGTGTTCGGCCGCCGAACGGTACGGATAGTCGGTGCCGTAGACGATCTGCGTCACGGGAATGAACTTGCTCAACGATGCCATCGCC
>JAEMQF010000166.1 GCA_022758925.1 Burkholderiales bacterium | reverse complement strand
GCTCGCTGCGTTGTTTACATCGACGCCCATGGGCGCAGGAATGAGCGACGGGCCAATAGTGATGAGTGCCATGTTGACGCCGCTGGCTATGGCGATTCCGGCAAGGATGGCAAGCGCGTCGCGTAGCAGGCTGGGCATGGGGGATCCTCTGGGGTGCCTGAGGTCGACTTGGGCGGCAGATGCCGGCTCGCCGGAGGCTCCGCGCGTGAGTGCGCAGTCAGGCCGGCGCTGCATGCAGGGCGATTCTGTTTCCTTCGCTGTCCAGGACGATGGCTCGCGAGCCGTGAGGGCCGATTTGGTGAATGGCCTGTAGGACCAGGCCGCCGTGTTCGATCGCCGCCTGCACGGCCTGCGCAAGCCTGCCCTGCGCGTTCAGATAGATGAGAGGTCCGACTTTCGAGGGAGCATTGTCATGGTCGGCAACATACACGCACCCACCCACGTCAGTTCCGGAATGTGGCAAGAGTCCAAACACGAAACCTGGACCGCCTTCCTTTGTCACGGCGCTGCCGAGGACCGCCGAGTAAAACGCGATTGCCCGGTCGAGGTTCGTGGCCGGAATATCTACCCAAACGACGCTGTTGCTCACTGCGATTCTCCTTGTCTGATACGCGCGAATGCGCCAAGCAATTCAAAGCATATACGCTGCGCGCATCGGTCAGTGGCTTCAGCGGCCGCAGGGAGATTCGAACCGGGGAGTCCGCAGGTGTGCGCCTTTGAGCGGTCGACGTTTGAGCGGTCGACGTTTGACACGAGAGGCGCTTGGAGGCCGCAGGCCGGAAAGCGCCCCCTCGATGGAAGGGGTGGGCGTGGCCTTCAAGGCTCGCCATCCCAGTAGTCGAGGCTCGTCCCTCGCCGCGCGATCACGTCGAACGGCGTGCTCTTGTCGAGGCTTCCTTCTGCCAGGTACTTCCCCGAATCGGGATACTCGCAGATCTCAGGTGCCTCCATGGTGCTGATGGAAAGGTACTTCAAGGGCGCGTCGGACGTGTTGATGATCTGGTGCGGATAGTCTGGACCGGCCGGGATGAAGATCACGTCACCGGCCTTCAAGGGGAGCATTTCTCCGGACACTCGAAGCGTGCCGCTGCCCTCGATGACAACGAACATCTCTTCCTGCGCATGATGCAGGTGATACGGGCACCCGCGCTTGCCTGGGGCGAGCACGTCGATGGAGGCACCGAGCTTTCGGGCAGCGGTGCCTCGTGCCAGACGCGCACCTTGTGCGTCGTACAGAGGTTCCCGCAGCAGACGCGTCAGCGGCACATCATCGAAGTTGCGGATGAGGGCGGCGGCAAGGGTGGCGGCACGATCGGACATGGCAATGGATCAGAAGTTGCGGTCGGTTGGCGGAGCCTGACGATTGAGCTCAGCCGCAGGCGCTGGCCTGCCGCCGGCTCTCGGCTGCGACGAAGCGTCATGCGTCCGGTTGAAGAGCACCTCGGCCACCACTACATTGGGCACCCAGCAGAGCCAGGCAATGACAGGGTAGGCAAGCTCGAATGCGATGCCGGCTGCCATGGACGCCGGCAAGTAGAGCCGAAGAGTAACAGCCGCGAAGGTCAGTGCGAAGTTGCGCACCATCCAGCGACGATGCGTCGCTACATCATGCCGACGGATTGCGAGGAATGCGCGCAGGCCAGTGAACAGCCAGGCAAGCGCCAGACAACCAAAACCAAGTTGCGAGGCGATGCCGCCGAAGGCATGAAGCGACATGTACAGGCCCGCCAGACCACCGAACAAGACGCCGACGCCTAGATAGGCGCGACCAGAGAACCTGTGCAGCTGGATTCGCGAAGCGCGCAACCGTGAGGAGAACTGGAACGGACCCAGCGCGAGCGCAACGACCGACGCAAAGACGTGCGTATAGATGCCGATCGGATGCGCCCGAAACGCGGCCCGCATGTCGGGGTGAACGAGCGTGCCCAGCGGCAGGAGCCCGTAGGCGCCGACGGCGTACAAGGCGACGCCGAGCGACAGCACAGCGAGCGTGACGAAGGCAGCAAGACGCATGACGACGGCGCTCAGCCGCGCTTCACCGCGCGCCCATTGCGCGCGCCGTGAAGCGTCGGGGTAAAGCGGCAGGTTGGGTGGCACATACCCTGGAGATTATTTCTCCTTTCGCTTGCAGATCGCCGGACATTTGCGTCCGTCCCCACCGGGCCATGGTCTTTGCAAGGAGCCTGCTCACTCTTTCATGCAAGTGGTTTCGGGCACCACACTAGCCAAGAGCCGTGGGGTTCAGCCGCCATAGAGCGAAGGTCAGCGCCGAAGCGAAGCTCACCCACGCCAGATAGGGCACCAGCATGAGTGCAGCGAGGCGGTGCAACTGCCAGAATGCGGCGATGGTGGCGGCAATCAGGATCCACAGAAGAACGATCTCGGCCAGCGACAGTGCGCCCAGGTGCCAGACGAAGAACAACCAGGTCCACAGCGCGTTGGCAACAAGTTGAATGCCGAAGAGCCAGAACGCAGCGCGGGCGCCGCTGAAGCCGTGTTTGCGCCAGACGAGCCAGGCCGCGACGCCGATCAGGATGTACAGGACGGTCCAGACCGGACCGAAGAGCCACGCAGGCGGAGCCCAGGGCGGCTGCGACAGACTGGCGTAGAAGACGCTGGCACTCGCGGAGGCAACGGCCCCGATGCCGCCGGCGACGAAAGTGGCAGCGAGCCAGCCGGCAAGGCCGAGCAGTTGCCTTGGGAAAGAACGGTGCGTCATAGGGACTCGGGGTCAAGGGTCGAACGTTTGAGGTGGGCCGCCGCTGGAGGCCGCAGGCCGGAAGCAGCCGGCTCGGCCGAATGATCAGGTGGCAACTCCGGAGCGCAGCCATTCATACTTTACGTCCTCGAGCTTCCACGTTGGCTCAAAGCCGTAGGCCACTGCCTTGAAACCATGCTTCTCGTAGAACCGCCTTGCATTCGTGTTTTGCGCAAACGTGTAGAGCCACAGGCTCCCGTTGGATTGCTCCTTGGCCCAGTGCAAGAGGAGACTGCCGACGCCATGACCAAGGCAGGAGACTCGCACATAGAGCTGGCTGACTGATTCCGGCGTGGCTGCAATGAAGCCGACGAGACTGCCCGCTTCCAGCGCAATGCGCACTGAGTTCTTGGGCAGCACTTGACCGAGGAAGAAGGCGCGCTGCTCCTGCAGTGGGTGAGGGTCCGTGATGCCGACTCCATGTTCGAAGCTCTGGCGCCAAAGGCTGAGCAGTTCCTCGGCCAGGTTGGCGTTGTAGCTGGCGAGAACCAAGTTCTTCATGCTCGGTTTTGCAACCTGACGCAGTGAGGCGGCCTGGCGCAGCGACACGCAATCACCCTGGTACGCGATGTTGAATGCGCAGCCACCAACGGAAGAGGCGGTGCCCCTGGTCGACAGGTTGGCAGTACATGAGCGGACATCCACCTTCGATGGGCTCCACCCCGCGTGCGCGGCAAGTGGCCAGCGCCTCCGGTGAGACGCTGCCGGTGCCGAACGACCTGTGGAACCAGATGTGTTTGACGCCGCGATCAAGCGCAGCGCGTGCCACAGACTCCGAGACGGACGGGTGGGTCACGACCATGACGGCATGGATCGGGCCCGGCACTGAGGCGATGTCCGCGTAGCAGCGATGACCCTCGAGCTCGGCGGCGCTGGGATTGACGGGGATGGCTTCATGACCCGCAGCGACAAGGCGTCGAAAGATGGCATTGGCGGGCGCGTTCGCCGACCTTGACACGCCGGCGACGACGATGCGCCTGCACTCAAGGAAGGCGGCGACAGGGGCTGGGACCGGTGGCATTGCGCATGGCGTGAATGAGGCCGCCTGACGAGCATGTAGAAAAAGTCCTGACGGCACGTTGAAGGTACGGTCGCGGGGGTGACTCAACCCCTGGCGAGATTGTGATCGTTCGATCGAGCGCGATCTGAGAGGTCGGTTTTGATCTCCATTGGCGAGGTCACGAGTGAATCGGGGTTCTTCCACAACCTTGGCGAGGTCGCAGAAAAACCATCCCGAGAGTCTGCCCGCGTGGCATCGTCTCCAGCCGGGCCATCGAACGCGCGCGCCGCGAGCACGTCGCCTTCATTGCCCTGAGCGGCGACACCTGCCCGCACCTCACCACCATCGCCGCCTTCGTCTCCGGCTTGGTACGGTTCGTCAATGGCGAGCCCCTTGCGCGCGGCCCAGCGCTTGAGTTCAGCGGCTGATGAAGGCGGTGCGTCGGCCCGAAGGGTGTGCGCCCGGCACGGGCGCAGTGGCCGGTCAGGCGCTCTGTTCGTCTTGAACCGGGCCCGACGCGAACGCCGTGCGGCCCGCGTCGGCGCCGGGCGGTTCACGCCGCACCAAGCCCACCACAAGCGCGCCAAGCTCGGCTTCGTCGAGCGTCTCCTTCGCGAGCAGCGCCTGCGCGGCGCGATCCAGCAGCTCGGCCTTCGCTTCGTCGAGTCCGGCGACGACTGGTGCATAACACGATTCCCGGGGGCTATGGCAAGGTCCCTGGTATTTGGACGCAGGTTGCGCTCTCTGCCGTGGCTTCGTCGTCACGAGTTGTATCCGGAGTCCTCCATCCTCGCGATTACGTTTACACGCTCAACCCAATCCGTCCGAGCGGTTTGCATTCGTGGCGCGCTGCTGCGCGAAGCGAAGCAACCGAACTCGGGCCGACAACAATCAGTTGCCGAGGCCGCGCTTGCTGGGAGCGCACTGGCCACCACAAATCCATTTGGAGGGTGCCATGGATTCAGCTCCTCTTTCGCACCGCAGCGCGTGCGGCGAATCACTGCCGCACCGCGTCGTGGGTTTGCTTCTCGTCGTCCTTCTTGCCGCCTGCGGTGCCGGCACTGAAGAGCCTGCGACCACGGTGACGACGCAGACGCCCTGCACCATCGCGCCCGCTTTGTTCAGCTCCAGTGTCTGGGCGAGCATGAATGGCGCCTGCGCGGGTTGCCATGTGCAGGGCGGTGTCGCCGGCGGCACGGCGCTGGTGTTCGCGCCGGCCGACACCGAGCTGCAGAACTACAACCTGCTGCGCGACTACGCCAGGGTCTCGGGCAGCATGCTGCTTTCCAGAACGATCGGGCTGCCGAGCCACGCAGGCGGCAAGCCCTACATCGACATCAACTCGCAGCCGTACAAGGACCTGGCCTCGCTCATTCCACAGATGACGGCGCAGGTCTGTACGACGACGACCACCGTGACGCCGCCTGCCTCCGGCACCGGCGGGTTCTGGCAAGGCGTGGCGTTCGCTAGCGATGCGACGGTGCTGGCGAAGGCCTCGGTCTTGTTCGCCGGGCGCAACCCCACGCCCGAAGAGGCTACGGCGGTCAGCGCAGGCGGCACACCGGTGCTGCGCCAGACGATTCGCGGTTATATGCAGGGGCCGGTGTTCGAGCGCTTCCTGAACGACAAGGGTGACACGCATTTCCTCAGCCCGGGGGTTGTGGTTCGCGGCAACAGCATGGGCTACGACCCGCTGGATTGGCCTACCGCCGGCGCCGTGCTCGGCGCTGCCAACGTGACGCAGGTCGCGGCAGCGGTGCAGAACCGCTTCGACGCATCCGCCAGGCGTGAGCAAGTCGAGTTGATGAAATTCATCGTGCGTAACGACCGGCCCTACAGCGAAATGGTGTCGGCCAACTACACGGTGGTCAACGGCATCCTCGCCGACTTTCTGGGCGCGACGGTGCAGGGCAGCTTCACGAACAAGGACGACGACACCGAGTGGCGCCAGGCGACGCTGCCGAGCCAGCGTCTTGGGGGCACGCGCGAGCACGCGGGCGTGCTCTCCACGCACCCATGGCTGCAGCGCTTTCCGACGACGGACACGAACCGCAACCGACATCGCGTGAACATTCTCTACAAGCAGTTCCTCGCCACCGATGCCAGCGCGCTCGCCGTGCGGCCTCTGGATGACGGCACGCAGTTCCGCGTGCCGACGCTCGAAAACCCCGGCTGCGCCGCCTGCCATGACACGATCGACCCGATCGCCGCAGGATTCCAGAACTGGAACGAGCGCAATCGCTACCTGCCCAATCGTACCGGCACGTTCGACCACGCGCTGCCCGGCACCTATCGCTCGGCCAACTTCCCGAAGGATGCCAACAACCAGGCCTACTACCGGGCCGGCGACAACTGGTTCCGTGACGACAAAGCACCGGGCTACGGCTCGACGCTCATGCCAGGCGGTTTCACTGGCAACCCGACCGCGCTGCAATGGCTCGGCCAGCAGATCGCGAGCGACCCGCGCTTTGCGCTGGGCGCGGTGCACTTCTGGTACGAAGGGCTGTTCGGCCGCGCGCCGCTGCAAGCACCGTTTGACCAGACCAGCCCGCAGTACGCCAGCCTGCTCTCGGCCTACACCGCGCAGAACGAAGAGTTTCAGGCGATCGCCGCGCGCTTTCGCAACACCTCAGGCAACGGCGCCTACAACGTGCGCGACCTGCTCGTCGACCTGGTGTTGAGTCAGTGGTTCCGCGCCGACCGGGTGGCGAGCCTCAGCGCCACGCGCGCGAGCGAGTTGCATGACATCGGCAGCGTCAACATGCTCCCGCCCTCGCAACTCAACCAGAAGCTCATCGGCGTCGTGGGCCAGGGCTGGTCCGAGTTCGACAACGCTTACGCCGGCTGGGCGCTGAACTATGGCGACTTCGACGGCGTGCAACGCGTGAATCGCGCAAAGTCGCACACCACGATGCAGAGCGTCACGATCGACCGGTTCGTGGCGGTGCAAAGCTGCGCGTTCACGAAAGGCGACTTCGACAAGCCCGTGGCCAACCGCCTGTTGTTCCCGGCTGCCGCGCTCAGCAATACGCCGGCGTCGACGGCGGGCCTTGCCGCGATCAAGCAGAACATTCGCCACCTGCACAAGGCATTGTGGAAAGACGACGTGCCCGAGACTGACGTGGAAGTGCAGCGTACCCTGAAGCTGTTCACCGACACCTGGGCCGACCGCGCCACCGCGCCGGCCCGGCCCGTCAATTGCGCCTACAACAACAGCAACGATGCGAATTACATCGGCCGCGCATGGGCCGCGGTCATCGCGTACATGCTCGGCGACCCCAAATTTCTTTACGAATGAAGCGCTGACAACCCCCACACGAGTGCGCAAGCCCACGGCTGCGCGTGCGTCAACCGTCGAAGGAGCATCACATGCAACGCCGAGAACTCCTGAAACTTGCCAGCGCCTGCGGCGTGGTCATTCCGTCATGGGCGCTGCTTGCCCCCGCCAGCGCGCAGACCGGGTCGTACACCGGCCGGATCCTGGTCAACATCCACGCCTCCGGTGGCCTCGACCAGAGTTCGTGGACCGACCCGCGCGAAAAAGATGCGACCCTCAACACCTACGCGGCGGCCGGCACGCCCGCGGGAATCGCCGGCAATATTCGCTACGCGCCGATGGGCAACAACAAGGCGTTCTTCGATGCACATTTCAGCCAGATCCTGGCGATCAACGGCGTGCACAGCGAAACCAACAGCCACGACGTGGGCACCCGCGCGCACGCCACCGGGAGGCTCGACACGGGCTACCCGACTCTGTCGGAGCTGTTTGCGTACACCTACGGTCGCGGCATGCCCATGCCCTGGTTGAACCGGGGCGGCTTTGGCACCAGCGCCGGCCTGGTGCCGCCCACGCCGGTCCCCGATGCGAACGCCTGGCGCGGCATGACCCAGCCAAACGCTGCTTCGGCAAGCAACGACTTCATGAAACAGGCCGATCTGACGCGCACGCAGGTGGCGCGCGCCGAGCGCATGAAAGCCTTGCAAGTCAGAGGCGACCTGCTGCCGCGCTCGAAGGTGGCGGTCGAGGAATTCCTCGGCGCTGCCGATTCGCGGGCGCTGCTGCAGCGCGTATCGCAGCTCACACCGGCAACGTTCGATGCTTTCACGCAGGCGCACATTGCGCTGATCGCCGCGCAGGCCGGCATCACCTCGACGGTGCAACTCGCCAGCGGCGGGTTCGACGCGCACAGTGACATCGACGCCAGCTATGCCAACGCGTTGCCGCGCCTGACCAACCTGCTCGACTACCTGTGGCAGAAGTCGGCCGATCTGGGCTTGAGCGCGCGCCTCTTCGTGCGCGTCTATTCCGAGTTCGGCCGCACCGCGTTGAACACCGGCAATGGCAAGGACCATTGGGAGGTCGGCTCGCAGATCCTGATGGAGGCGAACCCCACATGGGGGAACCGCGCCTTCGGCGCGAGTGGCCCGAAACACACTCAACAGAAGATCAACGTCACGAGCGGTGCGGTGGATCCCGCCGCGGGAATCGTCATCAAGCCGCGCCATATTCATGCGGCGCTGCGCAAGTACTTGAACATCGAGACCGCGGACCCCCGCTTCAACCTGAAGGTGCCGGCCAACGAGATGTTCGATTTCTTCAACCCGGCTCTGGCCACCGGCTACCCGAACCTCTGAGCCTTGCAGTTCGCACTGACGAGGCCTGCCCGGCCGGGCGGCGCGCTGTTGGGGCTCAGAGGCTGAGGACCAGCGCGGCCATGAAGAAACACGTACTGGCCAGCGCGATACCCACCAGCGGCGTGCGAAACCAGTAGCGCTGTGCGAGGGCCAGGTAGCCCAGGCTGCCGGCAACCGCCAACCACAACAGTGCGGGCGATTGGCTCAGCATCTGCATGTGGCCCAGGGCCAGCACCATGTAGATTGCCCCGAACAGCATCGCCCCCAGGCTATGGCTTGCGTTGAAGCCGACCCAGGCGTTCCACAGGCTGGTGCGGCGCGTCAGCACCGGGCTGGTGGCCTTCATCGCGGCGGTGGTGGCCGCGTCGCGGGCGTTGAAGTTGTCGGTGAAGAAGGTGGCCCCGAGGTGCAAGGTTCCGAGCAGGCCGAACAGCAGGGCGCCGGTGACGATCAGAGTTTGTGCGAGCACGGCTTTCTCCGTTCGCGGGTTGTTCCTGCGGGCTTGCGATCGGCCTCACCAAGCAGCGGCGATGGTACCGCGTTCGGCCGCGAGCCGGTCGCGCACGGGTGCCGGCAGTGAAGTGGTCGGTGCTGTCGAACCCATTGCGGCATACGACTGCGCATTCGGTACCAGCCCGCTGCGCGCAACGGCCGCACCCTTCATGTAGCCCGCCGCGCACAGCCGTCCGTCGCACGTGAACTCGAAGTGTTAGCGTCGCCGCTGTGCGCAATGCCCAATGCATGGCCGTGTTCGTGCAGGACGACAGAGAGCATGTCCATCTTGCCGGCGGCGTCCGCTCCGGCCTTGGCTTGCCAGACGTTGGGGTTGCTGGTCGGCAGGAACTCTTCATTCGAACCGGGGTTGGGATCTATGGACCAGTCATTAGTCGGCCCTGCAAAATCCCGCAGGCCTGCATAAATGCTGGCTTTGCGTACGAAATCCGGCCGCGATTTCCCTCAGGTTCAAATTCACAGGGGTTTGATTCCTGGAGGATTCGTACGCGCAGGGCCACGCGCGGCAATACCTGCGCAGTGTGCGCCGCAGGCAACGGCTGCCACCCTTGCCGAGGTTCGCCCTCGCAAACAGGGCCGTCCAGCCCGCGTCGGGTCGGCTGTCTGCAGTGCGCGCGCCTGAAGACGAATTTTGCTTGGCCGACTATTGAACCCGCGAAACTGCTGTCCGATAGTCCTGCATTGGTGGCAACAGATTCGGAAATTTCTCCCTCGACCCTGGAAACAGAAGCCCAGAAATTGCTGGACTATGCTGGAACCCTTGTAGATGAAGGAGACGAACTTATGTTCACTATGGATGTGCCGTCAGTTCCGGTGCAGGACGCGCCCATGGCGCTGGTCCAGGTAGCGGCCGATACTGCTGCGCGGCCGCCGGATTGCCAGCTGACTGTTTGTCAGGAAACCGAGAGCACAGGTGACCCAAGGTCTGCATTGCGATCGGTCGACCCTGCGCAGTTGCTCATCAATTACCTGGAGAATCGCGACCATCGTGCCTATGCCTGGGACGCGTCAGCCGCCGTCAAACTAACTCTATTGGAGGGGCCAGCGCACGGAACTCTGGTTTCTGGAGTCGCCGATGGGATGACGTCCTATCGCTACGACGTTACACCCAATTACACCGGCAACGACAAAGCGGTCTTCATGGCCGAGTACGGGGGCAAGCGCTACAAGATAGTGGTTGATCTCCGGGTCTTCCTGATGGTGGACGAAAACGAACCGGTTTGTCCTCCGCCCAAACTCATCAAGGTCGACCGCAAGCCGGTATCCGATTCGTCACCCTATCTGCTGAATTCGTTCACGGTGACTCTTGGCGATCTTGGTGGAAGTGCGGTCGGTGAGACCTCTGCCACCGACATCACGCTTGACGTCGGTGCTGCGGGTAGTGAGTCGGCCATGCAAAATGCAATTTCCGTCCCGTAGCGCAAGGGTGCGGCGCGACGTGCTCCGCGGCAACTGAGGTGGTGGGGCGGGACTCGTGCTGTTGCGGACGAGCAAGGACGGGTTACGGGCAACTGTATCCGCTGCGCCAATCTGTTAACCATAGGCTGATCGTGCTGATGTTGATGCGCAGGACGTGATTGACGAGAGCGCGCGGCTCAACCTGCAAAATTCATTTCCCGATCTTCGTTCACGCCTTGACGCCGGCAGAGCTTGCCAGCCGCGCAGCCCTCGCGCGAGTCAACGCAAGGCTCAGGCGTAGAGCCGGGTGCGGCCCTGCGCGGCAATCGCGCGCAGCAGCCAACACAGGTTGTAGCCCGCGGCGCAACTGACGGCGGGAAGCGCGTCGCCCAGTGCGCCTTGCAGCCAGCAGCGCTCCAGTCGGTGGTCGGACTTCAAGTGTCCAATCCCCGGCTCGACGGCCTGGGGTCCTGCCGTTGTCGCTCCGCGTGAGCGATGCGTTGGACCAGGCCTTCATGATGGCCACTCATGCAGGCTGAGCTGTGAACTTGACGCCCAACGCACGGGCAACCTTCATCACTGTTTCGAAGCGCGGCTTTGCGCCAGGTGCAAGTGCCTTGTAGAGGCTCTCCCGGCCCAGGCCCGCGGCCTTGGCGACCTGCGCCATACCCTTTGCCCGAGCTACGTCACCAAGGGCCATGAGGAGTAAATCGGGATCGTTGGTCTCCAATACCGCGGTCATGTACTCGGCGATGGCTTCATCGTCGTCGAGGTATCGCGCCGCGTCAAACGCGACAAGTTTCAGCGGGACTTTGGCCTTGGTCATAGATCATCTCCAAGTTCAGCAGCGGGCTTCAAGGCGCGGCGGATGCCTCGCTTTTTGAGTTGACTTGTCGCCAGCATTGAGCATGACGACGATCACTCGACCGCGGCGAACAAAGTACAGGCGCTAGCCGGGACCGTAGTGCACCCGCAATTCAGAGACGTCGCCTTCTATGGGCTGCCAGTCCCCGAGGCTGCCCGCTTCAGCCTGCCGCAGGCGTGCCGCGATACGAGCCTGCGCGCGCTTGTCCTTCAGATCATCGAGCCAGGCAACGAACTCTTCCGTCTAAAGAACGGTGAACATGCGTCAACTGTAGCCACTTGGATACGGGTCGTCAAGGGGGGCTGTTGCGTGCGCGGCCCAGCGCTTGAGTTCAGCGGCTGACGAAGGCAGCCCGCCGGCCCGAAGGGTGTGCGCCCGGCACGGGCGCAGTGGCCGGTCACGCGCTCTGCGTGTCCTGAACCGGGCCCGAAGCGTACGCCGTGCGGCCCGCGTCGGCGCCGTGCGGTTCAGGCCGCACCAACCCCACCACAAGCGCGGCAAGCTCGGCTTCGTCGAGCGTCTCCTTGGCGAGCAGCGCCTGCGCGGCGCGATCCAACAGCTCCCGGT
>JAEMQF010000150.1 GCA_022758925.1 Burkholderiales bacterium | reverse complement strand
CACTTCTCTCGTCGGCCAGTTGGTTGTCGCGATTTCGTCGCGGGCGCTGTTCGATTTCGAAGAAGAAAACCGCGTCTTCGAGGCCTCCGACGACCGCGCCTACATGCAACTGCAACTGCAGCGCCTGGAACTCGCGGCCAAGCCCGGGGTGGCGTTTTCGCTCGTCAACAAACTGCTCGCGTTCAACTCGCAGGCAGCGCCTCGCGTCGAAGTCGTGATCCTGTCGCGCAACGACCCGGTCTCGGGAATGCGCGTGTTTCGCTCCGCCCAGCACTATGGCCTGGCGGTACAACGCGGCGTGTTCACGCGCGGCGAGTCGCCGTGGCGCTATCTGCGGCCGCTGAGCGCGAACCTGTTCCTGTCGACCAACGAAGCGGACGTGCGCTCAGCGCTGGCCGCCGGGGTTCCCGCGGCGCGTGTCTATCCGCACTCGGCGCGTGCGTCGAGTGCGCATCCGGGCGAAGTGCGGATCGCTTTCGACGGTGACGCCGTGCTGTTCGGCGACGAAGCCGAGCGAATCTATCAAGATGCGGGCCTCGCCGCATTCCAGGCGCATGAAAAGCTGCGCGCCGCCAAACCACTCGCGCCCGGGCCGTTCAAGCCCTTGCTGGAGGCGTTGCAACGCTTGCAGCATGAACCCGCGGGGGCGATGCGCATCCGCACCGCGCTCGTGACGGCGCGCAGCGCGCCGGCGCATGAGCGCGCGATCCGTACCCTGATGGACTGGAACATCGAGATCGACGAGGCGATGTTCCTCGGCGGCCTGGCCAAGGGCGAGTTTCTGCGCGAGTTCGAGCCCGACTTCTTCTTCGACGACCAGACCGGCCACATCGAGAACGCGGCCGAGCATGTGCCGGCGGGGCATGTGGCCGCGGGAGTTTCGAATCTTTGAGCCGCTGCCGCTTTCAGCCGCGATAGTGGCGCAATGCGTCGAGCTCGAGAACCCGCACCCCACCGTACTCGATGCGGATCAGACGCCGCTTCTGCAACACGCGCAATGCCTTGTTGACACGCTGGCGTGACAGGCCGACGAGATAGGCCAGCTCGAGTTGCGTGAAGCGCAGCGACGAGCCGGCACCGGGGTAGAGCGACGGGTGGAACAACGCCGCAAGGTTGGGCGCGACACGCGGGTCAAGGTCGCTGAGGCGGTCGATTTCCCCATGCCGCGATGAACTGGATGAGATTCTGGCGCTCATTCCCCGGGAAAGCACGCCCCCGGGTGAACCCTAGGAATGTCGTCGCGATGACATCATGGCGTCAAACTGCACCCTAGGATCACGAAACCGTGCGGTGCCGGGCCAGGCGCCGACGCATCGGAGCCCGTTTGTGCAGACCACGTTTCCCAGGCTGATGCTTGAGCATGCGAGTGCGCGCCCTCACGCGCCGGCGCTGCGCGTCAAGGAATTCGGAATCTGGCAGACCACCACCTGGTCCCAACTCGCGCAGCTGGTGCGCGATCTGAGCTGCGGGTTGGCTGCCGCAGGCTTGAAGCGCGGCCAGCATGTGATCGTGATCGGTGAGAATCGGCCGCGGCTGTATGCCTCGATGATCGCCGCGCAAGCCCTCGGCGCGGTACCGGTACCGCTGTACCAGGACGCGGCGGCAGGTGAGTTCGAGTTTCCGATCGTCAACGCCGAGGTTGCATTCGCCATCGTTGAAGACCAGGAGCAGGTCGACAAACTGCTCGAGTTGCGCACACGCTGCCCGCTGCTTGCACAAGTCTGGTACGACGACGCCCGAGGCCTGCGCAACTACAGCGAACCCGGCCTGCACTCGATCGACGCGCTGCTTGACGCCGGCCGCGCCTATCAGCGCGAACACAGCGGATTCTTCGACACCGAAGTGGCAAAAGGCTCGGCGCACGACGTGGCGGCAATGTTCTTCACCTCCGGCACGACGGGCACGCCCAAAGGCGTGGTGCACACCCATTTCACGCTGCTCGATCGTGCCAGAGCCGGCGCCGACTTCGACCGCCTCAGCGCCAGCGAAGAAGTGCTGGCCTACATGCCGCCGGCGTGGATCGGGCAGAACATCTTTTCCTATGCGCAGTGGCTGGTTTGCGGCTATGTCGTGAACTGCCCCGAATCGGCAGCAACGGTGACAATCGATCTGAAGGAGATCGGCCCGACCTACTACTTTGCGCCGCCACGAATTTTTGAAGGCCTGCTGACCAATGTGATGATCCGAATGGAGGACGCCAGCGCCATCAAGCGCGCCCTGTTCCATCACTTCATGGCGGTGGCACGGCGCATCGGCCCGGCGCGCATGGACGGCAGGCCGCTGAGCGTCGCGGACCGCTTGAGTTATGCGCTGGGTGACTTGCTGATGTTCGGGCCGCTGCGCAACACGCTCGGCTTTTCGCGCGTGCGCGTGGCCTATACCGCGGGTGAGGCGATCGGCCCAGACCTGTTCACCTTCTATCGCTCGATCGGCATCAACCTGAAGCAACTGTACGGCTCGACCGAGACTGCGGTGTTCGTGTGCCTGCAACCCGACCATGAGGTCAGGGCCGACACCGTCGGCGTGCCGATCGAGGGCGTGCAGATCCGGGTCGAAGCGAACGGCGAAATCATGGTCAAGTCGCCGGGCTTGCTCAAGGAGTACTACAAGAATCCGGCGGCAACCGCCGAAGTGCTGACGGCCGACGGCTGGTACCACACCGGCGATGCGGGTTTCCTCGACGCCGGCGGGCACCTGAAGATCATCGACCGCGCCAAGGACGTTGGCCGTTTGCGCGGTGGCGCGAACGACGGCGCGATCTTTGCGCCGAAGTACGTCGAGAACAAACTGAAGTTCTTCCCGTACATCAAGGAAGCGGTGGCTTTTGGCGACGGCCGTGCATCGGCCTGCGCCTTCATCAACATCGACATGGACGCTGTGGGCAATTGGGCCGAGCGGCGCAACCTGCCCTATGGCGGGTACACCGATCTGGCGGGCAAGGCCGAGGTCACCGAGTTGGTGCGCGACTGCGTCGCCAAAGTCAACGCCGACCTTGCGGCGGATGAAAGACTCGCCGGCAGCCAGATCCACCGTTTCCTGATTCTGCACAAGGAGCTCGACGCCGATGATGGCGAGCTCACGCGCACGCGCAAGGTTCGGCGCGGCTACATCGGCGAGAAGTATCAGTTGCTGGTGGACGCGCTGTACGGTGGCAAGACCGAGCAGTTCATCGAGACTGCCGTGAAGTTCGAAGACGGGCGCAGCGGTACCGTTTCGGCAACCTTGAAAATCTTCGAAGCGCCGACGTTCGCGCCGGTGAAACGGGCAGCTTGATGGCGCAGCGCGAAATCGGCAGTGTTATTCTCGAAGTCAAGGATATCTCCCTGAGCTTCGGCGGCGTGAAGGCGCTGAGCGGCGTGAGCTTCGACGTGCGCGAGCACGAGGTGCGCGCCATCATCGGGCCGAACGGTGCGGGCAAGAGTTCGATGCTCAACTGCATCAACGGTGTCTATACGCCGCAGCATGGCTCGATCACGTTTCGCGGACGCATGTTCGGCCACATGAATTCGCGCGAGGTGGCCGAAATGGGCGTGGCCCGCACCTTCCAGAGCCTGGCGCTGTTCAAGGGCATGAACGTGGTCGAGAACATCATGTCGGGCCGCAACCTGAAGATGAAGACCAACATCTTCCAGCAGGCATTGCGCTTGCCGTTCGGCTGGAGCGCCGCCGAGCGGGAAGAGAACGAGCACCGCGAAGTCGTCGAGCACATCATCGACTTTCTCGAAATTCAGCCCTATCGCAAGACGCCGGTCGGGCGCCTGCCTTACGGCCTGCAAAAACGCGTCGACCTCGGTCGCGCGCTGGCCATGGAACCTGCCGTGCTGTTGCTCGACGAACCGATGGCCGGCATGAACGTCGAGGAAAAGCAGGACATGTGCCGCTTCGTGCTCGACGTGAACGACGAATTCGGCACCACGATCGTGCTCATCGAACACGACATGGGCGTTGTCATGGACATCAGCGACCGCGTCGTCGTGCTCGATTACGGCAGGAAGATCGGCGACGACACACCCGAGGCCGTGCGCGCGAACGCCGAGGTGATCAGCGCCTACCTCGGCACCACGCACTGAGTGAATTGAACAGACCCATGGGAGCATTTCTCGAAACCTTGATCGGCGGCCTGATGACGGGCATGCTGTACTCGTTGGTCGCACTCGGCTTTGTGCTGATCTTCAAGGCCTCGGGCGTGTTCAACTTCGCGCAGGGTGCGATGGTGCTGTTCGCGGCGCTCGCCATGGCGCGTTTTGCCACCTGGATCCCCAAGTTCACCGGCCTGGAGAGCAAATTGCTGGCCAATCTGCTGGCTTTCATCGTCGCGCTGCTGGTGATGATCCTGGTGGCTTGGCTGGTCGAGCGCCTGGTGCTGGGAAAACTCGTCAATCAGGAAGGCATTACCCTGCTCATGGCGACGCTGGGGATCTCGTATTTCATGGACGGGTTCGGTCAAACCGTGTTCGGCTCCGACATCTACAAGCTCGACATCGGCATGCCCAAGGAGCCGATGTTCCTGCTCGACAAAATGTTCCAGGGCGGAATCCTCGTTAATCAGGAAGACCTGGTTGCCACCGTGATTGCCGCGGCGTTGGTGGCGCTGCTTTCCGCGTTCTTTCAGTACACCGGTACGGGCCGGGCCCTGCGCGCTGTCGCCGACGATCACCAGGCCGCTCAATCGATCGGCATTCCGCTGAACCGCATCTGGGTCATTGTCTGGAGCGTCGCCGGCTTCGTCGCACTCGTGGCCGGAATCATCTGGGGCAGCAAGCTCGGGGTCCAGTTCTCGCTCTCATTGGTGGCGCTGAAGGCGCTGCCGGTCGTGATTCTCGGCGGCCTGACATCGGTTCCCGGCGCCATCATCGGCGGCCTGATCATCGGTGTGGGCGAGAAGCTTTCCGAGGTCTACATCGGGCCGCGGTTCGGCGGTGGCATCGAAATCTGGTTCGCGTATGTCCTGGCGTTGATCTTCCTGCTGGTTCGGCCGCAAGGCTTGTTCGGCGAGAAGATCATCGACCGCGTTTGAGGCCAGGGCGTCATGTTCTACCGAGAGAACGGCCAGTTCAAGACGCACTACAGCGCCGACCAGCAGATCTTCCCGATTCGGCAGGACCGGGTGGTGATCCTCGCGCTGCTAGCGTTCGCGTTTGTCGTCGTGCCCTTTGTCGCGAGCGAATATGTGTTCCGCGCGCTCCTGATTCCGTTCCTGATCTTGTCGTTGGCAGCCCTCGGGTTGAACATCCTCGTTGGCTACTGTGGCCAGATATCGCTGGGCACGGGCGGCTTCATGGCGGTGGGTGCGTACGCGGCGTACAACTTCCTGGTGCGCATCGACGGCATGCCGCTGATCGTGGCAATTCTGCTTGGCGGGGTGTGCGCCACCGTGTTCGGTGTGCTGTTCGGAGTTCCGTCGCTGCGCATCAAGGGCCTGTACCTGGCGGTGGCCACCTTGGCGGCGCAGTTTTTTGCCGACTGGGCGTTTCTGCGCATCAAGTGGCTGACCAACAATTCTTCTTCCGGGTCGGTTGGCGTGGGCGAGTTGTCGGCCTTTGGCTGGACGATCGATTCGCCGGCCGAGAGGTATCTGTTCTGCCTCGGCTTCGTCGCGGTATTTGCCTTGCTCGCAAAGAACCTGGTGCGCAGCCACATCGGCCGCGAGTGGATGGCGATTCGCGACATGGATGTGGCCGCGGCGGTGATCGGCATTCGCCCGGTCTACGCCAAGTTGACGGCGTTCGCCGTGAGTTCATTCATCGTCGGCGTGGCCGGCGCGCTTTGGGGATTCGTCTACCTCGGTGCGTGGGAGCCGGCGGCGTTTAACATCGACCGCTCGTTCCAGTTGCTGTTCATGGTCATCATCGGCGGCCTGGGATCGATCATGGGCAGTTTCTTCGGGGCAGCGTTCATCGTCATCATTCCCATCTTGCTCGACAACGTGCCGATGATGATCGGCGTCCCGCTCGACACGGCTTTGGCATCGCATATGACGTTCATGATCTTTGGCGCGTTGATCGTGTT
>JAEMQF010000261.1 GCA_022758925.1 Burkholderiales bacterium | reverse complement strand
AGCCCCCGCCCGGCCGTTCCGAAGGGGGCTCGCACCGCAGTGCGAAGCACGGAGGTTACCCATGAGCCCCCGCCCGGCCGTTCCGAAGGGGGCTCGCACCGCAGTGCGAAGCACGGAGGTTACCCAGTGAGCCCAGCCGCCCAGGCGCAGCTGGCGCTGCAGGCCAGGCAACGCGGCGACATCCGCGGCCGGCTCAAGCTCGGCTTGTTGTGTGGCGGGGTGCTGGCGTTCTACGCGGTCTCGTGGTGGCTGGCGCAGGTCGATCCGGTGAAGCTCGTGACGGGCCTGCCAAAGCTCTGGTTCTGGCTCGCACAGGCCTGGCCGCCACGCTTCGAGGAGTTGCCTCTGTTCCTGCTGCGCACCGCCGAGACGGTGGCGATGGCGGCCATCGGCACCACCGCGGCCACGCTGCTTGCGATTCCGATGGCGGTGCTGGCGAGCCGCAACATCACGCCCTTCCCGCGCCTGTACTACCCGGCGCGCTGGTTCCTGAACGCGCTGCGTGGCATCGACTCGTTTGTCTTCGCGCTGCTGTTCGTGGCTGCCGTCGGGCTCGGGCCCTTTGCCGGCGTGCTTGGCATCGCGCTTCACACCTGGGGCAGCGCCGCCAAGCTCTTTTCCGACCAGATCGAAAACGCGCAGATGGGGCCGCTCGATGCCGTGCGCACGACCGGCGCGGGGCGCTACACCGCGCTGGTCTACGGCCTCTTGCCCGACGTCCTGCCGGTGCTCTTGTCGACCGCGCTTTTCTGGTGGGAATTCAACGTGCGCGCCTCGACCGTGTTGGGAGTCGTGGGCGCCGGCGGCATCGGGCAGGAGCTGAAGAACAGCATGGATCTGCTCGATTTCTCGCGGCTCTTCACGATCATCGCGGTGATCCTGATCGTCGTCACGGCACTGGACCAGTTCAGTGCCTGGTTGCGCAAGCGCCTGATATGAGTCGCCCCCTGTTCGAGGTTCGTGGTGCCGGCAAATCCTTCGCCGGTGTTGCCGCCATGAGCGACGTCAGCTTCGCGGTGCGGCGCGGCGAATTCGTCGCCGTGCTCGGCCCAAGCGGCGCCGGCAAGACGACCTTGTTCCGTTGCCTGGCGGGTTTGAGTTCACTCGACACGGGCACCGCGCACCTTGATGGCGTCGACGTCGCCACGCTGCACGGCCGCGCGCGACGCCGCATCGCCTTCGTCTTCCAGCAATTCAACCTCGTGAACCGGCTCAGCGCGCTGCACAACGTGCTCGCCGGGCGCCTGGGTCATGTCAGCGCCTGGCGTGGTTGGACGCGGCAGTTTTCGCGGGCTGACACGCTGCTGGCGCTGGAGTGCCTGGACCGGGTCGGCCTGCTCGCCCAGGCCGCGCAGCGCGCCGACACGCTGTCGGGCGGGCAGCAGCAGCGCGTGGCCATCGCCCGGGCGCTGGCACAGCAGCCCGAGCTGATCATCGCCGACGAGCCGGTGGCCAGCCTGGACCCACGCATCGGTGCCGACATCCTTGAGCTGCTGCGTTCGATCTGCCACGCAGAACAGGGCGGCGTGGCGATGATCTGCAGCCTGCATCAACCGCAGTTCGCGAAGCGTTTTGCCGACCGCGTGGTCGGCCTTGCCGGTGGTCGCATCGTGCTCGACACGCCTGCAACCGAGTTCGCCGAGACCTCGCTCTTGAACGTCTATGGCCGGGCGGCCGACAGCGAAGACCCGCGGCCATCGGCCACGCTCTCCTGGGCAGCCGCCTGACTTCACAGGATTCACCGGATTCACAGGACGCATTCAGATGACGCCGACTCCACAACACCCGCACCTGCCCGACATCAGCTTCGACGGCGGCGACCTCGACTGCGGCAACGGCCTGTTGCTGCTGATCCGCAAGCACATCGACCCGATGGCGCGCGGTGGCCTGCTCGAAATCCGCTCGACCGAGATCTCGGTCGATGAGGACTTGCCGGCCTGGTGCCGCATGACCGGCAATGAGTTGCTGTCCTTCACCAAAGAAGGCAAGCAGCGCAGCTTCCTTGTCGCCAAGGGCCGGTACGCCGAACGCAAGCACAGCACGCTGCCGGCACAAACAAGCCACGGCGGCGTGCAGCGGGTCGAAGTCAAGCCCATGACGCAATGGCCGTCACCCGCACCCGCGCCGCGGATCCTGCCGCTGTCGGTGATGGGCATCGGCAGCTGGCCGCGCCCACGCTGGATGCTGCAGGCGATGCATGAGCACATGGAAGGCCGGCTCGACGAAGCGACGTTTCAGCGCACCGCCGACGACGCCGTGCGCCTGGCTGTGGCCGCGCAATCGCGTGCCGGCGTGCATGTGATGACCGACGGCGAGCAGCGCCGCGACAGTTACTCGAGTTTCGTCGCTTCGCGGCTCGACAACTGCCAGCTGATCCCGCTCACCGACCTGCTGCCGCTGGTGGACGACCCGGAAGAGTTCGCGCGTGAACTGCGCGCGCTCGATGTGCCCGCGGGCGACGTGCGGCACCCGGCGGTGTTCGGCCCGCTCGGGCGCAGCAAGGGCATCGCCGTGCACGAGGCCGAGTTCACGCGCAGCCTGACCGCCTTGCCGGTCAAGGTGGCGCTGCCCGGACCGTATTTGCTGACGCGCACGATGTGGATGGAATGCATCTCCGACCGCGCCTATGCCAACCGCGAAGACCTGGCCAAGGATGTGGTGCGCATCTTGCGCGAAGAGATCGCCTGCCTGCTTGCTGCCGGTGTGGCGCTGGTGCAGCTGGACGAGCCGGTGTTGTCCGAGGTCGTCTTCAGCGGGCCGGCGACGCAGCGCAGCTTCATGTGCGGCGCGCTGTCGGCCAAGAGCGACACCCCGATCGAGCTCGCCTTCGCCCGCGACCTCGTGAACGCGGTGACCGAAGGCTTCCCGCTCGAGCGCCTGGCGTTGCACATGTGCCGCGGCAACTGGACTGCCGACGAAAGCGCGGCGCTGGCCGGCGACTATCGGCCCTTGGCCAGCACCTTGTCGGCGCTGCGTGTGGGCACGGTGTTGCTCGAACTGTGCACACCGCGCGCCGGCGAAATGGAGATCCTGAAGTCGCTGCCCGAACGCTTTCGCATCGGTGTCGGCGCCTGCAACCAGAAGCACGCGCATGTCGAGTCGGTTGACAGCATCATGGCCCACGCCGAGCGCGCGATCAAACTCTTCGGCGCCGAGCGCGTGCTGCTGACGCCGGACTGCGGCTTCGCCACCTTTGCCGACAACCCGGTGAATTCAGAAGCGACCGCCGAAGCCAAGCTTGCGGCGCTGGCGCAAGCGGCGCAGCGGCTGCGTGAGCGGCATCATATGGCGTGCGAATAGTTCAGGATGTTGACAAATCCGATCGGCTGAATTCGGGCGAGATTGCCCGGCCGCTGGCGCGAGTGCCGGTTGCCGAAGGTGGCGCCAGCCTACCGCGTGAACAGCATCCTCACCGTGCTGGAACTGGTCGCACTCGGCCTGGGCGTGGGCGTGCTACCGCCGTTCCTGGCGAAACCGTGCGCCGACCTGCTGCACCTGACCGATGTACTCGACGAATGCCAGACCGAACTTTGGCTGCTCACCCACACACACCGTGTCGCGCCAGTTGCAGCGCGTGTCGACGCTGTATGGCCATCTGGCGCAGGCGCTGCGATCGGCTTGACCAAAGCGCATTTGCGCTCTGCGAGCCGCTACTTGCACGGCGCCACATCGGAATCCGGCTTTGCCCCGGCGAGCGCCGGCGCGATGATGCTGCGTGCCATTTCCACGCACTCCGCGTAAGACGGATTGAAGGCGATGGTCGCAATTTCATCGAACTGCAGTTTCAGTGCCGCAGCGTTGGCATGAATTCCCCGCAGGAAAGCAGACCCATGGCGCAACATGAACGGGAGGGCTATCGGAATGGCGTCGGGCTCCAGCGCCGCTACCGCGCACAGGTCAAAGAGGTCGCGCGCCCTTGGCCGGTCGCCTCGGTAGAGAAATTTCTTGGCGATGATTTCGGCACTCGTCTCGACACGGATGGTGCGCCCCGCGAGCTTCACCACGTCGAACGGCGCCGGGGTCAGGGAAGTTCCAACGACGATGTCGATCTCACCGGTAGTCAGACTGAGCTTGATGGACTCGGCGTTCTCTTCGTAGTCGGTCGTGATCGACTCCGCGATGTCGCTCAATCGGGGGTTGATGTACGCAAGGTACTGAGGATCCGGAACAAAGATGTCGATGTCTTTGCTGTGCCGGTGGTTGATGCGAAGCATCAGAACGGTGCCGCCGCCAAAGGTACAGGTGCAGAGCTCGCTGACGCTTTCCAGATGGTTCATGAGGGTGAGCGCATGCGGGAACAATTCTGTCCATGCGCCGGGCCGCGACATGTCGACGGTACTCACTGAAAAATGTCCCGTTGAACGTGCATCCGCTGCGCCACCGCGCGCATGTTCTTCCAAACGTCGGCGCGACTCGTCTTCGACTCGGCATGGATCTGCTCGACGACCCTGGCAAGCATCGACACGGGTGCCTCCTCCAGGAGGGCCCTGACGTTCGCGAATGCCGCTGAAGGCACCTCGGCCTTGAGCAGAGCCGTGCGAATGTGCTCGCCGGTGGCTTGGGTCTTGTAGCTGACGTTGGCGGTCCGAGCCGCCACCTCCAACGCCGCACTGCGTGCGACGGCGGATTGCTTGATGCGAGGGCGAACCTCCGGGATCGACAGCGACAGGCCAATGGCCTCGAGAAGCTTGTGGGCCCGATTCACGCTCAAGTCCCTGATGCTGCCGTTCTCGAGCGAATTCACAGTCGAGCGCGACAGACCGCTGATACGGGCCAGCGCGGCCTGAGTCAGGCCCATGTCAGAGCGACGAGTCTTCACGGCCGTGCCAAGTTCTTGCAAGAGAAGCATGCCTGGAGCATAGCGATCGCGCCACACGATGTCCAATATATTAAACACTTACCAAGCTTGGCACTCGGCGAGTTGTAGGGCGGCACGGCGTTGCCGCAGTCGATCCGTTCGATCGCAACCGGTTCGTGCGCTGCGGCGGTGGGCACGCACCCGTGGATAGGTCAGCGTGGAGAATCGGGCATGCGCCGTTGATCCACCATGCCCGCCCCAGCCCGCGCGTCCTGTCCGTCATCGTGCACGTGACGCAACTCAACAAAGCTTACCCGCTCACCGCCCACCTGACAGGTTCCCGGCACTCGGGCGGCGCAGTCGAGGGAATCTACCCTCAGCGCTAGCAGACGCTGGAAAGCGAGGCGACGGCGGCCATCTTGTTTTCGTCGTGGGCCTTCGCCGCCACAGCGCCCCAGTCGCCAGCAGCCTGCACACGCTCACCCGAAGCTCGGGCATCATTGCAGTTTCGCCATTGACTCATCCCAAAGGAGAAGCCATGCACTCGATCCGCTCCACCGCCATTGCATTTCCCCTGTTCGCGGCCGCAATGGCTGCGCAGGCTGGCGGCTTCAGCCTCAAGAGTCCGACCATCAAGCCCGGCAGCATGCTCACCGACGCGCAGGTGTTCAAGGGTTTCGGCTGCGAAGGCAAGAACATTTCTCCGGCCCTGAAGTGGAGCGGCGCGCCAAAAGGCGCGCGCAGTTTCGCGCTGCAGGTGTACGACCCTGACGCACCCACCGGATCGGGCTGGTGGCACTGGGTGGTCTACAACATTCCCGCCAGTGCAACCGAACTCGCCGAGGGCGCCGGCACGGCCGATGGCAAAGGCCTGCCGGCCGGCAGCCTTCAGGGCCGGACCGACTTCGGTGCGCCCGGGTTCGGCGGTGCCTGCCCGCCCAAGGGCAACAAACCGCATCGCTACATCTTCACCGTGCATGCGCTGAAGACGGAAAAGATCGAAGTTCCGCCTGACGCCAGCGCCGCACTGATCGGCTTCATGGTCAACGCCAACAGCCTGGGCAAGGCGAGTTTCACGGCGAAATACGGCCGCTGAGCCCGGACACGGGCGCTCAGCGGCACGCGCCGCCAGTTCGAAGATCTCAGCCGCGCCGACGGCCACCCGGAATTCGGCGCTGCCGGCGCCTGCGAAGGCGCTGAAGTGCAAGTGATGCTTCGCTGGCCCGGCGCAAGCCGGCTCCAGGCGTTCACCTTCAGAGCAGCAACGCGATCGCGTCGCTCCACCCATTCTGGAGCAGATTCATATGCTCCTGCGGCACCAGGCGGACAAGCCTGTCGAATTCCTGCGGGTCGCGGATGCTCCAGGCCCAGCCGACAACGATCGCGGCGCCGGCACCCAGGGCGGCAAGACCGATCAGCGTCTTCGGCAGGGTGAAGAGCAGGGTCCCGAGTGCACCGATGGATCTGCTGGAGCGGCGCATCAGCAACAGGCCGGCGCCGATCAGCAACAACCCGAGCGGAATGAGCAACGGCCACGGGTTGTCAAGCAGGTCATAAAGCTTCTCCTGCCAGACGTGGGTCGAATGTGCATGAGCCGTGACGACGGCGAGGCCACCCAAGATGGCCTGCATCATGCCCGTGATCAGCGCCGTCGCTCCGGCATAGCCCGCACGCGCGCTGCGGTAAAAGCGAAAACTCATGCGTCGCGTGACGATCGAGGCCGCTGCGCCGAGCAAAAGCGAAGCGCCGATGAGAAGCATCCCCAGCGCGACGGTCCGTTCGGAACCAGACTTTCGGCCCGTCACGACAAGGACCATACCCATCAGGAACGCACCGTATTCGAGCAAGGGAAGCAGGTTGTGCAAGCCGACTTCAACGACGACACGAAGGCGGCGAAAGCCCGATTTCAAGAAGGGACGCAGGCTGCGGGTCCAGCTTGCGGCGTCGGGTCGGGCCGCACGGGAGGTCGAACTCGCAGCGGGGGCCGAACGGGAAGCGGGGCCGGGAGATGCCGCCGCGCGGGAAGTGGGATCCGGAGATGGCGCCGGACGCAAGGTGGGCCACGAAGCGTCTGGCTCTGTGTGGACCCGCGCTCTTTGCACGGGTGCCGCGCCCCGCGGAGGTGCCGCTGGAGGCTCGGGTGTCTCGACCCTGCGCCGCGCGGGCGAGGGAGCGACAGCGGCCACAGGGTCTCGGAGCGCGAAAATTATCGCGGCAATAAACTGAAAGACCAAAAGCGCCACGGCGGTCAGCGTCGCAACGCGGAACAGCATCAGCACGGGCAGAACGAAGAACACCAGCGCAGGAATCCACGGCACCTGCGGCAGGGGCCTCAGGTCGAGGCGAAAGTTGCGCGCGAGCCAGGTGCCAATCGGTCCGCGTTCACGTGGATCGCGGCGCCCCAGAAGCTTCGCGAGCGAGCGCCCCTCGATCCAGGACAGAAGCAGGTGCGCCTGCACCGCAAGACTCGCAACCAGCACGATCGGCGCAAGCATGATCGTCGCCAACAATCCGAGAAACGCACCGGCGCCCGCGACGAACGTCAACGCCGCCACGGTCAGCGCGAGGCTCGAAAGCACGATCCCCACCACGAGCGGCAGCGCGAACAACCAGCGTTCGCGCAGGTAGCGCTGGAGTTCCTTGTTGTTCTGCGAGCGTCGCAGCAGCTGGAGCGATTGGTCGATCGGATCGAGCAGCGTGTATCGCAGAGTGCGCATCTGCAGGGAGTCATTGGCCATGACCGTCAAGTCCGTTCCGGGGAGGGCGTCCAGCATACGAAACATCGGCTGGAATTGCTGCGAACAATTGCGCACTCATCGGACCAGTGACGCCGTCGCACTCGGCTCGAAGCAAACCGAAGACTATGAGCGTGCCCACGACTGTGCGAAGCGAAGCGGCCATTGCAAGCACGCGGTGGGCGGTCGCGCAGTACGGAAAGCTCAGTAGAAGTAGTAGCTCAGGCTGGCACTCAGTCCGGTGCCCGAAATTCGCGTCTTGGGCTGCAACGCCGCGCCCACCACGATGCCATTGCGGGTGATTGCCTGCGCGCTGCCGGCTTCGATTTGCTCCAGACCATGCTCCAGCCGCAAGTGCCACGACCAGCCTGGCGTGCCCTCGGGCGGGCGCTGGCTCCACCATTCGAGCCCGATGTTGACATGCCTGCTGCTGCCCAGGCTCAGGGTGGCCGGGTCGTCGCCCGGCAGGCGCAGCAGCATGCGCCCGCCCGGCCCGCCGCCGATCCAGGCGTCGCCCAGCAGCCGCGAGTCGGTGCCTTGCCACAGACGGTAGCCGGTTCCGAGCGCGGCGCGCCAGTAGCGGTACAGCTCCGGGTAACCCAGCACTGCGCCGGCACTGGCCAGATCGCGTTCGATCTGCTGGTATGCCAGGCGGCCCCCGAGCCACCATTGCGGCGCAATGACCTTGCGGCCCTCGACGCGCAGTTCGGTCTGTTCGATGCTGCTGCTGGTCTGGATGGTGCCCCCGGTAGTGATGTTGCCGACGTACTCGCGCTGGCCCTGTGCATGGTGCAGACCCGCTTCCCAGCCGAGCCCGAAGCACTCGGCCTGCACGCCGATCTGCAAGACGCTGAGCAGACCGCTCTCGCGCAGCAACCGGCGCTGCTGGTTGTCATACTCCTGCCAGCTGCTCGCAAGCTGCCCCAGACCGGCGTCGATCCGCACCGGGCCGCAGGTTTGCGCCCGCGCTTGTATTGCACCGCCGCCCAGGGAGCACACGAAAAGAAGGCCGCCGAGGCGGCCTCCTGCCCAGGTGAAGCACCGGGTTAGAGCAGTTCGGTCCACAGCTTGGTATGCGATGCCTCGTAATTGCCATTGCCGTCGGCATCGAGTTCCACCAGCACGGTGCTGCCGTCGTTCTGCGCGGTGACCCGGATCTTGCTGCCACCGCCGCCTGTTGCCGTGGCCTGCCCGCTGGTCGGGAAGTTCCGGCTGCTGGAGCGGACGAAAGGCGCAAGGGTGGCGAAGACGACCGACCTGTTGCTCAGGCCGGAACTGCTCAGCGTGCCGTTGGCCAGTTTCGAAATGGTGTACCCGGTCTGCGTCGGCGTGGTGGTTTGGGTGGCAGTGAAATCGGTCAGGGAACGGGTATAGGTGACGCCCGCCCGGGTGCTGACCGTGGTGTAGCTCGATGTGGTGATGGAAAACGTGGTGGCGTGGATCCCGGTCGACGCCATGATGGCGCTCATGCTGGCATTCGTGGTGACGCTGCCGGTTGCATCGCTTGCCACCATGTTGGTCAGTGTCATCGACATTTTCAGGTTGTACACATCGGTGTTCAGGTCGCCGCTGAATTCGTTCACGGTAAAGGCCATGCCGCCGGTCAACGTGGCGCCAGCAAACATGCAAGCATGGGCCGCCACGGAAAACGAGTCGCCCCTATCGAACATAGAGTTGTTGTTGCCATCATCGACGGTCACATCCATGTTGCCGCTGTCGCACGGCACCGCCACGGTCTGCGAGGCACCGGTCACGAGCCGCGGCGCACTGGTCATCCAGGCCTGGAACTTGGGTACCTGGGCGCGGGCGAAATCCAGCGCCAACTGGTCGCGGCTGACCTGGACCCCGGTGAGCAACAGACCCGCGTCCGTCACCGACATTGCAGCGCCCACGCTTTCCTGCGCGACCAGCCCGTAGTTGCCGGCAGTGATCTGCACCGGCCCGGCATCAACCGGGCCACTTGGGCTACCGCCGCCGCCACCCCCGCCGCAGGACGACAAGACGAGCGCAACACCGATCGAAACAGCACAGCGAAGCATGGATTACTCCTGAGGTATGAAGAGGTGAGGATACAGATGAGTCTCTACCTTGGACCCCCGTGGATCAATGGGTGGACGTTGACAGCCATCAACCCAGTGAACCAAAAGGTGCTGTCATCAATGCGTTGAATCAATGCGCATGGCGTGCAGCCGACTGAGACTGGAAAAATTCAAGGGTGTCACGACGGGCTGCAGACGCTTGCAGACGCAGTACTGCATCGAGGTCATCCAGCGCGACCAGCGTGAACCACTCGCGCAGAAGGTTCACGCCCAGGCTGCATGCCCTGGTGGCCCTGCTCCTCGCCCTGCGCCGCCCAGGGCAGCGCCAATTCCACCCCCGGCAGCACCTGCATCACCCCTATCGTCGGCTCGGCCAGCCCGGTGCTTGCTGCGTCGGCCGACCGGCGCCCCGCCACAGCAGCCAGTCAGGCAGCGCGCACCGGGGCATTCACGGTTCCGGCGCGCATGGCGGTTGTGTTTGCGGTGAACGGGGGTCACCGGGCGTTGACGCCAGCGGGCTGATTGACGTTAGTCTTGTGCATGGCCCCACTCCACGTCATGCCGCCCAATTTCATCGCCTGCCGCAGGCCGGCCTGTGCGCTTCGCTTGCTGCTGCTGACGCTGGCTGCGCTGCTGGGCGCCTGTGCGGCGCTGCCGCCGCGTGGCGTGGTCGAAACATCGGTCGCCTTCAACGACACCGGCAGCACCACGCTGGCGCTACTGGCCGCCGCCAGCCACCCGGCCACCGAGGCCCCGCCCTCGGGCTTCCGGTTGCTGCCGACTGGCGAATTTTCATTCGGCGCGCGGATTGCGCTGGCGCGGCGCGCAGAGCGCAGCATCGACCTGCAGGCCTACCACATCCACCGCGACGTCGCCGGCCGTGCGCTGCTGCGCGAACTGCGCGATGCCGCGGCGCGGGGTGTGCGCGTGCGCCTGCTGGTCGACGATTACCACGTGGGCGACATCGAACCCCTGCTCGTCGACCTGGCCGCGCATGCCAACGTCGAGGTGCGGCTGTTCAATCCTCTGCCGCTGCGCAGCGGCGCACCGATCGTGCGGCTGCTGATGTCGCCGGGTGACTTCGAGCGCCACAACCACCGCATGCACAACAAGCTGTTCGTCGCCGACAACGCGATGGCGGTCTTTGGCGGGCGCAATATCGCCGACGAATATTTCATGGGCCACTCCGAGGCCAATTTCATCGACATGGATCTGATCGCCACGGGTCGCGTGGTGCAGGATCTGTCGAGGGTGTTCGACCGCTACTGGAACAGCGTTGCAGCCTGGCCGCTGCACCTGGTGCAAGGCCGGCCAGACGCTGCCGACGCGACGGCGCCCGAGCGTCTGGACGCCGAGCTGCGCGACGCTGCCCCGACGCCGGCCCCGTACCGCACCGATCCCATTGGGCTGACCTCGGTCGAAGCGCAGTTGCAGCAGGGCCGACTGGTGCTGCATCATGCCAGCGCCCAGGTGTTTGCCGACCCCCCGGAAAAAGCCGTCGATGCGCGGCCGCCCAGCGGCCCCAGCGCCGCGATGGGCGGGCTGCTGGGCGTGATCGGCGGCGCCAGGCAAAGTGTGCAGATCATTTCGCCCTACTTCGTGCCTGGCACGGTGGGCATGCCGATGATGGCAACTGCAGCCCGAGCCGGCGTGCGCACGGTGCTCTACACCAACTCGCTGGAAACCACCGACGAGCCACTGGTGCACCACCGCTACAGCAGCTACCGCGTCGAGATGCTGCGCCTGGGGGTGGAGGTCCACGAGTTGAGCCCGGGGCCGGTGCGGCGCTCGCTCAGCTTCGGCAGCTTCGGCATCTCCACGCCGCGGCTGCATGCCAAGGTGACGGTGGTTGACGGGCG
Source organism: Burkholderiales bacterium (assembly GCA_022758925.1). GTDB lineage: Bacteria > Pseudomonadota > Gammaproteobacteria > Burkholderiales > Burkholderiaceae_C > JAEMQF01. The sequence goes on along the minus strand of JAEMQF010000261.1, from coordinate 9,790 downwards.
CTACGTGTTGGTCGGGTCAGTCAATCTCGATGGGCGTTCGGCAGTCGGCAACACCGAGATGGCGCTGGCCATCGACAGCCCGGCGCTGAGCGCGGAGCTGCGCCGCGCGCTGGAAGGCGAACGCACCAACATCATGTACCGGCTGCGGCTGGGCGCCGATGGCCAGAGCATTGAATGGCTGTCGCGCGACGAGCAGGGCCAGTCGCAAGTCAGCACCGAGGAGCCTGGCTCCAGCGCCTGGCTGCGGTTCACGCTGTGGCTGCAATCTTTGCTGGTCGAGGAACGCTTGCTGTAGTCGCGGGCTCCGGCCCGAGCAGAGGATGGGTTCCTTTTTGCCGTGGCTTCATCGGATTTGGCGAAGAAGCCGGGCGGGTGCTGTCGCTGCACGGTGGGTGCAGAGGCTTGCGGCTTGCGGCTTGCGTCTTGCGTTCAGTGCCGACGGGACGGGCAGCTCAGAGCGACAGCAGCGACACGTCGGCCGTGCGCTCGACGAACCAGAGTGCGCCGATCGCCAGCGCCGCGAGCGAGCCGCCGTTGATCACCCAGCGCGGGTAGCCGCTGCGGCGGCGCAGCGCATACAGCGCCGCCATGGCGACGAACACGATGCTCAACTGACCGAGCTCGAGGCCGAGGTTGAACTGCAGCAATGCCCAGGCAAACGACGCCGCGGGCAAGTCCATTTCAGCGAGCACGCCGGCAAAGCCGAAGCCGTGGATCAAGCCGAAGAAGAACGCCACCATTACACGCGGCATCCGAAACAGCGGCCGCAGGTTGTCGATTGCGGTGAGCACGATCGTGACCGCGATCGCCGGCTCGATGAACGACGACGGCAGGCTGACGAGCTTGAGCGCGGCGAGCGTGAGCGTCATCGAATGCGCCAGCGTGAATGCGCTGACGATGCCCACCGCCGGCAATACCGCCTGGCCCAGCCGCGCTACGGGTTGCCAGCCTTGCGGCGTGCGCCGCATCACGGCCGGCAGCAGCAGGCAAAGCAGGAACAGCAAGTGGTCGTAGCCCGACACGATGTGATGCACGCCTTCGCGCATGAACGATGACGGCGGCGCCGGCTCGAGGCGTGGCGCGGGCGTTGCGAGCGTGGCCGCGATCGGTGCCGCGATCGGGCCCGCGATCGATCCCGCGATCGATCCCGTGGTCGGTCCCGCGATCGATCCCGCGGTCGGTCCCGCGATCGGCCCCGCGGTCGGCCCCGCGGTCGGTGCCTCGGTAGCTGTCGCAACGGCGGCCGGCAGCGGCGCATGCTCGCGCGTCGGATCGAGCACCTGCAGCATCACCGGCCTGCCGGCGCGCTCGATCTTCAGCAGTCCGCGGTGGGTCGGGTCGATCTCGCGCAGCAGGCTGTAGCGCACCACCGGTTCGCTGCTCAACGCGCAGTCGGCCTCCAGCCACAGCACGGCGTAGGCGCCATCGCTGCGCTGCTCCAGGCCGCGCCGCACCGGCCTCAGCTGGCAAGCGTCGATCCCGATCCGCTGCAAGGCATACGCCTCGACCGCGGGCCAGGCCGCCTTGATCTCGGCCCAGGTGATCTGTGCGTCGCCGTTCGCATCGAGCTCGACGCTGCTGTCGAGGTCGCGCAGCGCAATGTCCCAGCGCAACTCGATGCCATGCTCTTGCTCGCGCAGTTGCAGGTAGCTGTCGCTCGCCTTGTGGGCCGCGGCCGGCGATCCGAGCGTGCCCAGTGCCAGCGCGGCGAGCGCAATCAACGTCTGCGCAATGGCCGACCGGCCGGCCCGCACGCACCTCGCAGCCTGGGCCCCGAAACAGGCCGAACGCGGGCCCGACCCAAAACCCGACAGGCTCCTAGAGCAGCGCATCCATTCGGCGGTCATGAAGCCCGATCTCCTTTCTGAGTTGGTCTGCCGCCTGCAGCGCGGCGGGTTGCTGCGCGGCGGCCGCGGCCCGTGCCAGAAGTAGCAGGTCGATCGGCTCACGCTGCTGCGCCAGATTCGTGCGCGCGAGCGCGACCGCGTGTTGCGGTCGGGCGTCGACCCAGAGCGCGAACATTGCCTGCTCGCGCGCGTGCACGCTCTGCGCCTGCGGCCGCAGGTTGGCCTGCGCGATGCGCTCGCGCATCTCGCGCGCATCGTTTGCCGCCTGCGGCGCCTTGATGCGGGCGCCCGCGATCGCCAGCCGCAACAAGACGCCGTCGGTGCGCGGCTGTTCGCGCAGCAACGCCAGGGCTTCGCGCTCACGCCCCTGGTCGATCAGGAAGTCGGCATAGGCGGTCAGCGCATAGGTCTCGCGCTCAGCGGCCAAGGCGGCCTCGAACGCGGCGTCGGCCGCTTCGTTGCGCCCGGCACGCTGCTCGAGTTCGGCGAGCGAGGTGAGCAGCCAGTTGCGCGTGCCGCGGCTGAGCCGCCGATCGGCGAGCAGGCGCTCGAAGCGCCCGCGCGCGATGTCGAACTCGCCGCGCAGCGCCGCGTTCTCGGCTTGGCATGCGGCGCCGTGAAGCGCTGCGCCGTGCTCCAACAGTTGCGCGCACGCCAGGTCCGACGCGGCGTAGCGACCCTGCACCCGGCGCACCGTGGCCAGGGTCAGCCAGGCTTGCGGCCGTTGCGGTTCGCGCGCCAGCAACTGCTCCAGCAGCTTGGCCGAAGCGTCGAAATCATGCAGGTACTGCAGCACCGTGGCCTGCATCAACAGCACCTCGCCCGGCGCGTTGGCAGGCTCGCTCCAGGCTTGCAGCGTCGCCATGGCCTGGCCCGCCAGGCGCGGATCGCCCAGCTCGTGCGCTTGTGCCATCAGGCTGCCCGCAAGCTGAACCGCCTTCTGCGCGTCGCGCGGGCTGCCCAGCAGTGCCTGGCGCAGGCGGCGGTCTGCGGCGCGGCTGGCCGCGCTCGCAGGCAAGGTCTCGATGACCTGTAGATCGCTCGTCGGCGTGATCGGCGCCGCGAGCGCCGACAGGTCCAACCCTGTCGCAATGAGCAGGGCCATCAGGAATGAGGTGCAGTGGTTCATGGTGGCGGGGCGGCTTCGGCAGCGGATTGCGGAATCGCCCACCCGAGCGCTGGGCGCGGGTGGGCGGGTGGTGGGCAGACTCGGAGGGTCAACTCAACGCTTCGGGTTCCGTGTCCTCGGGCAGCTTCGGCGTGAAGGTGCTCAGATCCACCGGCTCCCTGTCGTCGGCCGCGGCTGCGGCCAGGTCGTTCAGGTACTTGGCCAGACCGGCGGCAGACTCGCTCGCCCCCGGCGCCACCGCGACGGCCGGCCCGGGTACCGGGGCGTCGTAACCGCCCCCGCCGCAGGCCGCGAGCAGCACGCTGGTCAGCGCCAGCATCAGGAATCGTTCAAGGTTCTTCATGGTGGGCCTCACTTCGCGCCGGGCAATGGCGTATTCAGGTACGGGAAGCCTGGCAACAGCGGCACCACAGCCTGGTCGACGCCGTCGTGCAGCTTGAACGCCGTGGCACCGAGCGGCACTGCCGACGGTTTGCACGCCGCGCCGAAGCCGAGGGCGTCGGTGTCGCCATTCGCCATGCAAAGGCCGCCGACCACGGCCACGAGGGCGACGTCGACGACGTCGTCCTTCGGTCGCCGCCCGTTCGGGAAGCCGGCGTTGTCGTTGCCGCCGGCGAGGATGTTGCCGACGATGCCGAGCCGGTTCTGCATCGCGAACGGCACTGCCGGGATCGCGGTGTTCAAGCGCAGCATTTCCGAGGGCGTGACCACGCCCTGCTGATTCACGCCCTTGATGCCGGTCAGGAACACCGTGACCAGGTCGTTGCGGCCCGGGTTCGATGGCGCGATCGCACCGGCCGCGGTGCCGAAGGCGATTTCGAGCAGGCGGGGCAGCGTCGGGTTCGTCACGTAGTCGGCGAACTGGGCGTCATTCCTGGGTTTGGAACTGTTGAAGCGGTCCTTGTCGGGCAGGCCGATCACGACCTCGTTCACCAGCGGCATGCCCAGCCGCGACACCTGGGTCCAGGCGCCGCCGGGAACCGCCGCCGTCTGATGCCCCTTCTTCGGCGTGCCGTTGAGCAGCTGGCCCTGGCGCAGGCTGGCCGTTGTCCAGCCGCCGATCACGGTGTCGGTGCCGGCGACCAGGCAGCTCTTGTGCACCTCCATTGCCAGCGTGGTGACGTTGGCGTCGTCGATGATGTTCGGGAAGGCGTTGATGTTGGCCGGGTCGGTAATGGCCGCGAGCGGCGCATTCACGAGATCGAAGATCACCCCCAGGTTGACGGCGAATGCATCCTTGCGCTGGCCGACGAACAGCTTCGCCGGCATCGCGCAGCCGGGAATGTTGACGCTGTGGATGTGTTTGGCCGCATAGCCTGCATAGTCCGGGATCGTCTTGGTGCCGATGTTGTCGACCGGCTTGTCGAAGCTGGCCGATCCGCCCACCGCGTTGGTGACGCTGCCGCGCGTGCCGGTGCGGCGGTCGCCGCGCACGATGTCGACGCTGTAGGTCTCGTTGAGGTTGAGCGCGCCCGCCTTCGGGTCGGCCACGGCACCGGCCTGGATCAACGGGATCGCGACGTCCTTGCCGTTGATCGGCAATGTGATGCCCTTGAACGCATGCTTGAAACGGAACTGGAACGTCAAGTGTTCCTTTGCGTCGCCGACGTTGTCGATGTGGATCTCGTACAGCGCGTTCGGGTCCATCTGAAAATAGTTCGGGCCGCCGTATGGGGCTTGCAGAGGCTGGTAGTTGGCGATCATCGTCACATAGCCATCGCGGCCCGGCTCATAGCTGTTGAACAGGTAGAAGTCGGTGGCGTCGACCTTGGGCATCGTCGTGATCGACGGCGCTTCGCGGTGGCTGGAGGCTTGGGCGGGCGCGACGGCCGCGCCCATCGCTGTGGCGCACAGGGCGGCCACGAGAGGCAGCAACTGCCCCGGTTTCTTGCGGCTCGATGTCATGGTGGGTTTCCTTCAAGGTCTGCACTGCGGCCCCGTTGCGCGGGGGCCGATCACGGGCACCGCGGCTCGCAGCAGCGGTGTCAGACAGGCTTTACGCAGGCCAGGCCGGATCGGATGCAGGGCCGACGCACCGGCGCGGCGGCTGGCCCCACCGCCCTCTCACAGGGGTGCGACGACCCTGGCGTTTGCTTCGAAGCCGACGCCGGCGTCATCGAGGCGCTGCGCCACGCATGAAGCGGGTAAGCTTCACCTCTCGTGGGAGCCAGTCGGGCTTTGGGTCGTGCCCGCGTCGGGCCTGCTTTGGGGCGCAGGCTATGCGCAAAGCGCAGCAGTGCCGGCCGGGCGCAGTGCGAACTTCGAGACGCGGCCCACGCCTTCAGTTCTGTCATGCCCTGGCCTCTTGCAACCGAACGCCGAAGTTTCCCGATGCACCGACCTGCCACCGCTTTCGCCGCCTGCCTCGTCTTCGCCACGGGTGTGGCGCTGGCACAGTCTGCACCCGGTGGCGCCGCGCCGGCTGGCAAACCTTCAGCCCGCATGCGCACGCCCGAAGCCTTTGCGCGCGTCGAGGACATGGTCCCGGCGGATCCGCTGCGCCTGTGGCGGGAGCGGCTGTTGCAGCTGCGACCGACGCTGACGCTCGACGCGCCTCAGGCCGAAGCGTACGACGCCTTCGTGCGCGAACTGGGTGACATGGTCAAGCTCAATGAACGGCGCATGTTGCGCATGCTGGCCGGATCGGGCCTGGCTGTGAGCGGCATCCCCGACGTCGGTCGCGACCTGAGGTACGAGAGGGAAGAAGCCTCCGACGAGGCCGCCGCGGCGGCCGACGTCTCGAGCCGATGGACCGAGCTTGAGCAGCGCCTCGCAGCTGAGCAGCGCGAGGCGATTTCGACCGCCTGGGCCCTGAGTCGGGCTCAGGCGGCGCGTGGCCCGACGCCGCGTATCAGGCCGTGATCGAGAGGCGGGAGTCGACGCCGGGGATGCGCGCTGCGCCGGGTCGACCCGGCCTGTCCGGTTTGATCGGCGCAGTGCCCAGCCCTGCTCGCACGAGGCTCACACTGAGGACATCAAGCCCAGGAGCGTGTCGGGCCTGTTGGGCTATCGGTCGGGCCCGTCACAGACGGCCGCGGATCATTTCAGCCCGCTTCATGATCTTCTCGCGCAGATCCACGCGCTCGACCTTGGGAGCGGCGTCAGCCGGTCTTTCAGTCCTAGGCTCGATCTTCAGGGAAGCGAGCTTGCGCACGAGTTTGCGCATGGCCCGAGACTCATCCGACAGATAGTCGCTCGCGCGCAAATGAATGAAGTGCCAACCCAGCCTCTCCAGCGTCAGCTGGCGTTCCATCCTCGAGAGGATCGCGGTCTCCGAGACAATCCTGTCTCCCTCGCATGAGATGACCGCCTTCGTGCCTGAATCGCCTTCGATCATGAAATCGACTTCAAACTCGCCGACCCGGTACTTGGGTTGCGCGCCATAGCCAAGCTCGACCAGCCTGTCATTCAGCGATTTCTCGAAAGCAGACTCGAATTTGACGCTTGGCCGCTGGCCGGTCTTCGGCCCCCCCGAGTGCTGCTCAACGTGTGAAATGAGCCTGAGTCTCAGGTCGCCTTTCTTCAGGTCACGTGTCGGGTCCATTGAATAGACGACCCACAACTGATCGCGCGCGCGGCTTGTCGCCACGTTGTAGACCCGTTTCCATTCATCCGAAGCTCTGAGGGTCATCACTTCGCCGTTGCGCGCGGTGTCCACCAGCGACAGCAGGATCACGTCTCTTTCATCACCCTGGAACTGCGACGCATTGCCGCACAGGATTCTCCTGCGCCCATATTCCGCGGCGCTCAGGCGCCGCCTCAGGATCGAATCGATCTTCACCGCCTGCTCGGTTCCCACCATGCAGATCGCGCCGAAGGTGCAGCCGTCGTATTCCTCGAGGCGGCACATCGCCGTGATCAGCGACGCCACTTCCAGGGCTTCCGCTTCGTTCGTCTTGTTCTCGGTTGACGCCCCTTGCACTTGATGCGCGATCAGGTTCGGATAGACCTGGCTCGTGGATGCCTCTCTCAGCGGAAGAATTTCACCGCCGTAGCAGAGCTGATTGCTGAACTCGATGATCGCCGGCACACAGCGGAAATGCTCGATGAGGCGAATGATCCCGCCAAAGGCCTGCCGCGCCAGATCGTAGATCGACGTCCTGCCATCGTAGAGCTGCTTGTTCGGGATTCCCTCCAGGAACTCCTCGATCAGCCCCTGCACCCGACCCGCCTCGACTCCCACGGAGTACGGACTCACCTGTTCATGATCGCCGATGACGACGACCTTCTTGCCCAGAGCGAAGGCGGCAAGCCCCAGCACGTCACACTGACTCGCCTCGTCGACGATGACGACGTCGAAATGCGTGGTGCCCAGCTCGAAGCTCTCAAGCGCTTCCGAAAGCGGCATGATCCATACGGGCACTGCCTGGTGGCACTCCAGCAGGGTCTTCCTCGCCTCCTCCTTGAACTTGCCGACGAACTTGCCCGTGCCTTTTCCGATTTTCCGGTAAAGCCCCAGCCAACCATTCAAGGCTTGCTGTTGCTTCAACCCGGTTCTTTCAACCTGGGCCCGCCATGCCAGCTTTTCGACATACATGGCGTTGACTTTTTGCAGTTTCTCGGTGACGACGGCAAGCCGGTCCTCGAGTTTTTCGATATCCGTCCCGGCAAGGCTGATCAGTTTCTGCACCAACTGCCGATGCGCCCATGCCTTGTTCAGGCTCCCGGGAGCGTCGGCCGTGGCATGCCCGGACTCGCGCTGAGCGATCGCCTCGGCCCAGCGCGGAGCCGCTGCCGACAGCTCTTGCAAGAGCTTGTTCCGCTCTTCAAACGCCGGTTTCAGCTCGAGAACCCGCGCCAGCCGCTTCCAGGCTTTGTCGTACGCGTCGTAGTCGATCGCCTTGAAAGCCTGCTCCAGAGTCTTCAACAGCGTGCGCGACGCGGGCGTCGGCTCAACCGCCCGAATCGTACTGAGCCATTGACCGCGTTTGCCCTTCATGTCCTTCAGTTCCAGGTTTTCTACCTGTTTGCTGCAAATCGGAATCAACTGATCGCGAATGAGGTGCACGATGCGCGCCGCTTCGGCCGCCTGTTGCGGCAGCAAGGGCAGGCGATGGAACAGCATTTCCCACTTGAGCCCGACTTCGGCCGCCTCTTTCTTGAGCGGGGCCCACTGCTCATCCATCCACTTCACGGCTCGGTCGAGCTTGAAGCCATAGATGGACATGGTCTCTTCCGGCTTGGGGCCCATGTCCTGGGAGGCGGGCGCAGCCAGGCCCTCCATCTGTCGGTCCCAGCGCTTGCACATCTTGTCGCGCATCAGGCGCACTTGGACCAGATGCAGCACCGCTTCGAAGTGCTCGATCTCCTTGAGCTCGCCTTGGTCGGTTTTGGCGTCGTGCGCGAGCTTGCTCCACTCCGGGTGGAACAGCGACGTGAGCTTCTTGAATTTCTTCGGCGATTTCAGGTGCTGGATGATCTCCTGCAAGATCCTGATCTGATCCTGTACCGAAAGCTTTGAGGCAATGGAGGGGCCGAGCCGAATCACCAGCTTTTCCTTCCTGCCGATCTCGTCCCTCGAGGTCTCGATCAGGTCGATCAGATCACGCCAGGAATCAGCCCGATCCCCACGCTCGGTGCCCGCTTGAAGACACGCCAGGAACCACGGCGCGTCAAGCTCCAGGCCCTCGACGGCGTCGACGAGGTGATGCTTGAGCCGCTCGAGCGCGACCACGCCGACCTCGTCGTGCTCCCAATACTGCTTGCTCTCTTCAGGGATTCTCTTGTCGAGAGTCTTGAACTCGTCGAAGTATCTGATGAACTCCTTGGCCGAGGGCAACTGGTCGAGAGCCGGCAGCGGGCCCGACAGGAGCGCGATGTCTTCGTCCGTCAGCTGGAAATTGATCTGATAGAGCTTCTCGATCTCGCGCTCGCTGACGGGGCACTTCGCCGATTCGGCGACCGGGCCGGGCAGCCATCCGTGTTGATCGCGCTCGCGCGCGACGCGCCTGCCCAACTCGGACGGCAGGACCTGTTCGCCATCGAACTCAACGCGCCGGTACTCCACCAGCGCCGATTCATGAAGCTTCTGCCGCAGCTGGTCCGATTCCTTCACCAGCTCCACGCGCGAGACATCGATCTGCGCAATCTCCGCATCGAGTTTGGCGACGCTGGTCTTGGCGAGGTAGTTGATGATCCCGGTGATCGATTCCTCGAGCTCCTTGGAGCTGTCGTCATCGCCATGCAGCACGCTCACGCAAAGCGACCTCAGGCTCGGGGCCACCTTGTCCTTGACGACGCGCAAGGCTTTCGAGGTGTGGCTCGTCACCAGGATGCGTTGGCGTTTGGCCAGCAGATGCCCGATGAGGTTGGCAATGGTGTGCGTCTTGCCGGTTCCCGGAGGGCCCTGCACCATGACGGTGTCTTTCGTCTCCAGTTCCTGAATCACCCGCTGCTGCTCCGGATTCGCGTGTTTCGTCAGCAGCATGTTGACCGATTGCGGCGCAGCGCCGTCCCCATTCTTCGCTGCCTGCTCGCTCGCGGTTTCCTCCCGGCCGACAAGCCGCAACAAGGCCTCCGGCAACTCGGCCAGGCCCGGGAGCTTCTGGATGTACGACTCGAGCGCTTCGAAATAGCCGTGGCCGCGATAGCCGAGGAAGAAGCATGGGCCGCGATAGATGCATGGCGCGTCGTCGGACTCGATCTGCAGAATCGATTCACCGTAGAGACCGTCGGGCCAGAACTTGTGGATGAAGCTCTTGAAGAACTTGCTCGTGGCTTCAGTCTCCAGCGGATGAACCGAACCCCCTGCGATCTGCTCGCGCAACTGCTCCATGGCCTTGCCATCGATCCCCGCATAGCGCAGCAAAGGCGT
>JAEMQF010000025.1 GCA_022758925.1 Burkholderiales bacterium | reverse complement strand
TCCAAGAAATTCCCCACTAGCCAAGCCGAGGTCGAGGCAGCCATTGCACGGGCACCCGGCAAGGACAGGCCCTTGCCGGCCCGAGAAGAAGCGAAATGGAATACAGGAGTCATGGTCATTGGCGGCGGCTATGAGGCCGTTCGAAAGGCTCTAGTGGCGAAGCGCAAACCTGGTCAGCGCGGCCCGCAGGTGGCCCCAACGAAGCAGCTGGTCAGCGTCCGCTATAGCCCGGAAGTGCTGGCCTTCTTCAAAGCCAGCGGAGCCGGTTGGCAGAGTCGCATGGACGATGCCCTCAAGCAATGGGTTTCCAGTCAAAGCAAGACCAGGCGTCGCATCCCGAGTGAGGCTTGACCATTCGGTCAAGCCGAGCCGCTCCGGGCTGCACCCTCCGCGGGCGGCTTACGTCACACCGTAGCCTGAGGCGCGTTGCGTCGAGCGTTCGGCGCAGCCATGGGGCTTCCAGGATGCCCCGCGAAGACGTGGCATGTCACCCCAGATGAATCAGGGCCATGGTGGTGGGCCCGGGCGCAGTGACCATTCGCGGCTGCCCCAATGACTGCAGGGTACGGCCGCGTTGATGCAGCTGAGCGTTGCAGGCAACGGCCCTGGCCCGGTCGTCGGTTGACACCTGCGGATGACCGTTGTCGCCGTGCTGCGATTCGCTCGTCGACTTCGGCGAACATCCAGTTCCAAGGTGGTCCGGTCAGCCGACCAGAAAATCGCCGCGGGCTTTGTCTGGGTGGGAAGCCGCGTGATTATCGCCATCGACTCAAAGCGAATCCCTGGCATTCGGCGCTGCGCTAAGCACGCAGCGCCTCGATCTCCGCAGCGCTGAATCCTGCTTCACGCAGCACCTCTTCGGTGTGCTCGCCAGTGCGTGGTGCCGGCCGTGGCACAGGCGGCACAGTGCGGTCGAAGCGCGGCGCAGGCGCGGGTTGCACCACGCCGTCGATCTCGACGAACGCAGCGCGCGACTTCGCGTGTGCGTGTTGCGGGGCTTCTGCCATCGACAGCACCGGCGCGAAACACGCGTCGCTGCCTTCGAGCAGCGCGCACCAGTCGTCGCGCGTGCGCTGCATGAAGATCGCGGCGAGCGCTGCGCGCATCTCGGGCCACAGGCTGCGGTCGTTCTGGTTCTCCACGAAGCGCGGATCGAGGCCGATGCGTTGCCCGAGTTCGGCGAAGAACTTCGGCTCGATCGCGCCGACCGCGACGAACTTCCCGTCGGCGGCTTCGTACGTGTCGTAGTACGGCGCGCCGCCGTCGAGCAGGTTCTCGCCGCGCGCACCGCCCCAGGCGCCGGCGGCGGCCAGGCCGTAGAAGATCGACATCAACGAATTTGCGCCATCGACCATCGCCGCGTCGACCACCTGGCCGCGAGCCGAAGCCTTGCGCTCGTGCAGCGCGGCGAGCACGCCCAGCGCCAGGTAAAGCGAGCCACCGCCGTAGTCGCCCACCAGGTTCAGCGGCGGCACGGGCTTGCCGCCGCGTGGGCCGATCGCGTGCAGCGCGCCGCTGAGCGCGATGTAGTTCAAATCATGGCCTGCGGCTTGCGCCAGTGGCCCTTGCTGGCCGAAGCCCGTCATGCGGCCGTAGACCAGGCCGGGATTGCGCGCGTGGCACACCTGCGGCCCGAGCCCAAGCCGTTCCGCGACGCCGGGGCGAAAGCCTTCGAGCAGCACATCGGCGCGGTCGATCAGGCGCAGCGCGGCGTCGCGGCCGGGGGCGGTCTTCAGGTCGAGCGCGACGGAGCGGCGATTGCGCGAATTGACGGCGAAGCGCCGCTCCAGCGCCAAGCCCAGGCCACTCGGTTCGCGGCGGTCGATGCGCACGACATCGGCGCCGAGGTCGGCAAGCAGCATCGCGCACATCGGCACCGGGCCGATGCCTTCGAGTTCGATGATGCGCAGTCCGTGCAGCGGGCCCATCGTTATTCGAGGCTGAGGACGAGGCGCTTGCCAAGTGCGGCGGCCGCGCGGTCGAGTGTCTTTAGCGATGGCCAATGCGTCGGGTCTTCCAGTCGCTTGACGGCGGGCCACGAGGTTTCGAGCGCCCGCGCCAAGTCAGAAAGGGTGCGGTCGCCTCGCGCAAGGCGCAGCAACATCGCGGCCTGGGTCTTGGCGTCAGGGGCGATGTAGTGCGCGCCTTTCACCTTGAGGCTTGGCGCGGGAACGTCCTTTGCTTCATCGAGCCGCCACGCCAGCATGGCCGACAAGACCTCAGCCGCATTGAACAGGGCCTCTTCCTTCGTCTGGCCTTCCGTAAACGTGTCGGGCAGGTCGATGAACTGCACAAACAGGCTCCCGTCGGCTTGCGCCGTCACGGTTGCGGGATATCGAATTTCCATGAAAGGACCTCATTTCAGCTTGACACCGGTTTGACGCTGCAACGCTGCAATCAGGCCGGCGCCGAGATCGCGGGCGCCATGAACCGGAACCGGCACGGCCTGACCGCCCTTGCTCATGATGTGGTGGCTGCCGTGGATGCGATTCAGCGACCAGCCAGCCGCCTTCAGCCTCGCGATGACTTCCTTGCCCGTCACGTCGCGAATGATAGATCACGAATGATCTATGCGCAAGGCCAAGGCGGCGTTGCTGAAGCGGATCACCGCCCACTCAGCCCCATCGCCCGGCTGATCACTTCTTTCATGATCTCGTTCGTGCCGCCGTAGATGCGCTGCACGCGTGCGTCGACGAAGGCGCGGGCGATCGGGAACTCCCACATGTAGCCGTAGCCGCCGAACAATTGCAGGCATTGGTCGATGACCTTGTTCTCCAGGTCGCTGACCCAGTACTTCGCCATCGACGCGGTGGCGGTGTCGAGCTTGTTCTCCAGCAGCAGCGCCAGGCATTTATCGACGAAGACTTGCGCCACCTGCACTTCGGTCTGCAGCTCGGCGAGTTTGAAGCGCGTGTTCTGGTAGTTCGCCACCGCCTGGCCGAACACCTTGCGCTCCTTCACATAGGCGATCGTCCAGTCGATCGCGGCTTGCGACTTGGCGACGGCGCCGATGGCAATCTGCATGCGCTCCCACGGCAGTTGCTCCATCAGGCTGACGAAGCCGCGGTTCTCCGGGCCGAGCAGGTTTTGCAGCGGCACGCGCACGTCGTTGAAGAACAGCTCCGACGTGTCTTGCGCCTTCAGGCCGATCTTCTTCAGGCGCTTGCCGGTCTCGAACCCCGGCATGCCACGCTCCACGAGCAGCAGGCTCGTTCCCTTGGCGCCGGCGGACGGGTCGGTCTTGGCCACGACGATCACCAGATCGGCATGCCAGCCATTCGTGATGAAGGTCTTGGAGCCGTTCAGCAGGTAAAACTCGCCCTGGGCGTCGGTGCTGCGGATCGCGGTGCTCTTCACGCCTTGCAGGTCCGAGCCCGCGGCGGGCTCGCTCATCGCGATCGCGCCGATCATCTTGCCGCTGGCCAGGCGCGGCAGGTAGTTGCGCTTCTGCTCCTCGCTGCCGTAGTGCAGGATGTATGGCGCGACGATCTCGCTGTGCAGGCCAAAGCCGATGCCGCTCCAACCGCCACGGCTCAGCTCCTCGATCTGCACCACCGAATAGAGCTTATCGGCGCCGCTGCCGCCAAAGGCCTCGGGCATCGTCATGCACAGATAGCCGTTCGCGCCGGCCTTGCGCCAGACTTCGCGGTCGACATAACCCTGCTCTTCCCACGCGCTGTGGAAGGGGGCGATCTCCTTGTCCATGAAGCGCCGGAAGCTGTCGCGAAAGCCTTCGTGGTCGGCGCTGAAGAGGGTGCGTTCGATCATGGCGGTGGCCTCGGGCGGAGTGGGCCTGCGCATTATGGCCAGTGGCGGCGCGGGTTCGGCCGGCACTGGCCACGCTCCTATACTGGCGCGAACCCGTTTCAACCGCCAGGTCGCAGGAGCCAAAACATGACCCAAGCCTACATCTTCGATGCGATTCGCACCCCGCGCGGCAAGGGCAAGAAAGACGGCAGCCTGCATGAAGTGAAACCCGTGAACCTGCTCGCCGGCGTGCTGCGCGAGCTGCAGCGGCGCAACGATTTCGACACGGCGCAGGTGGATGATGTGGTGATGGGTGTGGTCTCGCCGATCGGCGAACAAGGCTCGGTGATCGCCAAGGTCGCGGCGCTGCGCGCAGGCTGGGACTGGCGCTGCTCGGGGGTGCAGATCAACCGCTTTTGCGCGTCGGGCCTGGAAGCGGTGAACCTGGCGGCGCAGAAGGTGCGCTCGGGTTGGGAAGACCTGGTCGTCGCCGGGGGTGTGGAGAGCATGAGCCGGGTGCCGATCGGCTCCGACGGCGGCGCCTGGTCGCAAGACCCGGAAACGAACGCGGCGACGGATTTCGTGCCGCAGGGCATCGGCGCGGACCTGATCGCAACCATCGACGGCTTCGCGCGCGAAGACGTCGACGCCTTTGCGATGGAGTCGCAACAACGCGCCGCCAAAGCGCGCGAGGGCGGGTTCTTCGCCGGCTCGGTGGTGCCGGTGAAGGATTTCATCGACCAGACGATCCTGGACTTTGACGAATTCATCAAGCCGCACACGACGCTCGCCGGCCTGGCTGCCCTGCGTCCCGCCTTCGAACAAATGGGAGCGATGGGCTTTGACGAGGTGGCGCTGTCGCACTACCCGCAGGTCGAGCGCATCCTGCATGTGCACCATGCCGGCAATTCGTCGGGCATCGTCGACGGCGCCGCGGCGATGCTGATCGGCTCCGAGGCGGCGGGCAGGACACACGGCTTCAAACCACGCGCGCGCATCGTCAGCGCAGCGCTCAGTGGCGACGACCCGACCATCATGCTGACGGGCCCGATGCCCGCTGCGCGCAAGGCGCTCGCCAAGGCCGGCCTGACGGTCGCCGACATCGACCTGTTCGAAGTGAACGAAGCCTTCGCCGCGGTGCCGATGCGCTTCATGAAAGAGATGGGCGTGCCGCACGAGAAAGTGAACGTGAACGGTGGCGCGATCGCGATGGGCCATCCGCTGGGCGCGACCGGCGCGATGATCCTGAACACGCTGGTGGATGAGTTGCACCGGCGCAAGCTGCGCTACGGCCTGGCCGCGCTGTGCGTGGGCGGCGGCATGGGCATCGCCACCATCGTCGAGAGGCTGTGAGCGCAATGCAAACGATTCGCTACGAACTTGCAGACGGGATTGCGACGCTGACGTTCGACGAGCCCGGTTCGCCCGTCAACACGATGAGCGAGCAGTGGCAGAGCGACTTGACGCAGGTGATTGCGAGGCTGGTCGCCGACAAGGAAAACATCGTCGGCATCGTGCTCGCCTCAAGCAAGAGCACGTTCTTCGCCGGCGCCGACCTGAAAGGCGTGATGCGCCTGAAGCCCAGCGATGCGGCGCGCTCCTTCGGCGGCGTCGAACTGCTGAAGAAGAACCTGCGCACGATCGAGACGCTGGGCAAGCCGGTCGTGACCTGCCTGAACGGCACGGCGCTGGGCGGTGGCTGGGAAGTGGCGCTGGTGGGGCACCACCGGATTGCGG
>JAEMQF010000203.1 GCA_022758925.1 Burkholderiales bacterium | reverse complement strand
TGCCGAGAGCGAGATCTCGGTCACCTTGAAGCGCGAGAAATGCGCGCTGCAGCCGGGCACGGCCGCGGCGAGCGCGCTGGTCAGCGGCTCGAGCGCCGTGTTTGACGAGGGCGTCAGGACGCCGAGGCGGAGGGTGCGACACATGGCTTGCTTTCAGTGGACGGGATCGATCAGGCCAAGCTTTGGCCCGGCTCTGGCCGCGATCATGGATCAAACCTTGCAAAATGTCGACACTGGTGTAAACACTTAGTCCAACAAGACAATTGTTGACGATACTGTCGACAGTTCATGACAAGCTGACTTCCAAACAATGATCCAGCTTTTCATTCGCGGATCCGATGATCCTGCTGCGTGTCATGAAAGCAGCTTGGAACAGACTCAGAGCACGGAGCAGACACAAGTGTCGACAATTTCTGAAGCTCAGCCCCTGAGCGCCGGGCGCGAGCGGCGCGCGAACCGAGAGCGCACGTGAGCCGGCCTGCCTTCGAGCTTGTGGTGCGCAACTCGCGTGTGGCGACGGCGAGCGATACCTTCGTCGCGGACATCGGCATCGTCGGCGGACGCATCGTGCAACTCGGCGTCCGCCTGCCTGCGGGGGCGCGCGAGATCGACGCTGCCGGCCGCGTCGTGACGCCGGGCGGCGTGGACGCCCACTGCCATCTCGACCAACCGATGCCGCCTCCGGCGCGCATGGCCGACGGCTTTGACAGCGGCACGCGCAGCGCGGCCTGCGGCGGCACGACGACCGTGATCCCGTTCGCTGCGCAGCAAAAGGGCCAGTCGCTGCGCGCTGCGGTGGCCGACTACCACCAGCGCGCCGAGGGGCACGCGCATGTGGACTATGCGTTCCACCTGATCGTCAGCGACCCGACGCCGCAGGTGCTGAACGAGGAACTGCCGGCGCTGATCCGCGAGGGATACACCTCCTTCAAGATCTACATGACCTACGACGACCTCAAGCTCGACGACGGCCAGATCCTCGACGTGCTCGCGGTGGCGCGCGAACACGGCGCGATGGCGATGATCCACGCCGAGAACGCCGACTGCATCGAATGGCTGACGAAGCGGCTCGAGGCCGCCGGCCGCACCGCGCCGCGCTTTCACGCCCACGCGCGGCCGATGCTGGTCGAGCGCGAAGCGACGCACCGTGCAATTGCGCTCTCGGAGCTGGTCGACGTGCCGATCCTGATCGTGCACGTCTCGGGCCGCGAAGCGGTCGAGCAGATCCGCTGGGCGCGCGCGCACGGCCTGAACGTGCTCGCCGAGACCTGCCCGCAGTACCTGTTCCTGACCGCGGCCGATCTGGGCATCGACGACAGCTACCAGGGTGCGCGCTGCGTCTGCAGCCCGCCGCCGCGCGACGCTTCGAACCAGCAGGTGATCTGGGACGGCCTGAACGACGGTCTGTTCACCGTGTTCTCGTCCGACCACGCGCCGTTCCGCTACGACGCGCCCGAGGGCAAGAAGCCGCTCGGGAAAGAGGTGGCCTTCCGCCACATTCCGAACGGCATTCCGGGCCTCGAGACACGCCTGCCGCTGCTTTACTCCGAAGGCGTGCTCGCCGGCCGCATGACGCTGAACCGCTTCGTCGAGCTGACATCGACCAATCCCGCCAAGGCCTATGGACTGCACCCGCGCAAGGGCACGATCGCGATCGGCAGCGATGCCGACCTCGTGATCTGGGGTGAACGCGAATTCGTGTTGCGCAACGCCGACCTGCACCACAACGTCGACTACACGCCCTACGAGGGCCAGACCCTGCGCGCATGGCCGGCCGTGACGATTGCCGGCGGCGAGGTGGTGTGGGACGGGCAGTTCCATGCGCGAGCAGGCCGCGGCAGGTTCTTGCCGTGCGCAGCGCCGTCGCTGCTGCCGCGGCGGGCCTGACGCGCAAGGCCGGAATCACGATGAGCCCGCAACCCATCGTCGAATCGAGCGCAGTGACGTTGGCGCGCCCGGGCGCTGCGATGAAGCTGCTGCTGATCAACCCGAACATCTCGGACAGCGTCTCGGCGTTGATCCGCGCCGAGGCGCAGCGCAGCGCCTCGGCCGGCACCGAGATCGAAGTGCTGACCGCGCCTTTCGGCGTCGCCTACATCGAGACCCGTTTCGAGGCGCTGCTCGGTGCCTATGCGGCCGCGGAGCTGGCGGCCGAGCATCACGAACGCTTCGACGCGGTCATCGTGGCCGCCTTCGGCGACCCCGGCCTGGCAGGCCTGCGCGAGGCGCTGCCGATCCCGGTCACCGGCCTCACCGAAGCGGCGCTGGCGAGTGCGCACCTGCTCGGCCAGCGTTTCTCGATCATCGCGATCTCGCAGCGCATCCAGGCCTGGTACCGCGAGGTCGTCACGGCCTACGGCTACGGCTCGCGGCTGGCCAGCATCCGCGCGCTGGACCGGCCACTGTCGAGCATCGGCGCCGCCCAGGACGAACATGCACAAGCCTTGATCGCGCTGGCCGAACGCGCCGTCGACGAGGACGGTGCCGACGTCATCGTGCTCGCCGGCGCGCCGCTGGCCGGACTGGCGCGCTCGCTCAAGGGCAGGCTGCCGGTGCCGGTGGTCGACGGCGTGTCCAGCGCCGTGCGCCACGCCGAGACACTGGTCGCCCTGCAACCCGGCCGCGCCACGCGCGGCAGCTTCGCGCCGCCACCGCTCAAACCGAATCGGGGTCTGAGCCCCGCCCTGGAAAGGCTGCTGACCCGCGGCCGGCCTGCCTGATCCCACCCACCCCAAGGAGTATCAAAGATGTCCCGCTTCAAGACCGTATTGACGACGCTGGCGCTCGCCGCAGGCCTGCTATCCGGCGCCCAGGCGCAGGAGAGGATCAAGTTCAAGATCATCGGCCAGCCGCTGGCCACCGGCCTGATCCAGAAGAACAAGGAACAGCCCTTCTTCGAAGCCTTTGCCGCGAAGACCGGGTTGCCGATCGACGCCGAATACAAACCGATCGATACCCTGGGCATCAAGGACACCGAGCAGCTGCGCGTGATGAAGGCCGGCCTGTTCGACATCGTCTCGCTGCGCGTGTCGCAGAACTCGCGCGACGAACCGACCATCCTCGGCCTGGACCTGGTGGGCGCGAGCCCCGACTACGCCACCGGGCGCAAGGTCGCCAAGGCCTATTTCGACGTCGCCGACGAGCGCCTGCAGAAGCAGTTCAACGTCAAGCTGCTGGGCGTCTGGCCGTTCGGCCCGCAGATCCTGTTCTGCAAGAAGCCGATCACCAAGCTGGCCGACATCAAGGGCTTGAAGGTGCGCACCTACGACCAGAACCTGGCCAAGTTCATCGAGCTCGTCGGTGGCACACCGGTGCCGATCTCGTTCGCCGACACGCACCAGTCACTCTCGCTCGGCGTGGTCGACTGCGCCATCACCGGCCCGAGTTCGGCCAACTCGGCCGGCTGGCCCGAAGTCACGACGCACCAGCTGCCGCTGGGTTTCCAGATGGCGCTGAACGGCTACGCGATCTCGCTCAAGGCCTGGAACTCGCTCAAGCCCGACCAGCAGGCCAAGCTGAAGACCGCTTTCGACAGCCTCACCGAAGAGATCTGGAAATACTCTGAAGAGCTGTTCGTCGACGCGCTGAACTGCAATGCCGGCAACGACCCCTGCACCACCGGCAAGAAGTTCAAGCTCGTCAACGTCCCGGTCACGCCCGCCGACGGCGAACTGGTGCGCAGCGCGGTGAGCAAGGTCTCGTTGCCGGTGTGGGCCGAGGTGTGTGACAAGTCCAACCCGGGTTGCTCGCAGAAGTGGCTGGCGACGGTCGGGCCGGTGCTCGGGCTGAAGTGAGCGGCGGGTGGGCACGCGGTCGCTGCGTGCCCGCTCCATGCGCCCCGCGCAGGCTTGCGCATCGACTGCAACAGAAAGACAGGCCAACATGAAAGATCGCATCGAATCCTTCCTTGCCACCGTGTTCGGCGGCATCTTCCTGCTGCTGTCGGTGGTGGTGGTGGTGGAGACCGTCAGCCGCAAGGTGTTCAACACTTCGCTGCAGGGTGCCGATGAACTCGGCGGTTATGCACTCGCGGTCGGCTCGACGATCGCCTTCAGCCTCGCGCTGATGGGGCGCGCCCACATCCGCGTCGACGTCTTTCACGAGAAGTTCCCGCGCGCCCTGCAGGCGGCGCTGAACTGGCTCTCGATCGTCTCGCTCGCCGTGCTGGGGCTGTTCATTGCCTGGGTCGCGTGGAAGGTGGTTGGCGACACGCGCCAGTACGGGAGCACCGCGCAGACGCCGTGGGCAACGCCGCTGATCTGGCCGCAGAGCGTCTGGTATGCGGGCTTGGCGATCTTCGCCCTGGTGGCCACCGGCTACGCGGCGCGGGCGACGCTGCTGCTGGCCAGCGGCCGCATCGATGAGCTCAACCACGACTTCCATCCCAAGAGCGCCAAGGAAGAGCTGAAAGAAGAACTCGAGGATCTGGCGCAGCGCCAGACAGTCGAAGAAGGAGCGAAATCATGAGCGTCGGCATCTTCGGCCTGGCCTTCCTGGCGATGATCGGCATGATGCTGGTCGGCATCCCGATCGCCGTGTCGATGGCGCTGATCGCCATCGTCGGCGGCATCTCCGCCTACGGCGTGCCCTTCATGGACTCGATCGCCCCGGTGGTCTGGGGCGTGCAGAACGAGAACCTGCTGACCTCGATCCCGCTGTTCGTGCTGCTCGGTGAACTGCTGCTGCGCTCGGGCATCGCCGACCGCATGTACATCGCCCTTTCGGCCTGGCTCGGGCGCCTGCCCGGCGGCCTGCTGCACACCAACATCGGCGCTTGCGCGCTGTTCGCGGCGACCTCGGGCTCGTCGGTGGCCACAGCGGCGACTGTGGGCACCGTGGCCTTGCCGTCACTGCAAGCCCGCGGCTACCCGATTCGCGCCTCGCTCGGCTCGCTCGCCGCCGGCGGCACGCTGGGCATCCTGATCCCGCCGAGCGTGAACATGATCGTCTACGGTTCGCTGACCAACACCTCGATCGGCAAACTGTTCGTCGCCGGCATCATTCCCGGCCTGCTGCTGACGGGCTGCTTCATGATCTGGATCTGGCTCTCCAGCGTGATGAGCGGCAAGATCATGCGCGAGGCCAAGGTGCCGCTCGATCAACGCCTGCGCACGCTGAAGTTCCTGGTGCCGCCGCTGGTGGTGTTCGGCATCGTCATGGGGAGCCTGTACTTCGGCATCGCCACCACCACCGAGAGTGCGGCGCTGGGCGTGATCGCGGCGCTGTTCTTCGTCTGGCAATCGGGCAAGCTGAGTTGGGAGGTGCTGCGCACCTGCTTCATCTCGACCGCACGCGTCAGCGGCATGATCCTGCTCATCATCATGGCGGCCTTCATCCTCAACCTGACGGTCAGCCTGACCGGCGTGGCCGAGGCGATGACGAAGTGGGTGACCGGCCTGGGCTTGTCGGGCACGGGTTTCATCCTC
>JAEMQF010000152.1 GCA_022758925.1 Burkholderiales bacterium | reverse complement strand
TTTCATTGATGCCGTCGAAGTCCCACTCGTCGTACGGCGTCATCTGGTAGACCCACTTCGCCATGCCGGTGTCGACGTCGCGCGCGAAGATCGTCATCGACCACTTGTTGTCGCCCGGGCGCTGTGCCGGGTTCCAGGTGCTGGGGTTGCCGCTGCCGTAGTACATCAGGTTCAACGCCTTGTCGTAGCTGTACCAGCCCCACGTCGTGCCGCCGCCGATCTTCCACTGGTCACCCTTCCAGGTCTTCAGCGAAGAATCTGGCCCCACCGCTGCCAGCTTGCCGTCGGTCCAGGTCATCGTCTTTGCCGGGTCGATCAGCATTTCGGCGTCGGGGCCGACGCTGTAGCCCTTCCAGGCCAGTTTGCCGTCGGACAGGTTGTAAGCGGCGATGAATCCGCGCACACCCCACTCGCCACCGCTGATGCCGGTGATGACCTTGTCTTTGAAGACGTGCGGAGCATTCGTGTTCACGGCACCGAGCTTCGGGTCGCCGTTCTTCGTGCTCCAGACCACTTTGCCGCTCTTGGCGTCCAGGGCCACCAGCATGGTGTCGGCCTGCTGCAGGATGACCTTGCCTTCGGCATACGCCAGGCCGCGGTTCACCGTGTCGCAGCACATCTGCGGAATCACCGCCGGGTCCTGCTTGGGCTCGTACTTCCAGAGGATCTTCTGCGTGTCGAGGTCGATCGCGAAGACCTTGTTCGGGAACGGTGAGTGCAGGTACATCTTGCCGTCGATTACCAGCGGCGAGCCTTCGTGGCCGCGCAACACGCCGGTAGAGAACGTCCACGCGACCTGCATCTTGCCGACGTTCGACGTCTTGATCTGGTCCAGTTTGCTGTAGCGCTGGTTGTACATATCACCAGCCTGGGTCGCCCAGTTCTTGGAATTTGCGATGTTCTTCTCCACGTCGGCGTTGGCCAGGGCCAGGCCAGGCAACGCGAGCAGGGCGGAACTTACGCATAACCAAGCGGGCCTGTGGAAATGCCTCGCAATTCGCATGAAAATCTCCTTCAGAGGTTTACGCCGACCGAGAGCCACGCTTCGCACCCAGCCCGGCGGGCCGACTTGCACGAATTGTTGGTTGGCTCGGCTTTACAAAACTGCAATTTCCGCGCCCGCCTTCAAACGTTGCAGTTACGCCGATGGAAGTCGGTTTCGAGATTCGGGTTAACCCCAAGCCGATATATGCGCAGGCGTCTCGATATCGAAGCAAAGCGGCTGGAACAGAGTGTTCCATCCGCTGAACCTCGCGCAGAAGAAGGAGTCGCCGCCGCGTCTTCTGTCGCATGCGTTGCCCGGCGGCCCGCGTTCGTCTGCGGTGCAGATCGGCAACGCAGAATCGGGGCCCGGGCAGTTTGCTGTTGCTAGGAGCCTGTCGGGCTCCTAGACTCGGCCGCCGCACCTGCCACGCCTTGCCGGGCGGCAACCACCGAAGGAGCGGCATGGACAGAGACGATGCGCTGCTGGCCGACTGGCGCTCGCGCGCACTGGCGCTGGAGGCGCAAGTCAACGCCTGCATGCTCGGCCAGTCGCGCGCCGTTCGCCTCGTGAATACGGCAGTGTTCGCGCGCGGCCATGTGTTGTTGCAAGGCGATGTCGGTGTCGGCAAGACGACGCTGCTGCGCGCTTTCGCTCAGGTCCTGGGCGGCGCATTTGCGCGTACCGAAGGCACGGTCGACCTGATGCCGGGCGACCTCGTCTACTACACCTATATCAGCGAGCAGGGGCGTCCCGCTGTCGAACCCGGGCCGCTGGTGCGTCACGGCGACGACCTGGCGATTTTCTTCTTCAATGAGATCAACCGCGCTCGTCCGCAGGTGCACGCGCTGTTGCTGCGCGCGATGGCGGAGCGCTGTGTGTCGGCATTCAACCGCGAGTTCAGCCTGCCGCACCTGCTGGTGTTCGCCGACCGCAATCGCATCGAGCGTGAAGAGACTTTCGAGATTTCGGCGGCGGCACGCGACCGGTTCATGATGGAAATCGACATCGACGCGCCGGCCGATGACGCGCAGCGGCGCGCGCTGATCTTCGATGTGCGTTTCCACGACACCGAGCGGCTGCTGAGCGCGCTGACCAAGGGCATGGTGGCGCATCGCGAGCTCAACGCCGTTGCCGATCTGGTGCAGCGCAGCATCCAGACCTCCGATGCCTTGGCCGCCTACGCTCTTGCGCTGTGGCGCGCGACCGCGGAACCCGCGCGTTTCGGGGTTCGATTGGCCGACGTCGACACGGCCCGATTGATGCTTGCCGGTGCCAGCCCGCGCGGCATGAGCCAGTTGCTGCGCGCGGCCAGAGTCGCGGCTTGGTTGGAGGGGCGAAGCTATGTGGCGCCTGAGGACCTGCAGTCGGTGTTTGCCGAAACGGTGGCGCA
Organism: Burkholderiales bacterium; assembly: GCA_022758925.1. Lineage (GTDB taxonomy): Bacteria > Pseudomonadota > Gammaproteobacteria > Burkholderiales > Burkholderiaceae_C > JAEMQF01. The sequence goes on along the minus strand of JAEMQF010000152.1, from coordinate 2,848 downwards.
CCGGCTGTGCTATCAGCCGGTCTACGAGTTGCACCGGCAGGAAATCGGCAAACGATTGATGCGCGCCATCGTGGGTGCGGTCGCCGCGCCTTGAGTTTCGAGACCCGCGCCAGCCTCGCACGAACCCGCGCCCGCTCAGCCCGCTCAGCCCGCTCGACGCTTGTTCGACAACCATTCCATGCCGAGCCCGACACCTGAGTTTCACTACCGCATCGATGGCCCCGCGGGCGGCGCTTTTCCGGGCCACCATCGCAGCCACGGTGGCGACGGGGGTCACGAGTTCCGCAGCCATGCGCCGCTGCACGACGCGCCCGATGCGCGGCGCCTGGATCTGCACGCCACTTTGCGCGACCCCTTCGGCAACTGGATCGTGCGCCGCTTCAGCCAGCGCAAGTCGATTCCGGTGGTGCTGGTCGCGGACTTGTCGGCGTCGATGGGTTTCGTCGGCGCGCAGCGCAAACTCGATGTCCTGGCCGACTTCGCGCAAAGCCTGGCGCTGTCGGCGTGGCGCACCGGCGACAGCTTCGGCTTCATCGGCTGCGACGAGGATAGTCGCGCCGACCTGGCACTGCCGCAGACGCGCCGGCGCGGTGCCGGTGCGTCGCTGGCCGAGTCGCTGCGCGCGCTCGAGCCGCAAGGCCGTTCGGCACGTGGCCTGCTCGACGCGCATCGTCACTTGCCGCGCCGGCGTTCTCTCGTGTTTCTGGCCTCGGACTTTCACCTGCCATTGGCCGAACTCGGCGCGATTCTGGCGAGCATGGCGGCCCACGACGTGGTGCCGGTCGTGCTGTGGCAGCCGGCCGAATTTGCGCTGAGTGCGACGCGTGGCCTGGCACAGGTGCGCGAACCCGAAGGCGGACAACGCCAGTGGCTGTGGTGGCGCCCCGCACTGCGCGAGCGCTGGGCCGACGCGTCGCAGGCGCGCCGGGCAGCCCTGATCGAGTCGTTTCGCTCGCAGCGTCGAGCGCCGTTGTTCATCGAGGGGGCGTTTGACGCTGATGCGGTGACGCGCCACTTTCTCGCATGAAACGAGCGTTCATGACACGGGTCGGGTGGGTGCTGCTGAGTGCGCCGCTCGGCTGCGCCCAGGCAGTGGACGGGCTGCGCGTCGAAACGAACGAGCCGCGCGCCTTCGGCTACCAGGTCGGCGAGGTCGTGCAGCGCAAGGTGACGGTGCACGCGCCGATGGGCTGGCGCCTTGTCGAAGGTTCGTTGCCGCGGCCCGGCGGGCGCGGCCAGGCGATCGAACTGCGGCGCGTCGCAGCATCCGTTCAGGCCGTGCCGGGCGGCCAACGCCACGAATTGGCGCTCGAGTACCAGGTGTTTCTCGCGCCAGCGAACGTTCGCGTGCTCGAGATCGCGCCGCTGCGGCTGCGCTTCGAGCACGCCACGCGAAGTGAAGAGGTGCGCGTTGAAGGCTGGCCGGTGACAGTGGCGCCGCTGACACCGCTCGAAACCTCGACCCGGCGCGGACTGGGAGATCTGCAGCCCGATCGAGCGCCGCCGCTTGTCGATACGCATTCGATCCGGATTCGCCTGCTCGGCTGTGCCGTGCTCGCCTTGCTGCTGCTCAGCGCGCTGGCAACTGTGGCCTTCGGGCCGCCGTGGCGCGCCGCGCGCAATCGTCCGTTCGCCCGCGCCTGGCGCGAGCTGCGGCACTTGCCGAACCAGCCCGAACCGTTGCAGTGGCGCGCTGCGTGCCGCGCGCTGCACGAGGCGTTCAACCGGTGCGCCGGCGAGGTCTTGTTCGAGCCCGGACTGGACCGCTTCGTCACCGTACACCCAAGCTTTGGCGTGCTGCGCGGCGAGATCGCGCGCTTCATGCAGATGTCGCGCGACGAGTTTTTTGGCGACACCGCAGGCGCTGATCACAGGCGCGCACGCGCTGATGACAACGGCGCGAGCACTGATGACAACGGCGCGAGCGCCGAGCGCGACGCTGCCTGGCTCGTCAACCTGTGCCGGCGCTGCCGCGACGCCGAGCGTGGATTCGCCCAATCGCCATGAGTTTCGATGACGCCTGGGTGCTGTGGCTGCTGCCGCTCGCGGCGCTGCCGCTGGTCATCAATTCCGGCGAGCCGCTTGCCAATGGTTGGCTCGCGATCGCGCCGCGCGACAGCGCTTCCGAATGGGCGGGCCGGGCGCTGCGTGGCGCGGCCGCGCTGGCCCTTGCGGCTCTCGTCATGGCGATGGCTGGACCGTATGCGCCGGAATACAGCGTCGAGCGCGTCGGCCGCGGCGCCGAGATCGTACTCGTGCTCGACCGCAGTCGCAGCATGGACTTGGGGTTTGCGCCCGGCGGTGCGCCCCCCGCAGCGGCGCGCGGCACGGGACCCGAGGCGCTGGACTACTACTTCAGCCAGGGCTGGTCGCGGCTGCGCGAATCGAAGGGCAAAGTCGCACGTCAATTGTTGAGCGAGTTCACTGCCCAGCGCCCCGACGACCGCTTTGCGCTGATCGTGTTCAGCACCTTGCCGATCCGGGTGCTCGGCTTCACGCAGAAGCGCGAAGTCATTCACGCCGCAATCGACGCCGGCAACGTCGGGCGCGGCCTGTCGGAGACGAACATCGGCCTTGCGCTCGAAGCGAGCCTCGAATTGTTCGAGGACCGGCCCTACACGGGATCGCGCATCGTCATGCTCGTCTCCGACGGCGGCGATCGTTTGGACCCCGACGTGCAGGAGCGCCTGGCGCACGCGATGCGGCGCCAGCGCGTCTCCCTCTATTGGCTCTACCTGCGCTCGCCAAACAGCCCCGGGCTGAGCTTGAGCGGTGATGCGCCGGGCGGTGCCGCCGACAGCGTGCCCGAACTGCTGTTGCACCGTTTCTTCGAGTCGCTCGACACCCC
>JAEMQF010000183.1 GCA_022758925.1 Burkholderiales bacterium | reverse complement strand
CCCCGGCGATCTCTTCGCGCAACTTCTGGATGGCCTTTCCGTCTATCCCCGCGTACCTCAGGAGAGGCGTGTAGAGTTCGGGACCCTGCGGAGATTCCTCGATGAGGAATTCCGGCACCGAAGGATTGAACACCAGCTCCACGCGCTGGAGCAGGATCGGGTGATGGATCAGGCCTTCCGGCCTCTTGATTCTCAGGATTCCATCGGCGACGAAGAGCTGAAGCGTTTCGGACTCCCGCTGGAACTTTCCGTAGAGATCGAACAGGTCGAGGAAGACGTTGAGGGCATCACGCAGACCCTTCTCCGACTTTTCCCACTCGCGCTTCTGGTCTTCCCATTTCTCGAAGGCCTCGACTCGTTCCGGCGACTCGTCGAACAGCTCGGTGACCTCCTCGCCCTCGACATTCGCCCGTTGGCGCCTGGTGTACAGCTCGGGCTCAACGCCGAATTGCTCCCACCCATCCTTGAGCCACTTTTCGATCGCGATCGAGGGCTTGGGGCAAGCGGATTCAGCCGGACGCGCGACCTTGATGACGAATCCCGACGTCGCGTCGCCGCGCTGAACCGACGGGTAGCGCGGCACGCCCTCGTAACTGACCATCCAGTCGTAGCGAGCCATGTCGACCAGAGGCGGCGACCTGACTTGATTCAGCTCCTGCAGGAAGCGGAAGATGCGGCGTATCTTGTCGTGATCTGTTGCGGAGGCGCTCATGGGCGTCGGTGAATTCCCTGAAGTCTTCAGCCCGCAATTTCCAGCCGCTGATCATCGTGAGCGGACATTGCGCTGACCGATTCGAACTCGGGGATTCTGTTTCCTCTTGGTTGTGGGCCGGGTCAAAGCATCCATTCAGGTCTGTCTGCTGCCAAGAGGCGCATGCCGGGGTGCTGGGACGGCGTACGCAGCGAAGGACGCGCGACCCGGGGGCCTGGCCCCGGATTCACGTCGGCGCCGGTGAACTCATCGAGTTGCATGGGCATTGCCTTTGGGTTGCCTCAGACATGGCCAATGATGGGCAACGCCCCCCGGGTCAATGCTGCAAGAAGAAGGCGTTTTGGGGCGCTCATTCCGACCCAAAGCCCGACAGGTTCCTATCGCGTGCTGGCCTTCGAAGCGGGCGGGCGGCGCCTGCGCTTCGGGTTGCCTGCGAGGGCATGGGCCAGACGAACAGGATCGCGATCTACCTGTTACACAGCCACCACGCACCGCAGAGATACGCAAGCTGGGTGACGTCGATGGTGGGGACAGAGGGGATACGCACGCCAAATCTTTGCAATATGGCGCCGGTGAGCAAGATGAGCAGGCCATAGCTGAGAACCCGCAGGATGACTGCGGGGATCACCGAGAGCAGTTGTTGGGCGATGAGTTTCATGGTGGCTTCCTTGATTCCGCTTTTGCGTCCAGCGCGTGAATGCAATGGGCGATGCGTTTCAGTCCGGCGCCGCCGAACTCATCGAGTGGCGTTGGCATCGCCTTCGCTTTGCATCGGACGCAGCCAATGATGGGCAGCGCACGCCGAGTCAATCGTGCAAGAAGAGGATGTTCCAGGGCGCTTCTTTCTGCGCGCACGTTTCGGGCGCCCGGCCAGCAGTTGCCCTGGCCGGCGGCGCGGTTGCTGTGGTCACGGCCACAGCGCTCATGATGGAGCGTGCCCAGCACGCTGTGTGAGGTTGGGCAGCGTCAGGCCCCGGCCCCGCGGCGCGCGTCGATGCTCATCGCACCGGCACCGAACGCCGCAACCATGAACATGCCGCCGGCGACCGCCAGGTTCTTCATGAACATCAATTGCTGGACGTATTGCTGCGCCTCGGGAACGGCCCAGAACTTGTGGAACAGAACGGACGCCAACAGCGTGAACAAGCCCAAGGCCAGAGCCGCCCATCGCGCCTTGAAGCCCACGACAAGCGCCAGGCCGGCCACGACTTCGAAGACCCCCGTCAGCACCGCCAGCGCGGTTGCCAGCGGCAGGCCGGCATTGGCGATGTAGCCGGCGGTGCCGGCGATGTTGCCGAGTTTGCTGAGTCCCGCCATGACGAACATCAGCGCCAGCAACACGCGGCCGGTGGCGGCGAGGGGGGATTTGAGAGAGTCGAGCATTGGAAACCTCCAGAAGTTGAGGGCCGAAGAATATTCCATTGCCCAGGGCAATGGGTCGCGCGCGGTTCAAGGCGCGTTTCAAGCACTGTGAGCGACCGATTCGAGATCGTGTGCGCCGTCCCGAACACCTGGCGCTTCAGGCGTCTTCAGGCTGAGTCTGTCTGTTGCGAGCGCGTCGTCTATGCTTTGCCCTTCGCAACAGTTCTTGCAGCGCGACCATGCCCACTTCCCCCGCCAAGGCAGCGCCCGGTGCAGCTCGTACCGAATCACCCTGGGTTGCGGCGTTGCGCCTGCCCGACCCGGCGCTGGAGGTGCTCGCTGCCGAAGGCGCGCAACTGCGATTGATGAATGCCAGCGTCGAGCGTCTGGCCGGCGGCATGCGCTGGTGCGAGGGGCCGGTCTATTTCGGCGACGCGCGCTGTCTGTTGTGGAGCGACATTCCGAACAACCGCATCCTGCGCTGGGACGAAGAAACCGGCGTCGTGAGCGTGTATCGCAGCCCGTCGAACTTTGCGAACGGCCATACGCGCGACCGGCAGGGTCGCCTGCTCACTTGCGAACACGGCGCGCGGCGCATCACGCGCACCGAATACGACGGCAGCATCACGCCGCTGGCAAGCCACTTCGAGGGCAAGCGCCTGAACTCGCCGAACGACATCGTCTGCAAGAGCGACGGTTCGATCTGGTTCACCGATCCGTCATTCGGCATCCTGCACCACTATGAAGGCCACGCCGCGACGCCCGAATTGCCGACCGATGTCTACCGGCTCGAGCCCGACTCGGGCCGCCTGAGCGTGGTGGCCAGCGGCATCAACTTTCCGAACGGGCTTGCGTTCTCGCCCGACGAAAGCAAGCTCTACATCGTCGAGTGCCGCTCCACGCCGCGCGTGATCCTGGCCTATGACCTCGTCGACGCCGGCACGGCCCTGGCCGGCAGGCGCACGCTGATCGACAGTGACAGAGGCACGCCCGACGGCTTTCGTTGCGACGTCCAGGGCAACCTCTGGTGCGGCTGGGGCATGGGCGAAGGGCTGGACGGCGTGCGTGTGTTTTCGGCCGAAGGCAAACCGCTGCTGCACATCCACCTGCCGGAGCGTTGCGCCAATGTGTGCTTCGGCGGCCCGGCGCGCAACCGCCTGTTCATGGCGGCGAGCCACTCGGTATATTCGCTCTACGTCGCGACGCAGGGCGTGGCCGGGGGCTAGGAGCAACTGGCTGCGCGCTGACAACGCGGCGCGGCGATCGTTCATTCACGGACCCGGGATGTTCTCCAGTCTCAAGCGTTCGACCCGCCGCTTGCTGGCGCTGCTGGCCGTGTTGCCTGCCACGGTGCTGCTGCTCGGCGCGCTGTACACGCTGGGCATGACCCACCTGGAAGGGGCGCCCCGCACCTTCATGCAAGGGCTGCAGTGGGCCTCGGAGACGCTCACCACCACCGGCTATGGCGGCGACAGCCACTGGAACCACCCCGTCATGGCGCTGTTCGTCATCGTCGGCCAGTTCATGGGCCAGTTCCTCGCGTTCCTGATCTTCCCGATCTTCATGCTGCCGTACTTCGAGGAGCAGTTCGAGGCGCGGCTGCCCAAGGTGCTGCCGCCGATGCAGGGTGTGGTGCTGTTCTATCGCCACGGCCCGGCCATCGAGACCTTGCTGGATGAGTTCGTGCGCAGCAACAGCCCCTTCGTGATCTTCGAGGAGGACCTGGCGCTGGCGCGCAAACTGCGCGATCGAGGCTACAGCGTGGTGCACGGCCAGCTCACCGATGGCCAGATGGCGCTGGCGCGCGTGGCGCAGGCACGTGCCGTCGTCAGCAACGCGGGCGACCATGCCAACGCCACCTGCACGCTGCTGATGCGCGAACTGGGCTTTACCGGCCCGCTGTTCGCGCTTGCCGACGAGCCGCTGTATCGCGCGCCGATGCTCCAGATCGGCGCGACCGACGTCTTCACCCCGGCGCACGTGCTGGGCGCGGCCTTGGCGTCGCGCGCCAGCGTGCGCATCAGCCCGCCGGCCGAAGGCATGCACCTGCTGGGCAGCGCCGTGGGCATGGCCGAGTTCAGGGTGCGGGCCAGCAGCCCATTGGCCGGCAAGCGGCTGCGCGACCTGCACCTGCGCGAGCGACATGGCGTGACCGTCATCGGCCAGTGGCTTGCCGGTGTGTTCACGACCACCAAGGGTCCCGCCACGCTGGTGGAGCCCGGTGCCATCCTGGTGGCTGTGGGCTCACCCGCGAGCCTGGAGACGGTGGAGCGACTGGCGATGCCGATCCGCCGCACGGGCCCGATCGTGGTCGCGGGCTTCGGCGCGGTCGGACACAAGGTGCTCGAGCTGCTGAAGGACGCCGGTGAGACCTGCGTCGTCATCGATCAGGCCGCCGCGCCGGGCGTTGACGTCGTCGGCAACGTGCTGGAGCAGGCGACGCTGGACAGGGCCCAGGTGCGCGAGTCCTGTGCCGTGATCCTGGCACTGAGCGACGACGGTGAATCCTTGTTCGCCACCGCTGCGGTGCGCGACTACGCGCCCGAGGTGCCGCTGATCGTGCGCGTGCTGCGCTCGCACAGCACGCCGCGGTTGTACCGCGCGGGGGCGGACTTCGCGATTTCGGTGGGCCAGGTGGCGGGGCAGATCCTGGCACAGCACCTGCTCGCCGAGCAGGCCGTGGGCATGGACAACGGCGTCAAGTTCAGCCGGGTCAATGCCGGCGCCATGGCCGGCGCCAGCCCCTGGCACAACGCAGCCCTGGACCGCACCGGCGCCAAGGTGGTGGCCGTGGAGCGGGGCAGCGAGGTGATCGTCGGGTTCGAGGACGGCTTTGTGGTGCAGCCGCAGGACGCCGTGTTCATCTGCGGCTCGATCAGGAGCCTGGAGCGCTACCAGCAAGAGTTCCGCGCGAGCCCGGCGCAGGCCACGCAAGCAGGTTGAGGCCGACGCTGCCGGGTCTGGCGAGCCGGTTATCGATCGGTACGAACCAGGGTATCGACTGGCAGCGCTGGCGCGTGCGATCCCGTAAAGTGCAGCGCTCGTCGCGCCTTGTCCGGAATGACAGATGCCCAGCCCTGAACGACCCCAACGAATGCCGATCGTCAAGGTGGCCTGGCTGCTCGGCCTGCTGTCGACGCTGCCTTGGTCTGAGGCCGCGATGGCGCAAGCCGCGACGACGCCCGCACGGCCACCGAACATTGTCTTTGTCCTCATCGACGACGCCGGTTTCAGCGACTTCGGTGCGTATGGCGGCGAGATCGCCACGCCCAACATCGACGCGATCGCGCGCTCGGGCGTGCGCTTCACCAACTTCCACACCGCATCGACCTGCGAGGCCTCGCGCGTCATGCTGCACTCGGGTGTCGACAACCACCGGGCGGGAGCGGGCACGCTGCAGGTGGTCATCGCCAACAACCAGAAGGGAAAGCCCGGCTACGAGGGCCACCTGAGCGACCAGGCGCACAGCCTGGGGCAGCTGCTGCGCGACGGCGGCTACGCCACCTACTTCGCCGGCAAGTGGAACATCGGAAATGGGCTGGAGCGTTCACCGGGCGCACGCGGCTGGGATCGGTATATCGGGCTCGAGCAGACCGGTGCCGACAACTACGAGGCCAAGGTCTACGCGCCGTTCAACCTCGAACCCGTGTGGTGGGAGGACGGGCGGCGCGCGCAGCTGCCCGCCGATTTCTTCTCGACGCGGCACTACGTCGACAAGATGATCCGGTACGTGGATGAAGGCCGTGCCGGCGGCAAACCCTTCTTCTCGCTGATCTCGCTGCAGGCGGTGCACTCGCCGCTGCAGGCGCCCCAGGCCGACATCGAAAAGTACCTGCAGCGCTACGAAGCCGGCTGGGACCGCGTGCGCGCCGAGCGCTACCAGCGCCAGGTGCAGATGGGCCTGATGCCTGCCGGCCTGCAGTTGCCGCAGGCCCCGAACCGGCGAAGCTGGGACAGCCTGAGCGATGCGCAGAAGCGTGCATACGCCAAGCGCATGGCGGTCTACGCCGGCATGCTCGACAACGCCGACCAGCACATCGGGCGCTTTCGCGAGCATCTGCGCAAGACCGGCGAACTCGACAACACGGTGTTCATCGTCATGTCCGACAACGGCGCCGACGCCTACGACCTGGCGAACCTGAACCTGCCGTTCAAGGTCTGGTACCGGCTCAACTACGCGCTCAGCTACGACACGCTCGGCGCGAAGGGCAGCTACGTCCACTACGGCCAGGAATGGGCCGAGGTTTCGAACACGCCGCTGGCGCTGTTCAAGGGCAGTTCGGCCGAGGGCGGCATGCGCGTGCCGTTCGTCATCAGCTATCCGGGCCGCTTGCCCGCGGGCGGCGTCTCGCACAAGTTCGCCTACGCCACCGACTTCCTGCCGACGGTGCTTGAGATTGCCGGCATAGCGCTGCCGGGCGATGAGTACGGCGGCAAGAAGCCGCACCGGCCCACCGGCACCAGCCTGCTGCCGCACCTGCAGGGCAAGACCGCGCACATCCATGCCGCGAGCGAGGCGATCGGTTTCGAGAGCACCGGGGGCCAGGCGCTGTTCATGGGCGAACACAAGCTGATGCGCAACGCCGCGCCGCTGGGCGACGGCCAGTGGCACCTGCACCGGCTGGCGCAGGATCCGGCCGAGGCGACGGACCTGATGCACAAGGAGCCGGAACTGGCCAAGACCATGCTCGCCGAGATCGAGCGCTACAACGCGCTCAATGGCGTGGTGCTGCCCGAGCCCGGCTACAACGCATTTCGACAACTCTTGACCAACAACTGGGAAATACTGCTGCGTCAGCTCGGTGCCATCGTGACCACGGCGCTGGCCCTGCTGCTGGGCCTGGTTTATCTCCTCGCCCGCTGGTGGCGCCGCCGGTCAGGCCGGCACGCCAGCGCCTGACGCATGCCCTGGCCCTTGCAGTGCCGCGGCACGCTGGCCGGATTGCTCCTCCTCGCGGGCAGCAACCCGAAGCGCCGTCGCGCCTTGCCGGCGCACCGCATCACGGCCTGCCCGAGCGCGTCCCACTGCGGTTTCCGGGATGATCGGACCTGAGGCACAGCGACTGGAGTCATGGCATGGGCAAGACCATCCTCATCACCGGAGCCGGCAGCGGCATCGGGCGCGACGCGGCGTTCGCGCTGGCGGCGCGTGGCCAGCGCGTCATCGCGACCACTTTCGACGAGGCGCAGGCCACTGCCTTGCGCGCCGAGTGCCAGACACGCGGGCAGGCCCTCGAGATTTTCAAGCTGGACATCACGCTCGCCGCGGATCGCGAGCAGTTGCGCCCCTTGGCGCTGGACGTGCTGATCAACAACGCGGCAATCGGCGATTCGGGTTCGCTGGCCGAGATCGACATGGGCCGCGTCCGCAGGATCTTCGAGGTCAACCTGTTCGCGACGCTGGAGCTGAGAGGCTGAGAGTCTTCGATCATGCCCGCTCATCACGCCAGAAGACGCCTGCTCGTCGTTGCAAATGCTCGCCATAGCCCGAGCTATGGCTGCGCTTTGCGCCAGGGCCAGGAGGCCCTGGCCTTCGCCAGGCACAAACAGTCCTCAGGACTGTTTGTGTCCGGGCTCAGCCTAGATCAGGCGCCTTCTGACGCGCTGCTCGGGCACGCCCGAAAACTCTCAGCCTCTGACCCAGATCGCGCTCGCGGGGATGATCGAACGCAAACGCGGCACGGTGCTGTTCGTCAGTTCGATCGCCGGGCGCGTGCCGATGCCGTTCCTGATGCCTTACTCGATGACCAAGTTTGCGCTCTCCGCCGCCGGCGCCGGGTTGCGTGCCGAGATGGACCAGCTGGGCAAGAACGTGCAGGTGGCGTTGATCGAGCCCGGCGCCATCCACACCGGGTTCAACCAGTCGATGACCGCGCGCAAGTACGAGTGGATGGGCGCCCAGTCCTATTTCGCCGGCCAGGCGGCACGCATGAAGTCCAGGGAGGCGCGCATCTTCGAGCTGATCGAGGCCCGCGACACACGCGCCGTCGTGGCCAAGATCGTCAAGGCGACGGAGGCGACCCGCCCGCGCCTGCGCTACGTGGCGCCGTGGCTGCAAGGCGCCGTGGTCAGGCTGGCCCGCGTGCTGGGAGTTTGAGCGATACCCCCTGAGGGCAATGACCACCATGGCGAACATTCGAACCTGGATCAGACTGCTGCTGATGCCGGCGATCACGGCCCGGTTGCTGTCGCGCGAGCGCCTGCTCAAGCAGCGCCGGCACGCCGAGGCCGCGCGGCTGCGGCGCGGCGAGCGCCATCGCGTGCACTACTTCCATCAGGTCGACGACCCCTACAGCGCGCTCGCGGCTGCGGCCCTGCCCCTGCTGCAGGCGCGCTATGACGTCGAAATCGCGGCGCACGTCGTCGGCCCGCCGCCGGATGCGGCGGCACCCGAGCGCGACAAGCTCGTCGCCTACAGCCGCAAGGACGCACAACTGCTGGCACGCCACTGGGGCCTGGACTTTCGCGACGGCGGCGCGCAACCCTCGCCGCACGATGCGGACCTGGCGACGCGGTTGCTCGTGGCCGCAGCCCAGGATGGCCGATTCGTCGATGAAGCCGGGCGCATCTCGGCCTGGTTGTGGCGTGGCGCGTCGCGTGCGGCCGAGGGCATCGCCCCGGCGCCGGCGCTCACCACGGCCGAGGCGGCGTCGCACATCGCCGCCGCCGAAACGTTGCGCGAGCGCATGGGCCACTACCTGGGGGCCATGTTCTTCTACGCCGGAGAATGGTATTGGGGGCTGGACCGGCTGTACCACCTGGAGCGGCGCCTGCAGGACCTCGGCGCGCAGCGTGCCGGCGTGTCCGACCTGCTCTATCCACCGAGTCTCGACCTGAGCTCGCCGCTGCCGTTGGCCGATGCGCCGGCGATCGATTTCTTCCTGTCGCTGCGCAGCCCCTACACGGCGATCGTGGCGCAGCGCGTCTTCGCCCTGGGCCGGCTCACCGGCGCCCCGGTCCGGCTGCGATTCGTGCTGCCGATGGTGATGCGCGGCCTGCCGGTGCCGCCCGCCAAGCGCATGTACATCAGCCGCGATGCCGCGCGCGAGGCGTACGCGCGCGGCATTCCCTTCGGGCGCCTGAACGACCCCGTCGGACGCCCCACCGAACGCGGACTGGCATTGATTCCGTTTGCCGAGAAGCTCGGGCACGGGCAGGACTACCTGTTGTCGTTCATGCGCGGCGTCTGGGCCGAAGGCATCGACGCCGGCAGCGACCGCGGTTTGAGGAAGATCGTCGAGCGCGCCGATCTGCCGTGGAACGAAGCGCGCCAGGCGCTCGCCGACGAGGGCTGGCGCCGGACGGCCGAAGCCAACCGCGCCGAGATGTTCGCCCTCGGCCTGTGGGGCGTGCCGTCGTTCCGGGTGCGTGACACCGCGGTCTGGGGGCAGGACCGTCTCTGGGTCGTGCAGCAGGCGCTGGGCGTGAAATGAGCCAGCGAATCGAGTTCTGGACCTCGGCACGACGGCGCAGCGGCAATCCACATTGCGCCATGGCATCGGCATTCATGCCGGCAGCGCAATCGCGGGCAATACCGGCAGCAGCGAGCGCCTGCCGAACGCGCTGCCGGGCGACGCGGGTGTGGCCGAGCCGCTGCGCGTGCCACCGCTGGTAAAGGCGGCCGTCGGCGCCCGCTTGCGGGACGACTACTTTGCGAGCGCGCCATAAACCAGGTCCTGGACCTGCTCCCGATAGTACTTGCGCAGGTCCCCCGGCGCCGCAGTGCCGAACGTGACGACGAGCTGCTCCTTCGGATCGGCGAAGAAGCCGGTGCCGTTGGCGCCGTTCCACGAGAACTCACCCGGACTGCCGGGCACTGCAGCCAAGCCGGGTTGCAGGCGCACGGCCACACCCAGGCCGAAACCGTAGCCGTCGCGATGTGGCTCCACCGCTGCCACCCGGTTCTGGATGCCGCTGCCCAGGTGATTGCTGGTCATCAGCTGGACGAAGGCGGGGCTCAGCACTTGCCGGCCGTCGAGGCTGCCGCCGTTGAGCAGCATCTGGCCGAAGCGGATGTAATCACCCATGGTGCCGAAGGCACAGGCACCGCCGCAATCGAAGGTCGGCTGCTTGTCGAGTGCGGCGATGGCCTGAGGCTTGCCGTCGAGCGGGTTCAGCGGCAAGGCACGTGCGACCCGGGCGCGCTGGGCATCGGTCAGGACAAAGGTGGTGTCGCTCATCTTGAGCGGCTTCCAGACGCTGTCGGCGAGGTGGCCACCCAGCGACTTGGCGCTGATCTTTTCGACGACCGCACCCAACACGTCGAACGAGAGGCCGTATTCGAAGACCGTGCCCGGCTGGTGCACCAGCGGCAGTTTGGCCAGCGCCTCGACCAGGTTGCCGGCGCTGCCCATGTACGAGGCCGCGCCGCCACTGGGCCATAGCGCAGCGATCGGGCTGCCGCCGTCAGGCCGACCACCGTAGGGGATGCCCGAGGTGTGGCGGAACAGATCGTGGATCAGGATCGGCCGCTTTTGCGGCTCGAGGGTGAATTTCCCGTCGCTCGTCGGGATGCCCACCTGCACCGTGCCGAAAGCGGGAAAGTATTCGGACAGCTTGCTCTGCAAGGGCAGCCGGGCCTGCTCGGTCAGCGCGAGTGCGCCGACCGCCACCATCGGCTTGGTCATGGACGCGAGCTGGTAGATCGTCTCGGTGGTCGCGGCAATGCCCTTGGCCTTGTCGGCAAAGCCGAAGGCCTTGAAGTACACCAGCTTGCCTTGGCGTGCGATCGCGACCACAGCGCCCGGCAGCCGATTGCGCTCGATCTCACCGGCAAAGAAGGCGTCGATGTTTCGCAGCCGTTCGCTCGACATGCCCACGCTTTCCGGCGCGGCGCTGGGCAGCGGCTGGGCCTGCGACATGCTTGCAGTGGCGAGCGCAAGCGCGGCGACAAATCGTTGCTTGATCATGGTGTGTGCTTCGTGTTGTGGAGCTCGAAGTCTATGCCGGCAGATGCAATGGAAAAGGCCTGCAACGGATGTGACCGGCAGTCTTGCGGACCACGCGCTCGGTGAGCTTGAGCGAAGCGGGCGCGCGGTTCTACGCAGCGGCGGTGCCGATCCTTGACGACCTGGAGCGTGCGTCATCACGAGCCGGCGCCGGCGTATCCGTCACCCGCTCGGCGCTGGCCGACGAACACGTGCAGCGCGACGCGTTCGACCAAGGCGATCGCATTTTCGGGGCGGCGAACAGAAGGGGCTGGCAAGCGCTCACCGCGTCGCGGTACTCTTGTTGGTACTGCTCCGGCGCACGCGTGAACCGGATCGCGATGGCGGGCAGCAGCGGGGTCAAATGCCGAAACCCGTGGTTTGCCAAACTTTGCCAATGCCGCTACCATTCGAGCATGAGCACGATGAACATCTCCCTGCCCGATGCGCTGAAGTCGTTTGTTGACGAGCAGGTTACCAACCGCGGCTTTGGGACCAGTAGCGAATACGTGCGCGAGTTGATCCGCAAGGATCAGGATCGGCTGCACCTGCGCGGATTGCTGCTCGAGGGTGGGAATTCCAAACCTTCAGCACCAGCGAATGCGGCCTACTTCGCTTCTCTGCGTGAACGCACCAAACATCGCGCACGCCGGTGAAGGCGAAGCTGGTCGTTCCGCGGGAAGTGGCCAGTCGGGACGTTGATGAGGCCATCGATCACTACCTGGGCGAGGGCGCAGCGAAAGCGGCCCTCGTCTTCGTCGACGCGCTTGAGAAGGCCTACACCCACATAAGTCGGCAGCCAGCTTCGGGTTCACCGCGATATGCACACGAACTCAACCTGCCTGGCTTGCGGTCCTGGCCTCTGACGCGCTTCCCCTACCTGGTCTTCTACTTCGAGCGCGACGACTGCGTCGACGTCTGGCGGGTGCTGCAGGCGCAGCGTGACATTCCTGCCTGGATCAACGAGTCCTGACGCACCAACGAAACCGCGAGGCTGCGGCTCTCTGGACTGAAAGTCGGGCGTGCCACGGAGAGGTGCCGACCGCAGGGAAACCGTGTAGATCCTCTGGTCGACTGACCGGGACGGACCGTGCTCGCGCGCCACGTCGAGCCCGCATCAGGTCTGTACGCCACCACGCACGGTTGACCTGCCCGAAATCGTGGCATGCCGGCGCTGCCCGAGCGCAACGCCACGCCCCATCGGTCGCTGAAACGCCGGCGGCTACTGCTGCTGCAGGCGCAGCAGCAACTCCACGCTGGGATAGCCGTCCGCGGGCAGGCCCACGCTGCGCTGGTAGCGGCGCAGAGCCTCGCGCGTGGCGGGCCCGAACCGGCCGTCGGGTCTGGGGCCGCCGAAGCCGCGCTGGTTCAGTGCCGCCTGCAACGCCTGCACCTGGCTGCGCGTGAGCGCAGCCAGATCGCGCGGCCAGGGCGCCTGCACGCCGGGGCCGTTGCCAATGCGTTGCGCAAGAAGGCCCACCGCGAGCGCGTAACTGGTCGAGTTGTTGTAGCGCAGGATGGCGCGAAAGTTGGGGCCGACCAGGAATGCCGGCCCGCGCGCGCCCGCGGGAAGCAAGATCGCGCCGTCGGCATACTTCGGCAGCGCTGCGTCATCGATGCTTCGCACGCCCTCGGCCACCCACTGCGCGGTGGGCTTGCGCACCGAGACGGCGGCGCGACTGACATCGAACCCGGGTGGCAACTGCACCTCCGCCCCCCATGGCTCGCCGGCGCGCCAACCTGCGCGCGCCAGATAGTTTGCGGTCGAGGCCAGCACGTCGGCCACGCTGCCCCAGATGTCACGCCGGCCGTCGCCGTCGGCGTCCACCGCGTAGGCCAGGAAGCTCGACGGCAGGAACTGCGTCTGCCCCATCGCGCCAGCCCACGAACCGATCATCTGCGCGCGGGCGATGTCGCCGCTTTGCACGATCTTCAACGTCGCGAGCAACTCACCGCGCGCCCAGTCCCTGCGCCGGCCTTCGAAGCCGAGCGTGGCGAGAGCGTCGATCGTGGGCGTGCTGCCGACGATGTCGCCGTATCTGCTCTCGATGCCCCAGATCGCGACCATGATGCCGGGCGCAACGCCGTAGCGCTCGGCCGCGGCCTCGGCGGCGTCGCGAACCTGCAGCAGCTTTTCCTGGCCTCGCGCCACGCGTTGCGGCGACACGGCGCTGTCGAGGTAGTCCCAGACCGTGCGCTCGAACTCGGGCTGCGCACGATCCAGTTCGATGACGCGCGGCAGGTATTGCACAGCGTCAAACGCAGCGCGCAATGTGGCCGCGGTGATACCCGCTGCGCGCGCACTGGCGCGAAAGCCCGTCACCCAGCGCGCGAAGCCCTGCTGCAGCGCGACCTCGTCGGCAGCGGCCCGCGGCGGGGCGCTGGCGGCTGCGGCAGGCGACTGCTGGGCGACCGCCAATGATGCAGTTGTGCAGAACACCAGCGCGGCGAACGCCAGCGTCGTGCAGGCAAGCCAAGGGCGGCGCGGTGGCGCAGAAGTGGGTTCGTGCATCGCCGGCGATTCTCGCCCCCTTCCAAGCATGACGGCTGCGGCGCAGGGTCGTTGTGGTCCGGTTTGGCACAGATCGGGGCAAGGCTGTTGTCTGCCGGCCTCGGGCAGAAGCCATCGCGATCGATAGCGATACCATCGCAGCGGGCGCAGGAGTACTGCGCAGCATTTACTGTTGAACAACGCGGGACCTGCGCCTGCCTCTGGAGTCTGATCGATGAAAACTCGTGATGCGCGGTTTACCCCGCGCACCCTGACCACGGCGGCAGCGCTGCTGGCAGCCGCTTTCACCTTTGACGCGGCTTTCGCCCAGACTCGCTCCGCAGCGCCGAGCGAGCCGGTCACCGATGTGCACCATGGTGTCAGCGTGGCGGATCCGTATCGCAACCTGGAGAACCTGAGAAGCGCTGCCACTTTGAACTGGCTCAAGAGCGAAGGCGAGTTCGCCGCAAGCACGCTGGCACGCATCGAAGGCCGCGATCAGATGACACAGCGCATCGCGGCGCTGTCGGCAGCTTCCGGCGATACGGTGCGGGACGTGACCCGCTTGCCCGGCGGAAGCATCTACTACCTGAAACGCCGAGGCGGCGAGAACCAGTTCAAGCTGACGATGCGCGCTGGTTTGAATGCGCCCGAGCGGGTTCTGGTGGATCCTGAACTGCTCGCCAAAGCCTCCGGCGTGCCGCACGCGATCAACTACTTCGTGCCGGCGTGGGACGGCAAGACCTTGGCCTATGGCCTGTCGGCTGGCGGCTCGGAAGATACGTCGCTGTTCCTGCTCGACATCGCCAGCGGCAAGAACATCGGCAAACCGATCGCGCGCGTGCGCGAGGGCCAGATCCACTGGACGCCGGACAGCCAGCAGCTCAGCTACAACCAGATTCGGCAGCTTGCGGCGCACGCACCGGAAACGGAAACCTATCTCGACACGACGGTCTTCCTGCTCAGGAAGGGCGAGCCGGAATCGCGCGCCACGCCGCTGTTCGGGCGATTCATCAACAAGGAACTCAAGCTCGAGCGGCTCGATGTCGCGCAAGTGATGTTTGCGCCGGACAGTCAATACATGATTGCGCGCACCACCGACA
This sequence comes from Burkholderiales bacterium, assembly GCA_022758925.1. Taxonomy (GTDB): domain Bacteria; phylum Pseudomonadota; class Gammaproteobacteria; order Burkholderiales; family Burkholderiaceae_C; genus JAEMQF01. The sequence goes on along the minus strand of JAEMQF010000183.1, from coordinate 6,669 downwards.
CCACCGTGCCCGAGGGACGCCTGTACCTGGCGCGGGTTGCCGAATTGGGCCGCAGTGCGATTGCCTGGCGCCAGATCGCCGGCGCTGCCGACAAGATCACCGATGCGCAACTGCGCGGCGACACGCTCTACCTGCGAACCTATGCCGGCGCGCCGCGTGGCCGCGTGCTCGCGCTGGCCTTGAACGACCCGGTGCTGACGAAGGCCAAGGAAGTGGTTGCCGAGCCCGCCGTTGGCGTGCTGCACGGGTTTGCGCTCGGCCGCGACGCCATCTACGCAGAGGTGCAGCAGGGCTTCACGACGCGCGTCCGGCGTTTCGGCGCCGGTATTTCTGCCGGCGGCACCGATGTGGCACCCGGCCTCGCGGGGTCGACCTTCATGGTGGGGGACCCGGCCCATGCGCATGCCGACGCGCTGATCGCCACCAGCACCTGGACCGAACCGTCGCGCGTGTTCATTGCCGACGCGCAGGGAACAACTCGCGACACCGGGCTGCGCAACAACACGCGCCCGAGCGGCACGCCAGAGATTGAAGTGTCCGAGGTGCTCGTGAACAGCCACGATGGCGCGAAGGTGCCGTTGGCGATCCTGCGCCGCAAGGGCTTGGCGCTGGACGGCAACAACCCGACGCTGTTGGTCGGCTATGGTGCCTATGGCTTCTCGTTCGAAGCCTATTTCGACGTGCGCAGCCTGGCCTGGCTGGAACGCGGCGGCGTTCTGGCCTATGCCAACGTGCGCGGCAGCGGCGCGTTCGGCGACGCGTGGTACCGGGCCGGCTTCAAGACCACCAAGCCCAATACCTGGAAAGACGGCCTGGCCTGCGCGCAATACCTGATCGATCAGCGCTACGCGTCTGCCAAGACGCTGGGCATCTCGGGCACCAGCGCCGGTGGCATCTTCGTCGGCCGTGCCGTGACCAGCGCGCCCGATCTGTTTGCGGCGGCGATCTTCAATGTCGGCGTGCTGGACGCGGTGCGCTCCGAAGAGTCGGCGAACGGCATCACCAACATCTCCGAATTCGGCACGGTGAAAGACCCTCAGGAATTCGCCGCGCTGTTGGAGATGAGCACCTACCACCAGATCAGGGACGGCACGGCCTATCCGGCCGTGATGCTGGTGCACGGCATGAACGACCCGCGCGTGGATGTGTGGAACAGCGCGAAGACTGCCGCCAGGCTGCTGTCAGCAAGCCGCGGCGGCAAGCCGATCCTGTTGCGCCTGGATGGTCAGGCCGGCCACGGCATCGGCAGCACGGCGCAGCAGGCGTTCAGCCAGCAGGCCGACATCTACAGCTTTCTTCTGTGGCAGTTTGACAAGATGGCGCTGAAGCCGTGATCGTTTGCCGGACCCTTGCGACACCAGGGAGCGTCGCTTGAAAGCGCGGCGCGGCGCCTGCCAAGTCCGCTCTTGATGTCAGAGCTGCGGCAAGCAACGGCCGGCTTTTGTAACGGCCACCGACACCGATCTCTCAAGCAAATGTGGCTCTGCCACTTTGCTTGACCCCCACGGGGGGCGGCCGGCTTGGGCCGGCCTCGGGGCGCTCAGAGGCTTGACGCAGCGCAACCGCCGCGCGCTGCGCAGCGCTAGATTGAGTCGATCGGGGCTGTCCTGCCTCTTCTGGAGATCGTCATGCGTCGGTTGATTCAATGTGGTGTCGGCGTACTGATCGCAGTCGCTGTGACAGCTTGCTACGTGGTCCCGGAACGCGCGCCGGACGGGAGCGTGATCTACCAGCACTATCCGCTGCCGCCGCCGGGAGTGATGCCGGCACCCCCGAGTCGGGTCGGGCCGGTCACGCTGCCGGTGCGCCTGTATCCCGCCAATGACATCGCCACCCGCACCGGTGTCGTCACCGGAAGCGTGACGAACATGATGACCGGCAAGGGTGTCTTCAACGCCTCCTACCTGGGCGAGGTGCTGACCGGCGAGGCGACCCGCGTGTCCAACGAAGAACGGCGCGGCGTGGCCAGCGCCTTCAGCCCGGGGGGCATGTTCATGTCCTGCGAATACCAGATGAACACGCCACAGCAGGGCGCCGGCACTTGCACCTTTTCGAACGGCGCCGCGTACCAGATGCATATCGGCGGCACCCAATGAACACTCGACACTCTCGACCCGTCGCGAGCCGGATCCCGACCGTGACACGCTGACGGTCCGAGGAGTGCCTCGGGAGCTTCCGGCTGCGTCGTGCAGTGCCGGCCTGAAGCGGTTGCCCGGAACCGCCCGATGTCGCCGTGCGAGCAAGCCAGGTCAGGCGCCGCTGGCAGCGACCCGATGACCTGACGACCCCGCAGGATATTGACAGCATGCTGTCATCAAGCCATCATGCGGCCCGATGGCGCAGTCGACCGATCCCGATCACACCCCCGCGGGTGCCAGCTTGACTGAGCTGATCCTGGAAGTATTCAAGCTCAATGGGCGCTTGCTGAGCGCCGGCGATCAGCTGGTGGCCAGCCTGGGCCTGACAAGCGCACGCTGGCAGGTTCTCGGTGCGATCGCGTTCGCCGGCGCGCCGCAGCCGGTGGCCAGCATCGCGCGCAACATGGGGCTCACGCGCCAGGCCGTGCAGCGCGTCGTGAACGAACTCGAAGCCGAAGGCTTTCTGACGTTTGCCCCCAATCCGCAGCATCAGCGCGCCAAGCTCGTGATGCTCAGCAAGTCCGGCGCGAAAGCCTTCCAGGCCGCCGCCAAACGCCAAGCGCCCTGGGCCAACCAGTTGGCGCGGCGGACTTCGGCAACGGAGATCCGGGCGGCGCTCGGCGTCGTCCGCGAGATATCGACGCGGCTCGAGGCCACGGCGCGCGATACCAACAACGAGGAGAGCCCATGATCCCGAGAATTCATGCCGCAGCCGGTGTCATCGGCTTCCTGTGCATCCTGACGTTCTGGACCTCGACCGTCGGCTCCGAGCTGTTCGGCACGCACGAGACCATCACTGCCGTCAAGCATTCGGTTCTATGGGGCATGTGGCTGCTGCTGCCATGCATGGCTGCGGCCGGCGCTACCGGGTTCAAGCTGCTGGGCAGCCGCACCGATGCGCTGGCCTTGGCCAAGAAGCGTCGCATGATGGTCATCGGGCCGAACGGCGTGCTCGTGCTCATGCCCTGCGCGTTCTACCTCGCCAGCCTGGCCGCCAAGGGGCAGTTCACGGCCACCTTCTACGCCGTGCAGGCGATCGAACTCGTGGCCGGCCTGCTGAACCTGACGCTGATGGGGCTCAACATCCGCGACGGCCTGCGCCTGACTGGACGCATTGCCCCGGCCATCGTGTCAGGCAGCTTGCCCGCTGCCGGTGCCAGCGCGTCGATCGCACCAAGCGAAAACGGTCCGCTGCTCGTCAGCGGCCTGGAGCGTCTTCTGTCGGCGGACGGTGTCGCTCTCGCCACAAGGCCGACGCTCGCCTTGTGCCGCTGCGGCACGTCGAAGAACAAGCCGTTCTGCGACGGCAGCCACAACACGAGCGGATTCACCAGCGCCTTGTCGCCCGATCGAACGCCCGACGCTGTGACGGAGTACCGCGGCGCGCAGATCACGGTGCTGTTCAACCGCCTCGTCTGCTCGGCCTCCGAGAAGTGCGCGAAGAACTTGCCCGAGGTGTTTCGCAAGGGCGAGAAGCCCTGGATCGCGCCCGACCGCGCCGATACCCAGCGCATCATCGAGGTCGTGCGGCAATGCCCCTCAGGCGCGCTGCGCTATGTGGTCGCGGGTCGTATCGGGTCGCAGCCGCAGCGCGCGCCTGCGATCCGCATCGCACGCGACGGTCCCTACGAAGTCGAAGGCGGCGTCGGGCTGAGTGCGGTGGCGTGGTGCGAGGGGGCGTCGCAAGATCGCTTCGCGCTGTGCCGCTGCGGCCAGTCGAAGAACAAGCCGTTTTGCGACGGCAGCCACCACGCGGCGGGCTTTCGGGGATAGATTCTTTCGGCGTGACTTGATGGTCGCAGCCACCTCGAAAGGGGGCACCGCCACCCCCCTGCCGCCGCGACGTCGGCAGGCTGACCGTAGGTGGACACAAGGCTGCGCGTCGAGGCCTGACAGCCGAAGCGCCCTGACCAAACACGGCTGTAGCGGCAGTCCAACGATGCCGCCCGCGCAGCGCAGCCGAAGACTTTGCTCGATCCGGTACGCCCGCGTTTCAGATCCCCAGGTGGCGCGCCCAGACGCCGCGGTCGGCGTCGAGCGCCGCCGAACTGCCGCTCCAGACGACCCGGCCTTTTTCGAGGATGACGTGGCGGTCGGCGATGGCGATCAGGCGCTTCACGTATTTGTCGATCACGAGCATCGCGTGGCCGGCCTCGCGCAAGGTGCCGAGAACGCGCCAGATTTCTTCGCGCACGAGCGGCGCCAGGCCTTCGGTGGCTTCGTCGAGGATCAACAGCCGCGGGTTGGTGACGAGCGCGCGCGCGATCGCGAGCATCTGCTGCTCGCCGCCCGAGAGCTGGCCGCCCAGGTGATCACGACGCTGCGCCAGGCGCGGGAAGAGTTCGAACAGGCGCAGCGGCGTCCAGGGGTTCTTGGCGTCGGCCGCATTGCGCTCGAAGGCACTCAAATGCTCTTCGACGCTCAGGTTGCCGAACACCTGCCGCCCTTCGGGTACGAGCGCGAGCCCGAGGCGTGCCACGCGGTGCGCAGGCCAGGCCGCGATCGACGCGCCGCTGAATTCGATCGCACCGGCACTCGGCGCAATCAGGCCCATCACGCTGCGCACCAGCGTCGTCTTGCCCATGCCGTTGCGACCCAACAGCCCGACGATCTCGCCCGGCCCGAGCTGCAGGTCGACGCCGAACAGCACCGGCGTCCGGCCGTAACCCGCGTGCACCGCCTGCACGCGCAGCAGCTGCGGGGTTGGGGTCATATTGCGTCCTGCGCGTCGCCGAGGTAGGCCGCAATCGCGCCGGCGTGATTGCGCACCGCGTCGGGCGTGCCGCTGGCGATGATGCGCCCGCTCACCAACACCGAGACACGGTCGGCGAGCCGAAACACGGCATTCACATCGTGTTCGATGAGCAGCACCGCACAGTCCTGGCGCAGGCTTTCGATCAGCCGCGTCATGCTCTGCGACTCCTGCGCGCCCATGCCGGCCAGCGGTTCGTCGAGCAGCACCAGGCGTGGGCGGCTCGCGAGCGTCATGCCGACCTCGAGCGCGCGCTGCTCGCCGTGCGAGAGCTGATCGATGCGCGAGTCGGCCTTGTGCGCCAGGCCCAGGCGCGCCAGCAGCTCGCGCGCGCGCTCGAACAGCGTTTGCTCGTCGCGCACCGGGCGCCAGGCGGCGAAGACGCGGGCTTGCGTGGCCTGCACCGCGAACGCCAGATTGTCCAGCACCGACAGGCTCTTCAGCAGCCGCGTGATCTGGAACGAGCGCACCAGCCCGCGCCTTGCGCGCTGGTGCGCCACGAGGCGCGTGATGTCGGCGCCGTCGAAATGCACCTGGCCCGAGTCGCTCGCCAACTGACCGGCGAGTTGCGCCACCAGGCTCGTCTTGCCGGCGCCGTTCGGGCCGATCAGGGCGTGGATTTCACGGCTGCGCACCTGCAAGTCGACGCCGTCCGTCGCGACCACGCCGCCGAAGCGTTTATTCAGGGCGCGCACGTCGAGCAGTGGCGTGTTCATGGGCATTGCGGGCACGGGATCAACGGCAGCACTTTTTTCAGGGCGAACTTCGCTTCAGCTTCTCGAACCCCTGCGCCGCGATGCCCGCCAACCCCTGGCGTGCGAACAGCACCACCGCCAGCAGCACCCAGCCGGTCCAGAAACCCCAGTGTCGGGTGTACGCCGACAGCACCTCCTGCAGCAGCAGCAACGCGGCGGCGCCGAGCACGCCACCCCAGACCGTGCCCACGCCGCCCAGGATCACCATCACCATCAGCGTGCCCGACTGCGTCCAGTGCAGCTGACTCGGGCTGACATAGCCCTGCAGGTTCACGTTCAGCGCACCGGCGACGCCGGCCAGCACGCCGGCGATGACGAAGATCACGAGCTTGACCTTGAACGTGGGCAGGCCCAGCGCCTCGGCGCGCAGTTCATCGTCGCGCAACGCGAGCACCGCGCGGCCCAGGCGCGAAGGCACAAAGCGCGCCAGCAGCAGCAGCGCGAGCGCGAGCAAGGCGAGCGCGGTGTAGTAGAGCGTCGCGGCGTCGCGCAGGTCCAGGCCGAACGGCAGCAAGGAGCGCACGCGCACTGTCAGGCCTTCGTCACCGCCGTACTGCTTGATCGAATTCGCGAGGTAGAACAGCATCTGCGCGAACGCGAGTGTGATCATGATGAAGTAGACACCGCGCGTGCGCAGCGAAATGGCGCCGATCACGAGTGCGGCGATGGCCACCACCGCCACCGTGACGACGAGATGGGCGCCGGCCGACTGCACACCTTCACTGAGCAGAATGCCGGTGGCATACGCGCCCAAACCAAAAAACGCGGTGTGGCCGAGCGAGACCATGCCGCCATAGCCGAGCAGCAGGTTCAGGCTGGTGGCGGCAATCGCGAAGACGACGATGCGGCTGGCAAAGCTCAGGTAGAAGTCTGCGCCCAGCGCGTGCAGCAGCCAGGGCACGGCCAGGGCTGCGACCAGTGCCGCGAGCACTGCGATGCGGTTCGTGCTCATGCTTGTACGCCGCAGCGCGCCCGGAACCTGTCGGGCTTTGGGTCGTGCCCGCCCCCAGCCCGACAGGCTTCT
>JAEMQF010000063.1 GCA_022758925.1 Burkholderiales bacterium | reverse complement strand
GGTTTGTGGCGACCAGGGGCTGGCAAGCGCCGGTCTCGTTCGGCGAGCTGACCAACGTCTTGCAAGGCAAAGAGGACGACCTGCTGCGCTCCGCCGGTGCAGCCCGAACGCATTGCGAATGAGCAGCGCCGGCGTGTGGCTGTCTCGTCCCCAAACTTGGATCGTCCAGGAGACATGCCTGCGCCACTTTCCTTGACGGGTGCCGGGGACGCTCGCCGCGCGGCTGCGGCCTTGGGGTCGTGATCAGACGCTTTGGGTTGTGAGCCAGGCGCGGCCCAACCCGATACCGGCCGCGGCCAGATCCTCGACGAACGGAGTGCTGCCGAGGTAAGCCGCCTCACGCAGCCGCGCGGGAGCGATCGGATCGTTCGCATCGGCGTCCGGACTCGCAACCGCGCTCGCCGCGGGGTGGCAAAACAACAACCCGCCATGCGACGGCGCTGCCGCCAGCCAGCGCTGCATCCGGCCGCGGTAGTCTTGCTCTTTGAAGTCGTACGCGCCGAGCAGCGCCCGGTTGTGCGCGATCCCTGCGGCCAGCAGGAGCCGCTGCAGCTGGCGCCCGCCAGTGCGTTCAATCAGGCAGCGTTTGAGCGAATTGCCGGGGCCGAGCATGTGGCCGGTGTTGCGCACCGCAACGCCGGCGGGCCCGGCCGTCACGTGCTCCAGCACCACCTCACGAATCCCGGGCAGGTGGTGCACATGCTGGTGGCCATCGACGAATCGGGGTGGTGCTCCCACCTGCTCGCTGAAAGCTCGAAACTGTGCGCGCCACTCACAGGCAATCTCCCGCAGCGGCAGCCTGCCGAGGTGGGCGCGCAGGATCAACCCATGAAGGGCCGGCAGGCGCGGCCAGCGGCGCCGCAATTCCTCGCTGAGCGGTACGCCTTCGGTCAGGTTGAAGTGCAGGCCGCGGTCGACGCCAATCGGCAAGTCCGTCAGCATCGGCGCGCTGCCGGGCCAGTGTTGCCCGTTCGTCAGGCACGATATCGCCGTGAGCCGGCCGAGCTGGGCCAGTTGTGCAATGCCTCGCGAGATCGCAGGCGTGAGCCCGAAGTCGTCGGCGCAGACCGCCAACACGCACTGCGGCCCGCTCACCGGGGTAGCGTCAGCAGACACGCGTCAGCACTCAAGGCAGGGAGCAAGGGTCGATGCAAGGGTGGCACGTCGTTCACGCTTTGCATCTTAGCGGCCGGCTCCTGGGCGCGACCCAGCCACGCCGCAGCGCCGAGCCACCGCGCGGTCTCGGTCAATCCTGCGCGTGCCCCCGGCTGCAGCGCCGGAAACGCTAACGACCCCAGCGCAACACCGCAGGGTCGAGCCGCCGCGCGGTCTCGATCAATCCTGCGCGTGCGCGCGGGTGCAGCGCCGGAAACGGATGCCGCGGCGCCGCGCAGTCGATGACTCCGCCCTCTTTCATCAGCGCTTTCGCGGCGAGCAGGCCGCATTGGCGGTTCTCGAAGTTGATGAGCGGCAGCCAGCGCTCGTATGCGCACACCGCGTCGTCGCGTCGACCGGCAGCGTAGGCGTCGACGATCGTGCGCATCGCGTCGGGGTAGGCGCCGCCCGTCATCGCGCCGGTGGCGCCGGCGTCGAGGTCGGCGAGCAACGTGATGCCTTCTTCACCGTCCCATGGCCCCTCGACTGCTGGCCCGCCGAGACGAATCAGTTCGCGCAGCTTGGCCGCTGCCCCCGGCGTCTCGATCTTGAAGTAGGCAACCTGCTCGACCTCCCTTGCCATGCGCGCCAGAAACGACGCCGACAGCGGAGTGCCGCTGACCGGTGCGTCCTGAATCATGATGGGAATCGCAATCGCATCCGAAAGGCGATGCAGGAATTCTTCGATCTGCGGCTCCGAAACGCGCAGCGTCGCGCCGTGGTACGGCGGCATCACCATCACCATCGCCGCGCCCAGGTCTTGCGCGCGGCGGCTGCGTTCGCCGCACACCGCCGAGCTGAAGTGCGTCGTGGTCACGATCACCGGCACGCGAGCCGCCACATGCTCGAGCACCGTGCGCGTCAGCAGCTCGCGTTCTTCGTCCGACAACGCGAATTGCTCGGAAAAGTTGGCCAGGATGCACAGGCCGTTCGAGCCCGCGTCTATCATGAAATCGACGCAGCGCGCCTGGCTCGCCAGGTCCAACGCACCGGTCTCGGTAAACGTGGTCGGCAACACCGGGTAGACACCGCGGTGGCGGGCAGCTCGAATCGCACTCATGGCATCCCCTGGGCTGAACGACGATTGAACCTGGAAACCGCAGTTGACCGCTTCCCTGCGCTGGCCACACCGCATGAACACAGAGATCTCTACCCACGACCACCCTCACCACTCGGGCGCGTCCAACTGCGGTTTCCAGGTTGAAACGAATACTAAAGTACCCATTCCTCCGCTCCCTGACTCACCATGCCCGAATACGCCCAATACCCCTGCCTGGCCGAACGAACCGTGCTCGTCACCGGTGGCGCCACCGGCATCGGTGCTAGCCTGGTCGAGCACTTCGCCGCGCAGGGCGCGAAAGTCGGCTTCGTCGACATCGATGAAGCGGCGGGTCACGCCCTCGTGGCCGGGCTGTCGAGCGTGCGAACAAGGCCTTTGTTCGTCGCCGCCGACCTGACCGACATCGCGGCGCTGACGGCCGCGATTGGCCAGGTGCGGCAAACCTTCGGTGCGATCACGGTGCTGCTGAACAACGCTGCCAACGACCAGCGTCACAGCATTGCGGCGACCACGCCCGAGTCGTGGGACGCGGGAATTGCAGTCAACCTGAAACACCAGTTCTTCGCGGCGCAGGCCGTGGCCGAAGACATGAAGCTTGCAGGTGGCGGCTCGATCGTCAATTTCGGCTCGGTGAGCTGGATGCTGAAACAGGGCGGCATGCCGGTCTACACGACTGCCAAATCGGCAGTCCAGGGCCTGACGCGCAGCCTGGCGCGCGACCTCGGGCGCTTCAACATCCGCGTCAACACGCTCGTGCCCGGCTGGGTCATGACGGAAAGGCAGTTGCGCCTGTGGGTCGACGACGCCGGCCGCGCCGACATCGCGCGCGGCCAATGCATCAACCGCGAGCTGCTGCCGGAACACATTGCACGCATGGCGCTGTTTCTCGCGTCTGACGAGAGCGCAATGTGCACGGCGCAGAACTTCGTCGTTGACGCCGGCTGGACATGAACCTGCACCGCAGCAGCGGCGCGGTTCGAGCCGGGATCGATTCAGTTGCTCACCTTGATCGCAAACATGACCATCACCACCGTCTACGCCGCCCGCAAGATCGTCACGATGAACCCGATGCAGCCGCACGCCACGCATGTGGCGCTGCGCGACGGGCGCATCCTGAGCGTGGGGACGCTGGATGATGTGTCTGCCTGGGGGCAGTACACGCTCGACAGGCGTTTTGCCGAGCGCGTGCTTGTGCCCGGCTTCGTGGAAGGCCACAGCCACCTGAAGGAAGGCAGCATGTGGGACATGCACTACCTCGGCTGGTTCGAGCGGCGCGATCCGCAGGGCAAGTTGTGGCCCGGCCTGCGGTCGATCGAGGCCGTGGTCGAGCGGCTGAAGCGGGCTGCGGCTCAGATGAACGCGCAGGGCAAGGCCGCTGATGAGCCGCTGCTCGCCTGGGGTTTCGACCCCATCTACTTCGGCGCACAGCGTTTGACCGTAGAGCACTTCGACCAGGCGAGTCGAACCCGGCCCATCATCGTCGTGCACGCGAACCTGCACCTGATGAATGTGAACTCGGCGGCGCTGCGCCTGGCGGGAATCGACCGCGACACCGAGGTCGAAGGGGTCGTCAAGTTCAACTCGGGCGCAAGTGCCGGCGAGCCGACCGGCGAACTGCAGGAACCCGCGGCGATGTACCTCGTGATCCGCAAGTTCGGTGATGCCGGCATGCTGGCACCGATGACGCCGCAGGGGGTTCGCAACTTCGCCGCGCTGGCCTGCATGCAGGGCGTGACCACGGCGACCGACCTGGTCAACAAACTCGGCGACGCCGATGTTTCGGTGCTCGAGGCCGTGCTTGGCAGCGATGACTGCAATATCCGCCTGTTGCCCGCGTTCCAGGCGTTTCATGGCACGCATGGCGCGGCGCTCGGCGCCGAACATGTGAAGAAGCTGACCCAACGCAACACCGACAAGCTGCGTTTCGGCCTGGTGAAAATGATGCTCGACGGCTCGATCCAGGGTTTTTCGGCAAGGCTGCGCTGGCCAGGCTACTTCAATGGCGCGGCGAATGGGATCTGGGTCACCGCGCCCGCGCAATACGAGGCCGACTTCGAAACCTATCACCGCGCCGGCCTGCAGATTCACACCCACACCAACGCCGACGAAGCGAGCGAGGTCGCGATTGCGGCGATCGAGCGCGTCTTGACGCGCGCGCCGCGCCCGGATCACCGCCACACCTTGCAACATGGCCAGATGCTCGACGCGCCGATGTTCGCTCGCATGGCGTCGCTGGGCCTGGCCGCTAACCTGTTCGCGAACCACCTGTGGTACTGGGGCGATCAGCACCATGAGGTGACGCTGGGGCCGGACCGCGCGAACCGGCTCGATGCCTGCGCCAGCGCGCTCGCCGCCGGCGTGCCGCTGGCAATTCACGCCGACGCCCCGGTTACGCCGCTCGGCCCACTCTTCAGCGCCTGGTGCGCGGTGAACCGGATCACGCCCAAGGGCCGCGTGCTCGGTGCTGCCGAACGCATCACGCTGGCGCAGGCGCTGCACGCGATCACGCTCGGCGCGGCGTGGACCCTCAAACTCGAACATGAAGTCGGCAGCATCGAATGCGGCAAACGCGCCGACTTTTGCGTGCTCGAAGACGACCCCCTGAGCGTCGACCCGATGGCGCTGAAAGACGTGAAGGTCTGGGGCACGGTGCTCGGCGGCAAGGTGTTCGAGGCGGCCAAGCAATGACCGGTTCGGGGAACAGGCCAACGGCTCGGGTGCCGGGCCGCCCCAAGCCGACCCGCATCCGCGTGGGGGATAGTCCGGCGGACTCGCCGGACGATGGGCGCAGATGATGCGAATCCCGTTCACCGTGATCGGCGGCTTTCTCGGCGCGGGCAAGACGACTTTGCTCAACCACTGGTTGAGCAACGCCGGCGGCCAGCGCCTGGCAGTGCTGGTGAACGACTTCGGCGCGCTGAACATCGACGCCATGCTGATCGAAGCCAATCATGGCGACACGGTCGCCCTGAGCAACGGCTGCGTCTGCTGCCAGATCGGCGACGACTTGAGCCTGGCGCTGATGCAAGTGCTCGATTCCGGGCGGCGCTTCGACGCCGTGATCGTCGAGGCCAGCGGTGTCTCCGACCCTTGGCGCATCGCCCAATTCGGCCGCGCCGATCCGCGCCTGCAGCTCGACGGCGTGATCGTGCTTGTCGACGCGAGCACAGCGCTGGC
>JAEMQF010000298.1 GCA_022758925.1 Burkholderiales bacterium | reverse complement strand
GGTCAAGTGCGTGGCGAAGGCAGGTTTCAAGCGACAGGCGTGCCTCGACTTCGGTGTTCATATCAGCGTTGTAGAAGATGAAGGTATTGCGTCCCAGCGTCTTGGATCGATACATCGCCATGTCGGTATGCCGAATCAATCCGTCCAGATCGGTATTGTCTGGCGGGTACAGCGAGATGCCGATGCTGGCAGAAATGACGATCTCTTCGCCCTCCACCACAAAGGGCTCGAGCAGCCCCTCGCAGATTCTGCGCGCAAGTGCCGCAGCGTCGTCGGCTCCTTCGATGCCCTCGATGACGATCGTGAACTCGTCTCCGCCAAGGCGCGCGATCGTGACCGTGTCTTTCACCGCGTTGCGCGCCACTGAGTCAACACTGCGAAGACAGCTTGTCAGGGCCTGGGCCACGTGCTGCAGCAGGCGATCGCCGACCTCATGCCCAAGGCTGTCGTTCACGACCTTGAACCGATCCAGGTCGAGGAACATCAACGCCATCACGCGTCCACTGCGTTTGGCCCGTTTCATTCCTTCACGCAGACGGTCGCGAAACAGGACGCGATTCGGCAATCCTGTCAAGCTGTCATAGTTGGCCATCAAGGCCAAGCGATCCTGCCCGGCCTTGCGTTCCGTGATGTCGCGAATGAACGCAATCATTTGCCGCTGCCCCTTGAGCCACGACTCGCTGATCGTCACCTCCACCGGGAACGCGGTCCCATCAACGCGGCGCGCTACTGTTTCGTGCAGGCCAATGGGAATCAGCCCGACCGGCTGCGCGTGGAGAAGCGGAGCCATATGCTCGTTCAAAAGGTGGCCGATCAGACCGGCAGGCGCGCGCCCGAACAATTGCCCAGCTGCGGCATTGCACGACACAATCGTTCCGTCGGGCAGGAACGTGATGATGCCGTCAATCGAGTTTTCGAATACCAATCTCAGCCGATCCTCGGTTTCCCGGCGCGTCGGGGACGCGCCCCACTTAACCCAAGGGCGAGGATACGGTGCGCCGGCGCCCAGGACTCGCCAGGTCAAATACACCAAGGCGGCAAACACCGCCGTCCATAGTACGACCCCAAGCAACTCCAGGAACGAGAAACTCATGTTGGGCAAGAAAGGGATCACAGGCTCGGCAAGAGTGGACGGCGCGGGAGATGTCCTTGAATCAAAATGGCCGATACGGCACACATCGCGGTATTCGGTCTTTCCCGATGAAACTGAATGCCCCGCGCCGAGGAAACCTGGATCCACGACCGGTAGGCTCGACCGCAAGTTGTCACACCTGACGAACCCAAATAGCGTTGCAGCCGCACTCAACAGCTGTGCGCGGGTCGATCGCGGCCTCACGCCGCGCCGCAGCGACGCCGACGGCTGCTTCTGGTTCGCACCACGCAGAAAGACAATCGTGCGCCGCCGAGGAGAAGACACCGCCGGGGCCGAACTTGACCGCACCGCGGACCTAGCAGCGTGGGCGGCAGAACGAGATCGGCTGCAACGGGTGGAGGCGAGTCCCACTTTGTCCCGGCCTTTCGTTGCGTACCTACGGGTACGCGCCTCAAGTCCGGGCGCAAACTGGGCTCTCGCCCCACCCGTTTCGCTTCGATCTCTTCTGCCGCCCACGCTCCTGGCCGCAGCTGCGGCGACACAGCCATGATTCATTGGCTGTGCGGACCCGACGATGCGCTGCCGCAGACGTCTCTCGCGCTGCCACCGGACTCTGACGCACCGGGGCTGCTCGCGGCGGGTGGCGAGTTGACGCCCGGGCGCCTCGAAGAGGCTTACACCAAGGGTGTTTTCCCGTGGTACAGCGAGGGCCAGCCGGTGCTCTGGTGGTCACCCGACCCGCGCATGGTGCTGCGAGTCAGCGATTTCAAAGTGTCGCGTTCGCTGCGCAAGACGCTGGCCCGCTTCGTTCATACGCCGGGTTGCGAGATCCGCATCGACGCATCATTTGCCAGCGTCATCCAAGCCTGTGCCCGCGCGCCCCGGCAGGGGCAGGCAGGCACCTGGATCGTTCCCGCAATGATCTCGGCCTACCTCGCCTGGCATGAAGCGGGACGGGTTCACAGTTTCGAAACCTGGGTCGACGGCCGGCTGGTCGGTGGCTTGTACGGAGTGAGTCTGGGCCGTATGTTCTTTGGCGAGTCGATGTTCTCAGACGCGACCGATGCGTCCAAGATCGCGCTCGCCGCGCTGGTGTGTTTTTGCCGGGAACACGCCGTGTCGATGATCGACTGCCAGCAGCGCACCGAACATCTGGGCTCGATGGGCGCACGCGAGATGAAGCGCAGCGAATTCGAGCACGGTTTGAGGCAGCAGCTGAGTGAGATGTCGATCGTGGATTGGACTTATCATCCGCGCCTCTGGCGCCACCTCGAGGGTCAACCCGCGGGCCAGCTCGTAAGAGATCGCTCGGTCGCCCAGGACATCGCCACGTGACCCACCCCAAAGAGCTTCCGCTCGCGTCATTGCAGTTCTATGCGACAGCGCCCTACCCCTGCAGCTACATCGCCGGGCGCATGGCGCGTTCACAGGTGGCCACGCCCAGCCATGTGATCCATGCCGACGCCTATTCAAGCCTGGTGGCCAACGGCTTTCGGCGCAGCGGCATGTTCACCTACCGCCCGCATTGCGACGGCTGCCGCGCCTGCGTTCCGTTGCGTGTGCCAGTGCAGACGTTCAGAGCCACGCGCAGCCAAACGCGCGCGCTGCGCGCGCATCACACGCTCAAGGCGCGCGTACTGCGCCTGTGTTTCGTGCCCGAGCACTACCAGCTCTACCTCCGCTACCAGGCGGGTCGCCACAGCGGTGGTGGAATGGACCACGACAGCGTCGACCAGTACACCCAGTTCCTGCTGCAAAGCCGCGTCAACTCGCGCCTCGTCGAGTTTCGTGAACCCAGCCCAGACGGCCTCGGCGCGCTCAAGATGGTGTCCATCCTGGACGTGCTGAACGACGGCTTGTCGGCCGTGTACACCTTTTATGAGCCGCAGGAACGTGCGAGCTATGGCACCTTCAACGTGCTCTGGCAGATCGAGCAGACGCGCATGCTGAATCTGCCCTATCTCTACTTGGGCTACTGGATCGCCGACAGCGCGAAGATGGCCTACAAAGCCCAGTTCGGTCCACACGAAATCTTGCAAGACGGCCACTGGCGCGCGGCCGAGTCGGCGCCGGCCTGAACCAGTTCAAGCGCCTGCGGCTGCACCTTCGATGCCGCAGCGCTCGCGCAGACCCCGGGTCTCATTGCTTCCCAGCAGTGCCAGGAATTGCGCCGCCAGCGTCGCCCGCATCGATTCTCGTGTGATGGCCCCGGCATAGCTCGTCACGAGTTCGTAGCCGGGCGGAAGCACCGCAAACGGTCGCAGTCCTGGGGTTGCGATGATCTCGCTCACCTGGGTGCACCCCAGACAGCCTGCCCCCTGCGATGCTGCCAGGGCGCGCATCGCCGCCGCACCATTGGCAAACGTATGGCAACGTGCGGCGACCGTTTCGTCCAGACCCAGGCGGTGCAGCACATCGGCGAAATGCCGACCCGCGGTGGCGCGCAGCGGATCGGGATAGTAAATACCTGGCGCAGCACGCAAGGCCGCGGCCAGCGCGGGCCCGTTTGAGACGTCCGGCGCCACATCATCGGCGTTCACTGCCAAACTGGTTCGCACCGTTCCCAGCGCCACAGGGCTGTCTGGACGCAGGTTTCGGCTCGCCCGCAACGCGGCGATCATGGGCTCGGTCACGATCAAGACGTCGCATGGCTCACCGGCCAGGAGTGCCTCTTGCATCGCACCCACCGCGCCAAAGCGTCCGACGATGCGCGCTCCGGTCTTGGCCTGGAACCGGGTTTCGATCGCGCCAACAAAGCCCTGCACTGCGCCAGCGCAGAGCAGGTGCAATTGCGCGATTGCCTCACTGCCCAGACGTCGCTCCCGAGAGCTTGACGATGCGCGCCCACTTGGCGATGTCGTCATGCAGATAGCGACCGAATTCCTCGACACCCATGCGCATTGGCGTCGCGCCCTGCGCACCCCAGGCACGCTGCACTTCAGCCTGACCGACGATCCGACCGATCTCGGCGTTCAGGCGTGCCACGATGGGCGCCGGAGTGTTCTTCGGCGCCATCAGCCCGAGCCAGATCGTCGCCTCGTAACCGGGTACGCCCGCTTCCGAAATGGTGGGAACGTCGGGCAGCACCGCCGAGCGCGCTTTGCCCGAGGTACCGAGGGCCTTGACCTTGCCGCTGCGAATGTGCTCCACCATCGTTGGTATCGCGTCGAACATCATTTCGAGCTGGCCGCCGAGCAGGTCGGTCCGAGCGCCGGAACTTCCTTTGTACGGAACGTGAACGATGTCCACACCGGCCATCGCCTTGAACAGCTCGCCTGCCATGTGGTACGGAGTGCCGGGGCCACTCGATGCATATGACATGCCGCCCGGCTTGGCCTTGGCCAATCTCAACAGATCGCCCAGGCTGGAGACAGCCAGGTCAGCCCTTGTCACGAGCACGAGGTCGGAGTAGTTGATCGGCGCCACGGGCTCGAAATCGCGCAGCAGTTGGAAGGGTTTGTTCGGAATCAGCGATTCATTGACGGTATGCGTGTTCGACATCAGCAGCAGCGTGTAGCCGTCGGGCGCACTCTTGGCGACTGCGTCGGTGCCGATGATCGAGCCGGCACCCGGCCGGTTGTCGACGACGAAAGTTTGACCCAGGGTCTCCTGCAACCGCTGCCCGATGAAGCGCGCATAGATGTCAGCCGGGCCGCCCGGGGCGAAGGGCACGATGATCCTGACGCTTCGAGCCGGATAGTCCTGCGCAAGGCCTGGGAAGCTGGCGCCGAGCGCCAGCAGGCAAACAAGACGCCCCAGTGTTCGAACTTGTTGAACGATCCGCAGCTTGCCAATGCAATTCATCGCATCCTTCGCCAGGGCGCAAACCAGACCCGGCAGTATGCACTGGCAAGGAGCGTCGATGCGCGAGACGTTCTGAGCTGGCCATGAGTGCGCACATATTTCGAGCATGGCGTGCGCAGCACCTATCGCCAGCATGCGGGGGCCCCAGGGTCGGCAGCAAATGCGTGGCAGACCGGCCGACACCAGCATTGTTCCGCGGCGAAGCGGGACTGGTGGGCGGTGCAGGTTTCGAACCTGCGACCTCCTCGGTGTGAACGAGGCGCTCTACCCCTGAGCTAACCGCCCGAATTGGATTTGCCGCAGGTGCCGGAAGGAGCGAGATTGTGACATAGGGGTGTGCTCAGGCCGGCGCCGGCAGCCTGCGCCACATCGTCTTGCCACCACTCGCTTTGTCGAGCTCAGCCAGCACTGCGGCGTGGGCGGCAAGTTCGTCAGCGTGGGCCTCGACAACGGTCAGTTCGAGCGTGCGCAGGTCGATGGCTGCGAGGCCGGGTTCGAGCTCGGAGCGCTCGGCCGCGTCGATCACCAGCGACTTCTGGCCGCGTGTCATGCGCAAGTAGACTTCAGCGAGCAGCCCGGCATCGAGCAAGGCACCATGCGAGGTACGGCTCGAGTGGCCTACTCCAAGCCGCTTGCACAGGGCGTCGAGTGAGTTCGACTTGCCGGGAAACACTTCACGCGCCAGCGTCAGGCTGTCGGTAATGCGCACCACATGGTTTTCGAAGCGTGGCCTGGCGATCAGATCGAGTTCAAGGTCGAGGAAGCCGACATCGAACTCGGCGTTGTGGATGATGACTTCAGCACCCTCGAGGTACTGAAGCAATTGATCGGCGATCGCCGCGAATAGCGGCTTGTCTGCCAGGAATTCGTCGCTCAGCCCGTGCACCTTGAAGGCGTCCTCGTGGCTCGCGCGCTGCGGATTCAGATAGAAATGCAAGTTGCGCCCCGACAGGCGGCGACCGAGCATTTCGACGCAGCCGATTTCAATGATGCGGTCGCCAGCGTTCGGGTTCAGGCCCGTCGTCTCGGTGTCCAGAAAAACCTGCCGCAGGTTCATTTCTGCGCCAACGCAGTGCGGGGTTGACGTGCCCCCCAGGCCCACACCGCGAACCCGGCCAAGACCATCGGCACGCTCAGCCATTGGCCCATGCTCAAGTTCAAAGCCTGCAACCCCAAGAAGTTGTCGGGCTCGCGAAAGTACTCTGCAACAAATCTCAGCACGCCGTAGCCCAGCAAGAACGCTCCCATCACCTGCCCTGTTCCACGCGGCTTGCGCGCATACAGCCATAACAATACGAACAGCAGCAACCCTTCGAGTGCGAACTGATAGAGCGGCGACGGATGACGCGCAATGTTGGTCCCCGACTGCGGGAACACCATGGCCCAAGGCAGGGTCGGGTCGGCAGCACGCCCCCACAGCTCGCCATTGATGAAGTTGCCGATGCGCCCTGATGCGAGGCCCGTCGGCACACAAGGAGCGATCAGATCACAGACCTGCAGAAACCCTCGGCCACGCGATCTCGCGAAGAACAGCATCGCAGCTCCGACACCCAGCAAGCCGCCATGGAACGCCATGCCACCCTTCCACACCGCAAAGATTTCCAATGGGTTGGCTGCGTAGTAGCCGGGTTTGTAGAAGATCACGTAACCCAGCCGACCACCTATCACGACGCCGAGCACGCCGAAGAACAGGAGATCTTCGACGTCACGGCGTGTCCAGCCGATCTGTGCAAATTGCGGTTGCTTGACACGCAGCGTCGCAAGCCAGATGAACAGGGCAAAGGCGACAAGGTAGGTCAGCCCGTACCAATGAATCGCGACCGGACCGAGTTGCAAGGCAACGGGACTGAATTGAGGATGGACCAGCATCCTGCGATGATAAGGGTAAGACTTTGAGCAGCCGCGCTTGCGATCGGCTGAGCCCCTTGAGTTCCGGGTCGCGCCGCTGGCTATAGTTCACCCACTTTCGCCCAACCGCTCAGGCCTACGGATTGCCATGACTTCCAACCGACGTTCGAAAAATATCACCGAAGGCGTAGCGCGCGCGCCGAATCGCTCGATGTACTACGCCCTGGGCTACGAGACGGACGATTTCAAGAAACCGATGATCGGCGTCGCCAACGGCCACTCCACGATCACGCCGTGCAATTCGGGGCTGCAAAAGCTGGCCGATGCAGCCGTTGCCGGCATCGAAGAAGCGGGCGGCAACGCACAGATCTTTGGCACACCCACCATCAGTGACGGCATGGCAATGGGTACGGAAGGCATGAAGTACAGCCTGGTATCGCGCGAGGTGATCGCCGACTGCATCGAGACCTGCGTCGGCGGCCAGTGGCTGGACGGCGTGCTCGTCATCGGCGGCTGCGACAAGAACATGCCGGGCGGCATGATGGGCATCCTGCGCGCCAATGCGCCGGCGATCTATGTTTACGGCGGCACCATCCTGCCGGGCCACTACAAAGGCCAGGACTTGAACATCGTCAGCGTCTTTGAAGCGGTGGGTCAGTTCAGCGCCGGAAAGATGAGCGAAGAAGACTTCTGCCAGATCGAACGCCGGGCGATCCCCGGCAGCGGCTCGTGCGGCGGCATGTACACCGCGAACACGATGAGTTCGGCGTTCGAAGCGTTGGGCATGAGCCTGCCCAGTTCGAGCACGATGGCCAATCCGCACGACGAAATCGTGGTCTCGGCGAAGACGGCGGCTCGCGTCCTGATCGACGCGGTCAAGGCCAATCGCCGGCCGCGCGACATCGTCACCCGCGAGTCGATCGAAAACGCGATCGCGGTCGTCATGGCCATCGGTGGCTCGACGAACGCCGTATTGCACTTTCTCGCCATCGCCCACGCCGCCGAGGTGCCGTGGAGCATCGACGATTTCGAGCGTGTGCGGCGCAAGGTTCCGGTGCTGTGTGACCTCAAACCTTCGGGCAAGTATCTGGCGGTCGACCTGCACAAGGCCGGTGGCATCCCCCAGGTGATGAAAGTCTTGCTCAGAGCCGGGCTGCTGCACGGCGATTGCATGACGATCACGGGCAAGACGATCGCCGAGTCGCTGGCCGATGTTTCCGATAGCCCCCGCACCGACCAGGATGTGATTCGCAGCATCGCCAACCCCATGTACCGGGAGGGTCACCTGGCCATCCTGCGCGGCAACCTGGCGCCGGACGGCGCAGTGGCAAAAATCACCGGGCTGAAAAACCCCAAGATCATCGGCCCGGCGCGCGTCTTCGACGACGAGCAGAGCGCCATGGAAGCGATCATGGCGCGCCAGATCAAGGACGGCGACGTGATGGTGCTGCGCTACCTCGGCCCGAAAGGGGCTCCCGGGATGCCCGAAATGCTGGCCCCGACCAGTGCTCTGGTCGGCCAGGGCCTGGGCGAAACGGTGGGGCTGGTGACCGACGGGCGCTTCTCCGGCGGCACCTGGGGCATGGTGGTCGGCCATGTCGCGCCCGAAGCCTTCGCCGGCGGCGCGATCGCCCTGGTCCAGGAGGGTGACTCGATCACGATCGACGCGCACACGCTGAATCTGCAACTCAACATCTCTGCCGAACAATTGGCGCAGCGCCGCGCACATTGGAAAGCGCCTGCGCCCCGCTATACGCGTGGCGTGCTCGCGAAGTTTGCGAAGAATGCGTCGAGCGCGAGCACCGGGGCAGTGCTGGACCGAGACGAATAGCCCACCTTGCGCGGCGCGGCACTCTTGAAGCCTGATCAGGGTTTGGGCTTGCGCCGCGGCCCAATCTTCAACCCCAGTGCCACCATGTTCTTCTCGCGCCGCAGTTCCTTTTTTTCATCCATGCGCTCCATCTCGCGGCGCTTGGTCAGTCCCGTCGCGTCTGACCATGCCCACCAGGCAACGGCAAAGACAAAGGGCAAAGCGAACTTCCACAGATCTCCGCCGAGGGTCCAGGTCCACTCGCCGATCGGGCCGACCTCCAGCAAATTGAGCAAGATCAACATCACACCGACTGCAACGAACCACATTCGTGAACTCCCCAGCCACAGGCGCGCCGCGCTCACGGCGCGTCAACCCGTCGCACTTACAATCCGTCGCCGTGAATGTACGATGCCCATTCCCGATCCCGGCAGCCAATTGACCATGACCGAAAGGAAACCATGAAGTTGTTCCCTGCTTTAACGCTTGCCCTCGTTGCCGCTGGCACGAGTTCCGCCTTTGCCAATGCCGACCTTGCCACCAAGAAGAACTGCATGGCCTGCCACGCCGTCGACAAGAAACTCGTCGGCCCGGCTTACAAGGAAGTCGCCGCAAAATATGCAGGCCAGAAAGACGCCGTCGACAAGCTGTCGCAAAAGGTCCTGAAGGGTGGCTCTGGCGTGTGGGGGCCGGTTCCCATGCCCCCGAACGCGCAGGTCAGCGAAGCCGAAGCCAAACAACTGGTGCAGTGGCTGCTGACGATCAAGTAGCGCGACCCAGCGCCGCGCCATGCAGCTGACGCACGAACACGAGGCGATCAAGAGCACACTCAAGCGCTTTATCGCCGAAGAGATCAATCCGCACGTCGACGCCTGGGAGGCGGCAGAAGTCTTCCCGGCGCACCAGGTTTTCGGCGGCCTCGGCAAACTCGGCATGCTCGGACTGACCAAGCCCACCGAATTTGGCGGCATGGGGCTGGACTACTCGTATTCAGTCGTGATGGCCGAAGCCCTGGGCGACATCGCCTGCGGCGGTGTGCCCATGGCGATCGGCGTACAGACCGACATGGCGACACCGGCGCTCGCGCGTTTCGGCTCGGACGCGCTGCGACGCGAGTTTCTCGCGCCGGCGATTCGTGGTGAGCATGTCGCATGCATTGGCGTGTCCGAACCCGGCGCAGGCTCGGACGTCGCCGCGATCAAGACCACCGCACGCAAGGTGGGTGGCGACTACGTCATCAACGGCGCCAAGATGTGGATCACGAACAGCCTGCAGGCCGACTGGATGTGCCTGCTCGCGAACACATCGGAAGGGGCCGGCCACAAGAACAAGAGCCTGATCGTCGTGCCGATGAACACGCCCGGCATCACCAAGGCCAAGAAGATCCGCAAGATCGGCATGATGTCGAGCGACACCGGCCTGATCCATTTCGACGATGTTCGTGTTCCGCAGACGAACCGCATCGGCGCCGAAGGCTCCGGCTTCACCTACCAGATGATGCAGTTTCAGGAGGAGCGCCTGTGGGCCGCGGCGCAGTCGATCCAAAGCCTGCTGAGGTGTGTCGAACTCACCGCTGACTACGCGCGCGAGCGCCAGATCTTCGGTGGCAGCGTGCTCGACCAACAGGTCGTTCACTTCAAGCTGGCCGAACTCAAGACCGAGATCGAGGCGTTGCGGGGCCTGACCTACATGGCAACCGAACATTACATCGCCGGGCGCGACGTCACCGAATGGGCTTCGATGGCCAAGCTCAAGGCCGGCCGTTTGTCGCGCACCGTCCCCGATGCGTGCATGCAATTCTGGGGCGGGATGGGCTACACGTGGGAGAACCCGGTCTCGCGCATGTACCGTGACGGGCGCCTGGCTTCGATTGGCGGCGGTGCCGACGAAGTCATGCTGGGCATCATCTGCAAGTTCATGCACACGCTGCCGGCCCGCCGCTGAGGCCGGGCAGCGACCCGGTGCACTACTGCGGTTTCGCGTACTCCGACATCACCTTCCATTTGCCGTCGACGATCTGCGACAGGCGTGATGCGTCGCTGCCCAGGCGTTTGGTCGCCGTGAACGAAGCCTCCGCGCTGCCGAAAATGTCGGGGGCAATCTTCAGCGTGTCCATCGCCTTGATGAAGCTGTCGGTCGTGAGATTCGCCCCGGCCTTGCCCGCCGCAAGGGCAAAGGTGTCGATGATGACGTAGCCGTAGACTGAAAACACGGTCGGGTCTTCGTTGAACTGCGTCTTGTACTTCTTTGCCCAGAAACTGACCTTCTGCGAGGCATCGTCAAGGTAGGGATTCTGCGAGGTCATGGTCGCATACAACCCGTCCATCGCCTTGCCGCCGAGCTTGTGGATCAGGTCAGTGTAGGCCGCGCTGGAACCCATGAACACGGGGTTGAATCCGGTCTTGCGCGATTCGCCGATCGTGCCGATGGTCTCGCGAATGATCGTGCCCAGCACCACCAGGTCGCACTCCGCGGCCTTCATGCGCGCCACCTGCGACGAAAAGTCGGTCGCGCCGCGCTTGAACGACGTCTTCTCCGCGAATTCCATGCCGATGCCCTTCAGCCCTGCCTCCGCACCGCGCACGACTTCGAGCCCGAACTCGTCGTCCTGATAGATCGTGCAGGGCTTCTTGCTGCCCTTGTCTTTGACGATCCTGGGCAGGAAGGTGCGCATCTGGTCGTAGTAGGTGACCGCAAACGAGTACTTGAGCCTGTGGAACGGTTCGTACATCTCGCGTGCCGCAGTCACCGGCAAGAAGTTGATGACGTTCTTTTCGAACTGCACCGGCATCGCCGCATTGTTCTGTGCGGTGCCGATGTGGCCGGCCATCAAAAAAATCTTGTCCTGGTTCACGAGTTTCTGCGCCGCGAGCACGGCCTTCTTCGGGTCGTAGCCCGAGTCTTCAAAGAGCAGCTTGAGCTTGCGCCCGTTGACGCCGCCCTGTTCGTTGATTTCATCCACGCGAAGCATCATGCCCAGGCGCACCTGTTTGCCGAAGCCCGCGAGCGGGCCAGAAAGGTCCTGGATCGAACCGATCAGAATCTCGTTCTTGCTGACACCCTGCGACTGGGCCAGGACCCACGATGCAGACGCAGCCAGGGCGAGGCCAATCGCTGTGCGAAACCAATTCATCTTCTCTCTCCTTGCGGGGTTGACGGGATAGCGGGGATTTTCAAGGTCAGCGGTACATCGCCTCGATGTGCGCAGCATACTTCTTCTCGACGAACTTGCGCTTGAGCTTCATGGTGGGCGTGAGTTCATCGTCTTCGGCGCCCAGCTGCGTCTCGAGCAGGTAGAACTTCTTGATCTGCTCGGCGCGCGCGAACTTGTGGTTGATGCGCTCGATCTCGCCCCAGATCAACTCCTGCACCTGTTTCGCCCGCGTCAGGCTGGTGTAGTTGCTGAACGGTATGTCGCGGTCCTGCGCAAATTTCTCGACGTTCTCCTGGTCGATCATCACGATCACGGTGAGGTAGGCGCGCTTGTCGCCGACGACGACGGCGTCGGTGATGTACGGCGAGAACTTCAAGTCGTTTTCGAATTCGCTGGGCGTGACGTTCTTGCCTCCCGCGGTGATGATGATGTCTTTCATGCGGTCGGTGATGCGGAAGTACCCCTCTGCATCGACCGTTCCCACATCGCCGGTGTGCAACCAACCCTGCGCATCGACCGTCTCGGCAGTCTTTTCAGGCTGGTTCAGATAGCCCATGAAGACGTTGCGGCCTCGCACCAGGATTTCGCCCGTCGCAGGGTCGAGCTTGACCTCGTTGTAGGGGCACGCCGGACCCACCGAGCCCGGCTTGATGCGGCTCGCCGGCATGTAGGTCGCTGCGCCGCAGGACTCGGTCATGCCCCAGACCTCGAGCATCGGCACCCCCAGCGCGAGGTACCACTTCACCAGGTCGGGAGAAATCGGCGCGGCGCCGGTGACGAGGAAACGAGCGCGGTGAATCCCGATCAGGCGCCGCACGTTGTCCAGTGCCAGCCAGCGCGCGATCATGAACAGAGCCTTGAGACGGGTCGGCACCGGCTTCCCCGCGAGCACGATCTCAGCGATGCGCGCGCCTACCCCGAGGCCCCAGGCGTACACGGCCTGCTGCAACTTCCCCGACTCACGCAGCGAGATCGCCACTGCGGAGTAGAACTTCTCCCACACGCGCGGCACGGCAGTGAACACGGTGGGCGCGATCTCGCGAACGTTTTCGGGAACGGTCTCCGGGTTCTCGACGAAGTTCAGCACCGCCCCGGTGTAGACGGCTGAATATTCCCCACCCACGCGCTCGGCAATGTGGCACAGCGGCAGAAAACACATTCGCTCGTCGCTCGCGTCCTGCACCACGATCTGGTTGTAGCCGCGCACGGCGTAGACCAGGCCGCCGTGCGAATGCATCGCGCCCTTCGGTCGGCCTGTCGTGCCCGAGGTGTAGACCAGGATCGCCAGGTCCTGCGGCCGGCACGCCGCCGAGCGTTCGTCAAGTTGCGTCGGCTGAGCCTTGGCGTGGTTTCGCCCCAGTTCGCGAAGCGCCGCGAGGTCGATCACGCCCGGGTCCGAAAAGTCGCGCAAGCCTTTCGTGTCGAAGACGACGATTCTGCGCAGCAGCGGCAGGCGCTGCCGCACCTCCAGGGCCTTGTCGAGCTGCTCATCGTCTTCCACGAACAAGATCCGCGTGGCAGAGTCCTCGCACAGGTAATGCGTCTGTGAACTCGAATCGGTGGGATAGATGCCGTTGCACACGGCGCCGCAACTGAGCACGGCCAGATCGGTGAGCACCCATTCGACCACGGTGTTCGACAAGATCGAAACACACTCTCCCGGCTGCAAACCCAGGCTCAGCAGCCCGTTGCCGATTTCGCGCACCGCCGACGCCGTTTGCTGCCATGTCCACTCGCGCCACACGCCGTATTCTTTTTGCCGCATGAATACCTGACCGGCACGCTGGGCAGCTCCGTTCCAGAACATGGCAGGCAGCGTCTCGCCCGGCACGACGACGCTGTCGCTGGGCTTCAAGCGGTCAAGGTTCCATAGGTTGCTCATTGCTGCCCTCTTCAGCGCCAGTTCTTCTTCTTCTTCCAGCGCCGCTCGCCGCGAACACCGGTTTCCTTCATTCCGAGATAGAACTCCTTGATGTCGTCCTTTTCGCGCAGCCGCTCGCAGGTGTCTTCCATGACGATGCGGCCGCTCTCCAGCACATAGCCGAAATCAGCGACATTCAGCGCCATGTTCGCGTTTTGCTCGACCAGCAGGATCGTCGTCCCACGTTCGCGGTTGATGCGCACCACGATTTCAAAGATTTCGCGCGTGAGCAGTGGTGAAAGGCCCAGGCTCGGCTCGTCGAGCAGGATCATATGCGGCGCGGCCATCAAGGCACGCGAGATCGACAGCATCTGCTGCTGCCCTCCCGACAGCAGACCGGCGTCTTGCGCAGCGCGCTCTCGCAGGATCGGGAAGTAGGCGTAGACCGACTCGAGGTCCCGTGCCACACCATCGCGGTCGCGCCGTGTGTAGGCTCCCATCATCAGGTTGTCGTGCACCGAGAGCAACGCGAACACTTCGCGCCCTTCGGGCACGTGGCTCAAACCGCGCTGCACGATGAGCGACGGGTCGCGCGCCGTGATGTCCTCGCCTTCGAACTCGATACTGCCTTTGCGCGGGTCGATGATGCCTGAGATCGTTTTCAGAATCGTCGATTTGCCCGCGCCGTTGGAGCCGAGCACCGTCGCAATCTGGCCCTGCCCGACCTGCAGGCTGACACCGCGAATCGCCCGGATCGGGCCGTACGCGCTTTCCACGTTTTGCAGGCGCAGCGCGGGCGCGGCTGCGGTCTGCGCAAGGCCAGAAGCAAACGCCTGGGTATTCATGCGGCCTGCCTGCGCAGCGACGCCAGGTCATCGCCGGCACCCAGATAGGCCTCCACCACCGCCGCATTCGCCTGCACTTCCTGCGGTGTTCCCAAAGCCAGCACCTCGCCCTGGTTCATCGCGAGCACGCGGTCGGATACGCGCGATACGAGCGTCATGTCGTGCTCAACCATCAGCACCGTGATGCCCAATTCATCGCGTATGTCTTCGATCCAGAATGCCATGTCGCCGGTCTCTTCGACATTCAGTCCCGAAGACGGCTCATCCAGCAACAACAGCTTCGGCTCGGTGCACAGCGCGCGCGCCAGTTCGACGACCTTGCGCACCCCATAAGGCAGGCCGGCAACCAGGGAATCGCGTTGATGTTGCAGATCGAGCAAATCGATCACCTGCTCCACCTTTTCCCGCGCCTGCACCTCGGCGCGGCGTGTCTTGGTCGTGAAAAACAAGTCGCTCAGCAGCCCGGTCGCGCGATGCGTGTGGCGGCCGATCAACAGGTTTTGCAGCACTGTGGCATGTTCGAACAACTCGATATTCTGAAATGTCCGCGCAATGCCGATCTGGGCGATACCGTGGGGCGCGATGTCCGCAAGTGCCTTGCCTTCGAAATGAATCTCGCCCGACGTCGGTTCATAGATGCGGCTGATGAGGTTGAACACCGTGGTCTTGCCCGCGCCGTTGGGCCCGATGAGAGTGAACACCTCGCCGCGGCGCACGTCGAAACTGACGTCGTTCACGGCCAGCACGCCGCCAAAATTCACGCTCAGGTTTCGCGCCGAAAGCAGGATTTCGCCGCTCATCGAGGGCCCCCGGGCGCTGCGCGCCCGCGCGCGATGCGGTTGTGGCCCTGCTTCGGGCGACCGGGTGCAGGGCTCATCGCAACCGCTCCGATTTCTGAAAACTCTTCTGGCGCTTGAACATGCCCTTGCGGTAGAACGGAAACACCTGGAACCAGGTGCGCACCTTGAGCCAGCGCCCGTACAGGCCCATCGGCTCGAACAGCACGAAGCCGATCAGCACCGCGCCGTAGACCAGGCCTTGCAAGCCCGGCGCCTGGCCGATCACCGCGGGCAGGTAGTCTTTGCCCATGGCAATCACCTGAGGCATCGTGATCAGGAAGATCGCACCGAGAAATGCACCGTGCACCGAACCCAGGCCGCCGATCACCACCATCAACAGCAAATCGATCGATTGCACGATGTTGAATTGGTCCGGCGAGATGAAGCGCAGATTGTGGGCATAGAGCGCGCCACCGACGCCCGCCAGTGCCGCCGAGAACGCGAACGACGTCGTCTTGTAGCGCGCCAGATGAATGCCCATGCTCTGCGCCGAGATTTCCGAGTCGCGGATGGCGACCAACGCGCGCCCGGTGGGCGAACGCAGCAGGTTCAGCACGGCCAACGTGGCCAGCACCGTGACGACGAGGCACAGGCCGTAAAACGACTCGCCCGATTCGAGCTTCCAGCCGAGCAACTCGGGCGCCTTCAGGTGGATGCCGGCATTGCCACCGGTCACCGATTCCCAACGCGCGAAGACTTCTTCAACGATGAATCCGAAAGCGAGGGTTGCAATGCCAAGGTAGATGCCCTTCACGCGCAGCGCCGGCAGGCCGACGACCATCCCCACCGCTGCCGAAAGCAACCCGGCCGCGACCAGCGCGAGTGGGAACGGCACACCGGCGCCGGTGAGGGCCGCCTGGGTGTACGCGCCAACGCCCAGGAACGCCGCATGCCCCAAGGAAAACAAGCCCGTGAAGCCGGCCAGCAGCATCAGGCCCAGGCCGACAACGGAATAGATCAGCACGAATGTCAGCTGTGCGAGCCAGTACTCCGACACGAGCCACGGCGCGACAACCATCAACAGCAGCAACGCGCTGTACCAAAAGACATGGCCACCGTGTTTCGCCAGACGAATGTCCTGTTCGTAGGAGGTCTTGAAGATGAATCGCATCGGTGTGCCTCAGACCTTCTTGCGCA
Organism: Burkholderiales bacterium; assembly: GCA_022758925.1. Taxonomy (GTDB): domain Bacteria; phylum Pseudomonadota; class Gammaproteobacteria; order Burkholderiales; family Burkholderiaceae_C; genus JAEMQF01. The sequence goes on along the minus strand of JAEMQF010000298.1, from coordinate 18,292 downwards.
GCTTTTCACCGAACAGGCCATTCGGCCTGACCATCAGCATCACGAGCACGACAACGTAGGCCGCGATGTCCTTGAAGCCTTCGGGCAGGAAAAAGCCCGACAGCGCCTCGACCACGCCGATCACGAGCCCGCCGACAATTGCACCGGGCAAGCTGCCGAAGCCGCCCACCACAGCCGCCGGGAAGGCCTTCAAGCCGATGAAGCCCATGTTCGCGTGCACGAAGGTGATGGGCGCGAGCAGCAACCCAGCCACGGCGGCAACCATTGCGGCAAGCCCCCACACCAATCCATTCAGGCGTTTCACCGGAATTCCCATGTAGTAGGCGGCGAGCTGGTTTTGCGACGAAGCCTGCATTGCCACGCCCAGCTTGCTGTACTTGAACATGGCGTAGAGCACGGCACACAGCACGGCAGTGGCAACGATCACGACCATCTGCTCGACGTTGAGCACCAGGGTCCCGAGCTTCCAGACCTGGTCTTTGTAGGGAACGGGCAGCGTGTGCGTTTCGGTGCCGATGTTGGGAATCATCGTGATCAGACCGCGTGCGACGTAGCCGATGCCGATCGTCAGCATCACGATCGAAAACGCCGGCTGGCCCAGGATGGGGCTGATCACGGCACGTTCGAGCAAGACACCGAACGCGCCCATCACGACGATCGAACACAGGACTGCAAGCCAGAACGGAAAACCGAACAGCGTCATCGCGGCCAGGCCACCGAAGGCGCCGAGCATCATCAACTCGCCCTGCGCGAAACTGACCGTTTCCGTCGCCTTGTAAATCAGCACGAACCCGAGCGCGATCAGGCCATAGATGCAGCCCTGCGCCATTCCGCCGATGATGATCTGCAAAACCTGCAACTGCGCTGCTCCCCTGTGCTGCGAATCGGTGCCGAGCACCGTGCCCCGTGGGCATTTGACCCGATGCCCGACCCACCTCGCCCGGGCTATGCTGCGAAATCCGTTCTCGGCAGGCCCTGCTTTGTAGCGAAGTTGGGGCGATCGCGCCACGTGGAAACCCCCGAGACACCGACAATTCATCGCGTAACCCGCGCCACCGCGACAACCGCTGGATCGACATGAAACTCCTGCTCGCCTCTTTCCTGCTTCTGACGCTGAACGCCGCCAACGCGCAGAGCTGGCCGCAACAACCCGTACGCGTGATCGTCCCGGCGCCGGCCGGCAGTTCGCTGGACATCATCGTGCGCACCTTGGGCGAGAAGCTGAAGGAGCGCTGGAAGCAGCCGCTGATCGTGGAGAACAAGGCGGGCGCAGGCGGCATGCTCGGCATGGACGTCGTCGCCAAGGCAGCGCCCGACGGCCATACGCTGGGCATCGGGTTCAACGGTCCAGTCGCCTTCGCGCCCTATCTCTACAAGAAGATGCCCTACGACCCGGCCAAACACCTTGTGCCGATCATCCTCACGACGTCACAGCCGAACGTGTTGGCGGTGAATGCGTCCGTGCCGGCGCAGACCTTTGGCGAATTCGTCGCCTGGGCGCGCCAACAAGGCAACAAGGTCTCCTATGGATCCCTGGGCAACGGCAGTTCGTCGCACCTGACGATGGAACTGCTCAAGAGCGTGGCAGGCTTCGAGGCCGTGCACGTACCCTATGCCGGTTCGCCGCCGGCCGGGCAGTCGCTCGCGGCGGGCGACACGCAAGCCCTGTTCAGCGTCGCTCCGGCGCTGCTGCCGCTGGTGCAAGGCGGGCGCATCAGGTTGCTCGCGATCACGAGCGCGCGGCGCCTCGACGCCATGAAAGACTTGCCAACGCTTGCGGAGTCCGGCTACCCCGGATTCGAGGCGCTCGCCTGGAACGGCTTGTTCGCGCCGGCCGGGACGACGCTCGAGGTGCTGGAACGCATCAACGCCGACGTCAATGCCGTGTTGAGCGAGCCCACCGTGCGCGAGTCCTTTGCCAAACAAGGACTCCTCATCGGCGGCAGCTCGGCTGCGGAATTCAAGGCCTTCATCGATCTCGAGGCACGCAAGTGGGGCGCGATCATCGACAAGGTCGGAATCAAACTCGACTGATGCACACGATGCCGGCAGCAGCACTCCATGCCTGATCTCATCGTCGACAACAGCGGCCCGATCTGGACCGTCACCCTGAACCGCGCGATGGTTCGCAATGCCGTCGACGGCCCGACGGCACGCGCGCTGAGCGAGGTGTTCCGCGAATTCGACGCGAATCACACAGCACAGGTGGCCGTGCTCACGGGCGCGGGCAAAGACTTCTGTGCCGGCGCTGACCTGCGCACGGTCGCGGCCGGCGACACCGGCACCCCCGGCAACAGCGCGGGATTGGCGCTGAACGACGACATGCAGGCCGACGGCCCGATGGGGCCGACGCGTCTGCGCTTGCGCAAGCCCGTGATTGCAGCGATCGAAGGCCATGCCGTGGCCGGTGGGCTCGAGCTTGCGCTGTGGTGCGACTTGCGCGTCGCGAGCGCGAGCGCGATTCTTGGCGTTTTCTGCCGGCGCTTCGGCGTGCCGCTGATCGATGGCGGCACGGTGCGCTTGCCGCGCCTGATCGGGCAGAGCCGGGCGCTGGACATGATACTCACGGGCAGGCCTGTCGCGGCACCCGAGGCGCTTGAATTCGGTCTCGTGAACCGCGTTGTCGCGCGCGGCGCAGCGCTCGCCGCCGCGCACGAGCTCGCCGAACAGATCGCTCGGCACCCACCTCAATGCATGCGCAACGACCGGGCCAGCGTGATCGCTCAGTTCGGCTTGTCGTTGGCCGACGCGCTCGCCCAGGAATTCGAGCTTGGCCGGTTGAGCCTGCGCAGCGGCGAAGGCGTTGCCGGTGCGGCGCGATTCATGAGCGGCGCCGGCCGCCACGGTTCGTTCGATCCCCCGGCCTGATTCGCAACAGGCCGCGGCAGGCGCGGTGGGTGCGCTGCCCGAGGCTGAAGCTGGCTGCCCCGCGCAGATTCAGGCGCAGCAAGGGTTCACCCCGATGTGCATGTGTCGATGAATTCATTAATGTATACGTTAATGAATTCCTTGACGTACAGTGGCGCTGCCGCGCCGCGTTCTTCACTGCAATCTCTCGGCCATGTCGGCACCGGTCTTGTGCGCCCGGAATGTGTGCTGGCGACGGCCCATGGCGACCTCTACAGCGCCGATTGGCGCGGCGGCGTGGCGCATCGCCTGCCAGACGGAACGCAGCGGCTCTACTCCGGCCGGCTGCCGGGTGGCGCTGGGCTTCGGCCAAACGGAATCGCGCTGCTCGCCGACGGCAGCTTCCTGATTGCACACCTGGGTGCTGAGCAAGGCGGCGTGTATCGGCTGATGCGCGACGGTCGGGTCGAACCCTGGTTGCTGGAGGTGGCGGGCGAGGCGCTGCCACCGACCAACTTCGTGCTCCGCGACGCGGCTGGGCGCACCTGGGTCACGGTCAGCACACGCCTCGTGCCGCGCGCGCTGGGCTACCGGCGCAGTTGCAACGACGGCTTCATCGCCTGCGTGCAGCCAGACGGCCGGGCTGCGGTGGTCGCCGACGGCCTGGGCTACACGAACGAAGTGGCCCTGCATCCTGGCGGCGCATGGCTCTATGTCAACGAAACCTTCGCGCGCCGCCTGTCGCGTTTTTCGCTGCGCTCGAATGGGTCGCTCGGGGCACGCGAGACGGTCACGGAATTCGGCCCCGGCACCTTTCCCGATGGCCTGGCGTTCGACGAAGCCGGCCACGCCTGGGTCGTGAGCATCGTCAGCAACCGGCTGATCCGTGTCGCACCTGACGGCAGCCAGACACTTTGGCTCGAAGACGCTGACGCCGAGCACCTGGCGTGGGTCGAGGCGGCCTACGAAGCGGCGCAGATGGGCCGCCCGCATCTGGACGGCGTTCGCAGCCAGGTACTGCGCAACATCTCGAGCATCGCTTTCGCGGGGCCGCAGCGCCGCACGGCCGTGCTCGGCTGCCTGCTCGGCGACAGCCTCGCGACGCTGGCGCTGCCGGTCGCCGGCGCGGTACCGGCGCACTGGAACGTGGCATGAAGACGCAGCCGGTGAACGCGTCCGCTTCGATGGTCGATGCCGCCTACGAACAGATCCGCCGGCGCATCCTCGACAACGTCTGGCCGCCCGGCCACCGCGCGCTCGAGCAGGAGGTGGCGCTCGCGCTCGGCATGAGCCGCACGCCGGTGCACGAGGCCCTGAGTCGACTCCACAACGAAGGCCTGGTGCAGGTGATTCCGCGCCACGGCATGCGGGTGCTGCCGGTGTCGCCGGCCGACATGCGCGAGATCTACCAAATCCTCACCGCACTCGAATGCATGGCGGCCGAGTTGCTGGCGCGGCGCAAGCCGAGCGATGCCGAATTGAAGCCCTTGCTCGATGCGAACAGAGCTATGGACAAGGCGCTCAAGGCCGATGACCTCGACGCCTGGGCCGCAGCCGATGAGCGCTTTCACTCCCACTTGCTGGACCTCGCCGGCAACCGCCAGTTGCAGGCCACGGTCCTGAACTACTGGGACCGGGCGCATCGTGCGCGTTTGTTCACCTTGCGCCTGCGGCCCAAGCCGGTGAGCTCGACCAGGGAGCACATGCAGATGGTGGAGCGCCTGCGTGCAGGTGATGCCGAGGGCGCCGCCCGGGTCACGCGTGCGCACCGTGCGCGGGCGAGCGCTGAGTTGATCGCGATCTTCGAACACTACCGCCTGCAACACCTTTGAATCGGAACCCCACGTGTCAATCAAGACAAGCTTCGACATTTGCGTGCTGCCCGGCGACGGCATCGGCGTTGAAGTCATTGCCGCCACGGTGCCCCTGATCGAGCGTGTGGCGCAGGGTGCGCCGTTCGGCTTTCGCTTTCACGACCATCCCGCCGGCGCACAGCACTTTCGCAAAAGCGGAGACGCTTTGCCGGCGGCCACGCTCGAGGCCGCACGCAAGGCCGATTCGATCCTGTTCGGCGCGATGGGCTGGCCCGAGATCCGCTATCCCGACGGCACCGAGATCGCGCCGCAGCTCGACTTGCGGGTCGAACTCGAGTTGTACGCCGGTGTGCGGCCGGCGCGTGCGATCCCCGGTGTGCGTCTGCCGCTGGCAGACCCTCGCGCCAAGGACATTGACCTGGTCGTGGTGCGCGAGTCCACCGAGGGCCTGTTCGCCTCGCGCGGCAAGGGCGTTATCGACGACGACCGCGAGGCCCGCGACACGATGGTCATCAGCCGGCGTGGCAGCGAGCGCGTGCACGACTTCGCGTTCAGGCTCGCGCAGCGCCGCAAGCTGCGTGGCCTGCCGGGGCGTGTGACCTGCGTCGACAAGGCCAACGTGTTCGTGTCGATGGCCTTCTTCCGCAAGATCTTCGACGAACGCGCCCGCGCCTTCCCCGAGATCGAGGCGCGCCACAACTACATCGACGCCACCGCGCTTGACCTGATTCGCAGGCCCTGGGAGTTCGACGTCTTGGTCACCGAAAACATGTTCGGCGACATTCTGTCGGACCAGACCGCGGCGCTGATCGGGGGCATGGGCATGGCGCCGTCAGCCGATGTCGGCGACCACCATGGCCTGTTCCAGCCCTGCCACGGCTCCGCGCCCGACATCGCGGGCCAGGGCAAGGCCAACCCCACCGCCACCATCCTGTCGGCCGCGTTGATGCTCGATTGGCTCGCCGAGCGGCATGCCAACCCAGCACTCGCCGCCGGCGCGCGGCGCATCGAGCAGGCGGTGGACGCCGTGTTCGCCTCAGGCCGCATCCTGCCCTACGAGTTCGGCGGGCGTGACGGCACTGCCGCGATCGCCGCCGCGGTCGCTTCCAACCTCTGAGGCCGCAGGCGTGAACCCTCTGCGCGTGCTCGGCGTCGGTGCCGGCTACTTCAGCCAGTTCCAGTACCTGGGCTGGCAACGCATCGCCGAAGTTGAGTGCGTGGGTATCGTCAACCGCGATTCTGCGAAGGCGAAGGCGCTGGCTGACCGCTTCGGCATCGGCGCCGTGTTCGGCTCGCTGGATGCCGCGCTGGCAGTCACGCGGCCAGATCTGGTGGACATCATCACGCCGCCCGATACGCACCACGCCTTCGTTGCGCAGTGCGTTGCAGCCGGCATCCCGACCATCTGCCAAAAGCCGTTCGGTGTCGACTATGCCGATGCGGTGGCGATCACGGAACTGGCTGAAAAGGCCGACGTGGCGCTGGTGATCCACGAAAACATCCGCTGGCAACCCTGGTACCGGGAAGCAAAACGCCTGCTCGACGCCGGCAGACTCGGCACTTTGCACAGCGTGGCGTTCCGCCTGCGCCCGGGCGACGGCCAAGGCCCGCGCGCCTATCTCGACCGCCAGCCCTACTTCCAGCAGATGCCGCTCTTCCTGATCAAGGAGACGGCGATCCACTGGATCGACACCTTCCGCTACCTGGCCGGCGAGGTGCGGTCGGTCTACGCCTCATTGCGGCGCATCAACCCGGTGATCGCGGGTGAAGACGCCGGCATCGTCGTCTTCGGATTCGACGGCGGTGCCACCGGCCTGTTCGACGCGAATCGCCTCAACGACCATGTCGCGACCAACCCGAGGCGCACGATGGGCGAAGCCTGGATCGAAGGCTCAGCCGGTGTACTGCGCCTGGACGGCGAAGCGCGCCTGTGGTGGAAGCCGCATCATGGCGCCGAGGCCGAACACGCCTACGACCGCGGCCCGGACGACACCTTCGGCGGCGGCGCCTGCGAGTGGCTGCAACGCCATGTCGTGGCCCATTTTCGCTCTGGCACGCCACTCGAAAACACGGCTCGCGAATACCTGACCAACCTGCGCGTGCAGGCCGCTGTCTATCACTCTGCCGCCGTGCACCGGCGCATTGTCTTGGCCAGATTCGATCCCTTGCAGCCGAGAGCACCAGACGCCGGCTGAGTCACCACCCCACCCCAACCTCTGAAGGAGACCCCGTGCAATCCAAACACACGATGCGCCGCATCACCCTCGCCGCCGCGCTCGCCGCGGCAGTCGGCCTGGCCACACCGGCACTGGCCCAGACCATTCTCAAGTTCAGCCACACCGACCAGCCGGGCGGCCTGCGCCAAAAGGCGGCGGAGCTGTTCGGGCAAAAGGTCGATCAGTACACCAGCGGCCGCTACAAGGTGCAGGTGTTCCCGGCCGGCCAGCTCGCGAACGACCCGAAGGCGGTCGAGCAACTGCAGCTCGGCGGGATCGATGTCACGGTCAGCGGCACCGGCACCTACGCCACACACATCCCGACGCTGAACCTGACGGCGCTGCCCTACCTGGTCGAGAGTTACGACCAGGGCTGGAAGTTGTATGACGAATCGAAGTGGCTGCAAGCGCAGTTTGCGAAGGGGCCGGACAAGGGCTTCCGTTTCCTGTCGAACTTCGAGGCCGGCTTTCGCAGCATGACCACCAAGGACGTGCTCAACACACCGGCCGACGCGAAGGGCAAGAAGCTGCGCACGTTTCCGAACGAAATGATGCGCTGGACGCTCGAGGCGATGGGCTTCACGCTGCAGATCATGCCCTTGCCCGAGGTCTATCTCGCGATTCAACAGGGCGCCGTGCAGGGCCAGGAAAACCCGATCGACACCATCTACGCCAACAAGTTCTACGAGGTCGCGCCGCATGTCACTCTCACCAAACATGTCTACAGCCCGATTCCGCTGACGATCTCGGAAAAGACTTGGCAGAAGCTCTCGCCCGCCGACCGCGACGCGATCACCAAAGCGGCGACCGAGGCAGCCGACTGGAGCCGCAAGGAAGTGCGCGCGGCGGAGGATGCACAGCTGGCCGACATGCAAGGCAAGGGCGCGAAGATCGGCCGGCCGAATCTGGCGCCGTTCCGTGACGCCGTGCAGCCGGCTTACGCCAAGGCGAAGGAGAAGTACGGCGCCGACGTCGATGCGATCCTGGCCGACGCCGACGTCGTGCGCAAGGCCATGCCGGCCAAGTGACGGCGGGAGGTGCGAGTGAGCGAGACGCAGCATTCCATCGAGGGCGGGAGCGGCCAGGACGGCTCGTTTCTGCCGCTCGCGCCGCCCGCGCCGCGCGGACTCGCCTTGTTCGGCGATGTCATCGACTGGGCCGTCATCGTCATCGGCGCCACGATGATCGGTCTCATCTTCTTCAACGTGCTCTTGCACGTGATTCAGAAAGACCTGGCCTGGGTCACGGAACTGGCCGAACTGCTGATGGTCTGGGTCACCTTTCTCGGTGGCGCCTGCGCGGCGCGCCGCGGTGCCCAGATGACGATCACCGAAGTCATCGACAAGCTCGACGGCCGAGCGCGCGACGTGGCCGACGCAGCGGTCAACGTCGTCGCGCTGGCCGTGCTCGGCTCGCTGGTCTGGTTCGGTGCGAGCCTGGTCGTGACCGGCTGGAGCAATGAGCTCACGGTGCTGCAGATTCCGATGTCGGTGCAGTACCTGGGCATGCCCGTGGGTTGCTTCGCGATGGCGGTCTGGGTCGGCTGGGACCTGCTTCGCATCGTTCGTGGCGAGACGCGCGCGCAGCGCTGGGGCGCCTGAACGATGCTCGCGGGTATCCTGTTTGCAGTGTTCTTCGGCCTCGCGCTGGCCGGCGTGCCGCTGCTCTATGCGCTGCTCGGCACCACCGTCGGCGTGATCGTTGCCGCCGGCCTGTCGCACCCACTCGAAACCATCTACCTGTCCTTCATCGGCGGCGTCGAGCCCTTCATCCTGATCGCCGTACCGCTGTTCATCTTTGCCGGCGAACTGCTGGCGCAGGGCGGAGTCGGCAAACGCATCGTCGCCTTTGCGCGCGTGCTGTTCGGCTGGCTGCCGGGCGGCCTGGGCGTGGTCACGGTCATGAGCTGCACGTTGTTCGGTGGCGTCTCGGGTTCAGCCATCGCCGACACCGCTGCCATCGGCTCACTCGTCATTCCGTCGATGGTGGCGCGCGGCTATTCGCGCGGCTTCGCCGCGGCATTGCTGGCGGTGGCCGGCACCATCGCACTGTTGATGCCGCTGTCGATTCCGTTCCTGGTCTATGCCTTCATCTCCGGCGTGTCGATGCGCACGCTGTCGATGGCCGGCCTGGTGCCGGCGCTGGCCTCGGCACTGGCGCTGATCGTGGTCTGCGTCTGGCATGGCAAACGCAGCGGATGCGACAACGGCGAGGAACGCTCGTCCCCGGCGCAGATCTGGGCCGCGACGCGCGACGCCGGGCCAGCGCTGCTGATGCCGGTGATCATCATCGGCGGCATCTGGACCGGCGTGTTCACACCCAGCGAATCGGCCGCGGTGGCGGTGGTCTACGGCCTCGTGGTGTCACTCTTCTACTACCGCGACCTGAGCTGGCGTGACATGCCGCGAATGCTGCTCAACGCCTTCACCACCAGCGCCACCGTCATGCTCGTGATCGGCGCGACTGGAGCGATGGCGTGGCTGATCACGGTCGAGCAGGTGGCACTACAGCTTGCCACCTGGGTCCAGATCGTCGCCACCGAACCGTGGATGTTTCTGCTGCTGTTCAACATCGCACTGTTGCTGCTCGGCGTCTTCATCGAGCCGTTGCCTGCGATGCTGCTATCGGCCCCGCTGTTCCTGCCATTGGCCAAACACTTCGGCATGGATATGGTGCACATCGGTGTCGTCATGACCGCGAACCTGGCGATTGCGCTCTACACGCCCCCGGTCGGCGGCACCCTGTTCGTTGCCGCGAAGCTGGCCAAGGTGGGCATCGGCGAGATCACCAAGCACTTGTGGCCGCTGCTGGCTGCGACTCTTGCGGTGGTGCTGCTCGTGACCTATATCCCGAGCCTTTCGCTGTGGCTGCCGCGATTCATCGCGTCATTCCGCTGATGGCCATGCGTTGCCCACACGTGGCCGGGAGTTGACGATGGAAGTGCTGACGGTCGAGTTCCGGATCAAGCCGCAATTCATCATTGCCTTCGCGGCAGCCATCGTCGAAAACGCCCGCGCGTCGCGCGCCACGGAACCAGGCTGCCACCAGTTCGACGTCTGCCGCGACGCCGCCGACCCGCGGTTGTTCTTCCTCTACGAGTTGTACGAAGATGAAGCGGCAATCCAGGCCCACCTGCAGACAGCGCATTTCCTGCAGATGAGCCAGGCCACGTCCGCCTGGGTCGAGCGCAAGACGATCTGGCGAGGTTCTCGCCTTGCGCCGCCCTGACACGGCTCACGCGCGAACCACCCGCGCCGCACGGCGCGACATGTCCGAAAACGGCGAGTCTGTTCCCCGCCGCCGCCCATAATCGGCGCCATGCCCATCGACGCCGACAGCGCCTATCAAGCCCTCACCGCCCGCGACGCGCGCTTCGACGGGCGCTGGTTCGTCGGTGTCACCACGACGCGCGTCTACTGCCGGCCGATCTGCCGCGTGCGCACGCCCAAGCGCGAGAACTGCCGCTTCTTCGACACGCCGGCACAGGCCGAGGCGGCGGCGTTTCGGCCGTGCATGAAATGCCGCCCTGAAATCGCACCCGGCGCAGCGCTGCCGTGGAGCGTGATGGACGCTTCGCGAACGCTCGCGCGCCAGGCGGCGCAGCACCTGGACCAGCGCGCCGCGTCCGGTGATGCACCGAATATTGGCGACCTCGCGGCGCTGCTCGGCGTGAGCGAGCGCCATCTGCGAAGAATTTTTCTTGCCGAACACGGCGTGACGCCGCTGCAGTATCTGCAGACACGCCGGCTGCTGCTCGCGAAACAACTGCTCACCGACACGCAACTGCCGGTGACGCAGGTCGCGCTCGCGAGCGGTTTCAAGAGCCTGCGCCGCTTCAACGCCGCGTTTGCCGACAGCTACCGGATGAGCCCGGGGCGGTTGCGGCGCAGCGCCGCTCCCGACGCGCAGGTGCTTTCGCCGGGGGTGACCTTGACGCTCGGTTGGCGCGAGCCGTATGACGCGCCATCGTTGCTGCGCTTCTTTGCGCAACGCGCGATTCCCGGAATCGAAAGCGTCGAAGCATGGGCCTTGCGCCGCACGCTGCGTGCCGGCGTCGTCGCCGATGCCGCCGGTTGGATCGAAGCGGTGTTCGAGCCCAAGGCGTCGAAGCTGCGTTTGCGCTATTGCCCGCAATGGGCGATGGCAAGCGCGCGCGTCGCAAGCGCGGCGCGGCGTTGGCTCGACCTCGACGCCGCGCCGCACAGCATCGACGCGGCTCTGGTCGATCTGCCCGGTGCGCCCGGGCTGCGCCTGCCCGGCAGCCTGGACGGGTTCGAACTCGCCGTGCGCGCCGTGCTCGGCCAGCAAGTCACGGTCGCCGCGGCGCGCACCTTGGCTCGGCGCCTCGTGGCGCGCTTCGGCAGTGCGCAGGTCACGCCGTGGCCCGACGTCGACCGCGCCTTTCCCGCACCCGAAATCCTGGCCGCGGCGCCGATTGAAGACATCGCCGCACTTGGCATCATTCGCAGCCGCGCTGGTGCCATCGTCGCGCTCGCGCAGGGCTGGCCCGAGATCGATGCGCTGTTGCGCGCAGGTGCAGCGCCGCAGGCCGTGGTCGAGCCACTGCTCGAAGCCTTGTGCGCGCTGCCGGGCATCGGGCCCTGGACTGCCCACTACATCGCGATGCGCGCCTTGAGCTGGCCAGATGCGTTTCCGCCGCGCGACGTTGCGGCGCTGAAAGCGATGCAGCAGCTCTTCGGCGTCACGACGCCGGCTGCCGCCGAGGCGCACGCCCAGGCGTGGCGGCCTTGGCGCTCCTACGCAGTATTGCGTCTTTGGAACAGCTTGGAGACTGCCCCATGAGTTCAACCCTTGTTTCGATCCAGCAGGCCTGCACGGCGCAGTGCCGAGTCGATTCACCGCTCGGGCCGCTGCTGCTCGCGCGTACCGTGGCAGGCCTGGCCGGCGTGTGGTTCGACGACCAGCAACACCATCCGGCGGCGTGGACTGCCCGCCATGCGCCGGCTGATCCGCTGCTGCGGCGCACCGCGCAACAACTGTCGCGCTATTTCGACGGCGAGCCCGTGCGCTTCGATGTCCCGCTCGATCTGCACGGCACGGTGTTTCAGCGCCGGGTGTGGCAGGCACTGCTGCGCATCGAGCGCGGCGCCACGCGCACCTATGGCGAGGTCGCGGCGATGATCGGCGCGCCCGCCGCGGCGCGCGCGGTCGGCGCGGCCGTCGGGCGCAATCCGCTGTCGATCATCGTGCCGTGCCACCGCGTGCTCGGCGTTGGCGGTGCGCTCACGGGTTATGCCGGTGGCTTGGGGCGAAAAGTGGCGCTGCTCGAGCTCGAGCTGCGCCGCCGGCGCCCGGCGCAAAGTGCGTTGCCGCTTGAGGCCGCCGCGTGAACGCTGGAAACGCTGTCGAGTTGCTGTCCCTCGCTGCGCTGTGGGGCGGGTCGTTCCTGTTCATGCGCATGGGCGCTTCCGAGTTCGGGCCGTTCGCGCTGGCCGGATTGCGCGTGTTGGGTGCTGCCCTGTTCTTGTTGCCGCTGCTTGTGCTGCGCGGCCAGTTCGGCGCGCTGCGCGCGAACTGGCGGCCGATTGCGTGGGTCGGCCTCACGAATTCCGCCCTGCCCTTCGTCTGCTTCGCCTTCGCCACGCTGTCGATCACCGGCGGCCTGGCGTCGATCTTCAACGCCGCGGCGCCACTCTTCGGTGCCGCGGTCGCCTGGGCCTGGCTGAACGAGCAGTTGAACCGTTCGCGGATTCTCGGTTTGGGGATCGGCCTGCTGGGCGTGCTCGGTCTGGCATGGAGCAACGTGAACGTTGAAGCCGGATTCAAGCCCGGGGGCAGCGGCTGGGCCATCGTCGCGTGCCTGTTCGCGACGCTGCTTTACGGCTTCTCGGCGAACTACACGAAGCGGCGCCTTCACGGTGTGGCGCCGCTCGCGGTGGCCAGCGGCAGCCAGGGCTTTGCGGCACTCTTCCTGCTTGTCCCGGCGCTCGTCTGGTGGCCGGCCGAGCCACCTTCTCTGCGTGCGTGGAGCGCGCTCGCGGCGCTGGCGGTCGTGTGCACGGGCGTGGCCTACATCCTGTTCTTTCGCCTCATCGCCCACCTCGGCGCGTCGAGGGCGATCACGGTGACATTTCTGATTCCTGTGTTCGGCATCACCTGGGGCGTGTTGTTCCTCGATGAGATGGTCACGGGCGCGATGCTGTTCGGCTGCGCGACGATACTGCTCGGCACCGCGCTGGCCAGCGGGTTCTTGACGTTGCCGGCATCCAGATTGGCGCCGCCGTAGCGGCGCACTGGTCAAGAGCATCATGGCAGAAGAGCATTGCCTGCATGGTTTCACCAACCGGGACATCGGCGCGCGGTTGACATCGAGACGCCTGCTGCGCTCGTGCGCACTCGATCCGAAGACGGCAAGTGCAAAGGTAAGGCGCCGCTTCCGCCGCATATTTCCCCAGAGCCTGACGGCGAAGATCCCGCGCACGCGTCGCTGGCGCGTTACCAACTTCGGCCGAAACTTCATGTGCACCTCTCTGTCCCTGCGCGAGCACCACCTCCCCAATGTCTACTCGGGCGTCGTGCACTGATCGTCTTGGCGCAGGACAAAGAACTGACGTTGACAGAATCTATGCTCGCCCGGTGCTGGAACAGCACGGCGAAGCGTTGGTTGCAGATCCGGGCGAGGACGGGCTCGACGTTGCGTTCACGCACCGTACGCGCCGCATCCTCGAGGACCTGGGCCTGCACGCGAGATTGCTCGACCATCGGCGCACCACGCTGTCCACCTGCCTGGGCGCCAATGCGCTGGTGCAACTGTTCAACGACGCAGCGTATCCCGGTGTGGTGGGTGCGCGGCGCCATGCTGAGGCTGGCGAAGGCAGCTGACGTCGCTTCAGGCCCTGCTCACGCGGCAGCTGACCGGCAGCGCGGCGCTCTGAAGGCGCGGCGATCCCGCGCGCAGCGCTCCTGCCTAAGCGGCCGCCAGCTCGCGCGGTGCGGCGGCCCCATCGTGGCCCGCGTCCTCGTTCAGCAAAGCCGCGGCCTGGGTGTACGAGGTGACCCTTCCTTCGAAGTCGGTCCAGCAATGGCGCTCATAGTCGTAAAGCTTGCAGTTGCGCATGATGAACCCGAGGCGGCGCAGCGCGAACACGTGCGTGCGCAGCGCCTTCGTGCCCAGGATGCGGTTGAGCTCGGTCTGCGCTTCGTGCAGGCGGTAGCAGGGAATGGCCGGGATCACGTGGTGCGCCGGGTGTTCCATGATGTCGTGCGAGGCCGCGCCGATGAAACGCGGCGCCTCGATGTGCACGGTGAGCGACTCCGGGCCGAAGCGGTCGATCAAATCGTCACCCGGGCCGAACCAGGGGATGTCGGGGTGCGTGTGCTGCACGTACAACACCATCGCCTGCGTGGTCTGGAAGACGAAGACCGGCAAGCCGAAGACCACGGCCAGTTCCATCCCAAAGCCGCCGCCGCGCCATCGGGCGCTGGCCCACGCCAGCGCCACCAGCGCAGCGATCCAGCCGATCACCGCTGCCTGCAGCCAGCGCGCCTCGGCCTTGTGCTGCGGCGGCATGGCGGCGGGCGGGAAGAACTCCACGCACCACCAGCGCTGGGCCACGCCGTAGGCGAAGAACGAGATGACGATGGGCGCGCGCTGGAAGCGCTCCCAGGCGCGCCGCAATGGCGAAGCCGCAGCGTACTGCTGTGGGCTCATCGGCCGATAGGCATCGTGCTGCGGGCCGCACAGGTGCGGGTGGTGGCCCAGCAGCAGATGGTCGTAGTGACGGATGCGGTAGTTGTGGAAGGTGAGCCAGTAGCCGAACGTGCCCAGCACACGGTTCCACCGCGCTGAGCCCACCAGATTGCCGTGCACCGCGTCGTGCGCCAGCGTGTACACGGCTGCCAACTTGAAACCCACCAGCACGCCGGCGGCCAAGCGTAGCGCAAGGTGGTCGGCCCAGAGCACCAGCGCCCAGGCGCCGGCAACGATGAGCACATCGATCACCAGCAAGCGCACGCCGATGGCCGAATCGGGCCGGCGAAAACGCAACAGGGCCCGCACCAGGTCTGCGCGCGCAAAGCCCGACACCGGCAATCGCCGGCCGCTAACCTGCGTCCCTTCCCACGCCTCGAGTGGCGCGGCGAGCTGCTGCGACATGTGGCACCCCCGATGAGCTGACCTTCTTGGGCGCGTCGCATCGCTGGCGGCGCGCAACCGAATAGTGCCACGAAGCGGCCGGCATGGCGAGTGGATTCTCAACTGCGCCAACACCCTCAGACCGCCAACCAAACCTTGCGGATCTCGGAATCGGCGCGCAGATCGGCCGGCGTCGCTTGGAAGACGACTTGGCTGTGGCCCATGAGCAGGCCGCGGTCGGCCACGTCCAGGGCGAAGGTTAGTTTCTGTTCCACCAGCAGCACCCCCATACCACGATGGTCGAAATCAGGCATGAAGTCAGCCACGAGGGCCACGATCTTCTGCGGCAGGCCGTCGGTAGGCTGGTCCACCATGAGAAGCTCGGGGCGGCCCATGAGCGTGAGGGACAGCGTCAGCACCACAGTTCGCCACCGGACAACGCTCCGGCTTTGGTGTTCTGGCGCTGCTTCAAGCGCGGGGGCAGCCGATGACAGGCTAGTCGTTAGGCCTGTGCACGATATCGAGCACGAGTACTCCGCGCGGCGAGACCGAGAACCGGATCAAGGAAGCGCAGCTGGATCTGTCCGGTCGGCGCTGGCCAGCGGGTTCTTGATTTTGTCGACATCCAGATTGGCGTCGCCGTAGAGCACGGTACGCGTCAGTTTGGGCTCGCGCGACGGCGCCGGACCCTACAATCACAGCAGCCATGCCCAAGCTTGAAGACCTCACCGATCGCGTCGAGCGCCTGCTGCTGCGTCACGACGAGTTGAAGAGGACCAACGTCTTGTTGTGTGAGCAACTCGAGGCGATCGGCCGCGAACGCGACAGCCTGCGTTCGCGCTTGAGCGCGGCGCGCGGCCGGATCGATGCCCTGCTCGAGCGCTTGCCGAGAGAAGTGAGCGTCGGCGGTGCACCCGCGCGACCGGGCGACAGCGATCCGACCGAGCGCGCCGCGTGAAGCAAGTCGACGTCACGATCATGGGCCAGAGTTATGTGCTCGCCTGCCCTGAAGGCGGCGAGTCGGGCTTGCGCGACGCCGTGGCTCAGGTCGACCGCGAAATGTCGACGATCCGCGCCAAGGGCAAGGTCAAGTCCCGCGAACGCATCGCCGTGCTCGCCGCGCTGAACCTCGCGTACGAGGCGTCGGCCCAGGGTAGCGCGCCGGCAGCGAAAGCGCGCACTTCCGGCGACGACCAATCGCACATCGATGCACTAATCCGCAAACTCGACCAGGCACTCAGCGAAGATGGTCGACTGTTGTGACGGCGTGAATCCTCAGCGAGTGGACGGGCAATGCGCGGCGTAGAATAAATTCGTCCGTCGCATTCGCGTAGGTCTTTAATTTCCTTGAACCGATGCTCGTATGAGCTGGGGCTTGGAACATCGCCGGGTTGGTGTGATCGTCTCGCGTCAGATGAACCCGAAGCCCGGCTGACCTCGCCCACCTGAACTGCCTGGGTTCAGGAATGCGGCCTACGGTTCGCGGCGGACACTTTCTCGCCCAGGCTCTTCGCCCGCGGCTCGTTGCAGGTTGCCCCCGATGAATTACTGGTTGATGAAAAGCGAGCCCGGCGAGTGCTCGATCGACGATCTCGCCAAA
This sequence comes from Burkholderiales bacterium, assembly GCA_022758925.1. Lineage (GTDB taxonomy): Bacteria > Pseudomonadota > Gammaproteobacteria > Burkholderiales > Burkholderiaceae_C > JAEMQF01. Next base: position 1,720 of record JAEMQF010000298.1, on the reverse strand, counting down.
GCCGCGCGGCAGACGGTGCCGTGGATCGGCGTGCGCAACTACCAGTCGCGCAACTACATGCGCGATCAAATGCAAGTCGGCGATGGCGTGCTGTTCTATCACTCGTCGTGCCCTGAACCCGGCATCGCCGGCCTGGCTGTCGTCGCCAGCAGCGCCTACCCGGACGAGACACAGTTCGACAAGACGAGCGACTACTTCGACAGCAGTGCCACGCGCGCCGCACCACGCTGGGTGCATGTCGACGTGAAGCTGGTGCGCAAGACGCCCTTGCTCGGCCTGCACCGAATGCGCGAAGAGCCGACGCTGGCCACGATGCTGGTCTTGCGCCGCGGCAACCGGCTCTCGATCACGCCCGTCACCGCACCAGAGTGGTTGGCCGTGAACAAGCTGCTGGGCAGGGTCTGAGCTCGCCCAACGAATGGCAGCTCGTCATCGAGCTGCTGCTGCTGGGGGGTGTGGCGGGTTTTCTCGCCGGCCTGCTGGGCATTGGCGGCGGCGCGCTGCTCGTTCCTTTCGTGACACTCGTGCTGTCGTTCAAGAACATGCCGCCCCAGCACATCGTGAAAATGGCGGTCGCAACCTCGCTGGCGACGATCTGCTTCACGTCGATGTCGTCGCTGCGCGCCCACCACCGGCGCGGCGCCGTGCGTTGGGATGTCGTGAAGCTGCTCGCTCCCGGCATCGTGTTCGGATCGCTGCTGGGGGCGCAGATCGCCAAAGCCCTGCCCTCGGCCGTTCTCGCGTCTTTGTTCGCCGTGTTTCTCACGTTCTCGGCGATGCAGATGTTCTTCGAGCGCAGGCCCAAGCCGGGGCGAACCATGCCGCAGGGCAGCGCGCTGTTCGCGGCCGGTGCCGCAATCGGTGTCATCTCGACCCTGGTCGGTGCCGGCGGCGCCTTCATCACGGTGCCGTTCATGATCGCGTGCAACGTGTCGATCATCAATGCGGTGGCAACGTCGGCGGCACTCGGATTTCCGATCGCGGTGGCCGGAACCCTTGGCTACATCATCGCCGGCTGGTCGCTGCAAGACATGCCCAGCGGTGCCATCGGTTATCTCTACCTGCCCGCGTTGTTCACGCTCGCCGCCGGGAGCATGCTGGCCGCGCCCTGGGGTGCACGGGTGGCGCACCGCATGAATGTGCGGCAGCTCAAGCGCGCCTTCGCCTGCCTGCTGCTCACACTTGCTGGATATATGCTCGTGAGGGGCATGACGTTTTAGAAGTTGCCCGTCGCGGGGTCACGTGTCGGATGGACTTGATGCACGCCAGGTTCGGCAATGCGCGCCGTGACAACGCGGCCGCCGGGAATGCCGCCCAAGTTCTTGCGGCTGGGTGGCGCGCCTTGACCGCTGTTGCGAAGCGCATCGTCGAGCCGCGAGGGCGCCAGGCTGTGCACGCGCACCACGAGGGCGCTGGCATCGTCGGTGCCGCCTGCGGCCACGGCCGCGGCAACCAGGCCGCTGCTCGCCAAACCAGCGCTGCCTTGGGCCGCGAGCCATGCGATTCGAGATTCGGCCAGATTGCCGTGCACGCCGCCGGAAACGAGAACGAAAGCATCGTCGCGCAGCAGCTCGCCTTGTTGGTGGTCGACGTGGATTGCATCGTCTTGTCCCAGCGCCCGGGTTGGTTTGGTCCGCTGGCTGGGAGAGTGGGCCTGTTCCAGACAGTGGTCCTGGGTCAACTGCCGGCATTCACCCTCGCGCAACAGGTAGGCTCGGGT
>JAEMQF010000250.1 GCA_022758925.1 Burkholderiales bacterium | reverse complement strand
TCGCGGTGGCCGCGACCTGCGCACGAACAGACGGTGTTGATGGCCCGACGCCTGCGAACCGAAAACGTTGCCCCGCGAGCGTGGGCCGGAGAACGTGCCCCGGGCCACCTGCCCTGCTCGACGCTTGCAAGCAGCGCGCTGCGAACGCCGGCAAGTGGTCGACCGCCAACCGGCTTTCCAATGATTGAAAGCGACTCCGTATGAGACTCACAATTCACCCGACATCAGGTTCCAGCCCATGAACCACCTCGAACACAATCGCAAGGCCTGGAATCAACGCGCAGCGGCCGGCGATGTCTGGTCCACGCCGGTGCCCGCTGAAATCATCGCCCAGGCCAGGGCCGGGCGCTGGCAGATCGTGCTCACGCCGAGCCGGCCGGTGCCGATGGAATGGTTCGGCGAACTGCGCGACAAGGATGTGTTGTGCCTGGCTTCGGGCGGCGGCCAGCAAGCGCCGGTGCTGGCGGCTGCGGGAGCGCGCGTCGTCAGCTTCGACCTCGCCGACGATCAACTGGCGTTGGACCAGCGCGTCGCCGAGCGTGAGGGTTTGTCGATCCGCTGTGTGCGGGGCGACATGACGGACCTGTCGGCTTTCGCCGATGCGAGCTTCGACCTCGTCTTTCACCCCGTGTCCAATGTCTTCATCCCCGAACTCGCGCGCGTCTGGCGCGAGTGTCATCGCGTGCTACGGCCGGGCGGCACCTTGCTGGCGGGATTCATGAACCCGGCGCTGTTCATGTTCGACCACGACGAGGCCGACCGCAGCGGCGAGCTGATCGTGCGTCACACGTTGCCCTATTCCGACCTCGCCTGCCTCGCGCCTGAAGTGCTGCAGGCGCAAGTCGCGCGGGGCGAGGCGCTGAACTTCGGGCATTCGCTCGAGGCCCAGCTGGGCGGGCAGATCGATGCCGGATTTGCCATTGTTGGCCTGTACGAGGACCAGGGCAACGATGCCTCGTGGGTCTACAGCCGGCATGGCCCGGTGGCCGTCGCGACGCGGGCACTGAAGACAAGGTGACAGTGCCCCACAGCAGGTCCCTGCGCGTCATCAGCGCCCCAAGGCCGCCGCCTCGCGGCGTCCGTCCGTTGTGGGGATCAAGGAAAGCGGGCCTTGAAGAGTGAGCCGATCGGCGCGCGTCGCTTCGAGCATGCTGCGTCGTTCGGCGCGCGCTGCGTCAATCGACGAGGGATGCTCGCGGCACTTGCACGCTGATGTCGAGCAACATTTGCGCAAAGCCCTTGCCCAGCGGGTCGCTGCGCGGTGAGGCCATGCCGCCGCCGTCGAGCGCGGCAAGCAGCAGGAAGTTGAAGGCGTGAATGCCCGGCACGTCGAAGCGTTGCACCGGGCCCTTCACGAGGTGCGCGAAGTAGGCATGCACACGCTCTGCGCTCAATTGTTCGCGCAACACCGGCAACCACTTCGGGTCGCGCGCGATGATGCCGATGTTGACGCTGTCGCCCTTGTCGCCACTGCGGCCGTGGGCGATTCGCTCCAGCGGCACTTCGACCAGATCGCTCTGGCCGAGCGGTGGCAGGTCGGCGTAGCTGCTGCGCGCGGGCAAGGCGCTGGTGGTCGTGTCGAACCTGGGTCGCGCCGCAAGCGCCGATGCCGGAGTTGCTGGAGCTGCCGGAGCTGCCGCCAAGATGGATTCACCGCCGTCGATCGCAAGCGTTGCCGGCACCTCGCGCTTCGGCCACATGAATGAGAACAGGCGCACGATGGGTATGGCGCGCGGCCGCCCACCGCCCAGGCTCGCCAGCCCGGGCGCCCACGACACGCCGGCCGAGGCGATTTCGTTGCTGATGAACTCGAGGGCTTTCGCATCCTCGTGCTCGACCACGAGCCGCAGGATCACTTCGCGCGCGCGCGGCACGCGCGAATGCGGGCCGTACAAGGCCTCGGTGCCGATGACTTCCTGGTACACGCGCCGATAGTCGGCGAAGCCACTCGCGCGCATCATCTGCCGCGTTCGCGCCAGCACCGCCTGCGCAGTGCGCTCGGCCTTCGCCTCGGCCCGGCCACCGACGAACGTGACGTTGATGACGCAGCGCCAAGCATCGGCATGCGTCGCCGAGACCTTGTACTGGTCCGAGGGTGCGCCGCCGCACGCGCCCTGCACATGCACGCGCTGTGCTGCGGCCTGGGTCAGGCGCACGCCGCTGAAATCGCATGTCACATCCGGCAGCAGGTAGGCCCGCGGGTCGCCGATTTCGTAGAGCATCTGCTCGGCCACCGTGGCCGGCGTGACCAGGCCGCCCGTGCCCTCGGGCTTGGTGATGACGAAGCTGCCGTCGGCGTGGCATTCGAGCACCGGGTAGCCGATGTTTTCCCAGCCCGGCACCTGTTCCCAATCGGTGAACAGGCCGCCCGTGGCCTGCGGCCCGCATTCGATCAAATGCCCGGCCAGGCTGCCGGCGGCGAGAAGGTCATGCTCGTGCATGGCCCAGCCGAACTCATGGATCAGTGCCGCCAGGGGCAACGCGCTGTCCACGCAGCGCCCGGTGATCACGACCTGCGCCCCCTGCGCCAGGGCCTGCACGATGGGCCAGGCGCCGAAATAGGCGTTCGCGCTGAGCAGGCGCGCCGGCAGCGCGCGCCCGTCATGCAGGTCGCGCACGTTCGCGTCCCGAATCGCGCCCAGCCGCGGCATCAGGTCGTCGCCTTCGACCACCGCCACCTTCAGCGCCACGCCTTGCTCGGCCGCCAGCTTGCGCAGCGCGTCGCCGCAGGCGCGCGGGTTCATGCCACCGGCGTTCGACAAGACCTTGATGCCGCGCGCCGCGACCTCGCGAAGCACGCCGCGCATCGCGACCTCGACAAAGTCATCGGCGTAACCGCTGGCCGGGTTCTTCGCCCGGTTGCGCGACAGGATCGACATCGTCAGCTCGGCCAGATAGTCGAACGTCAGGTAGTCGACCTGGCCTGCATGCACGAGTTGCGGCGTGGCGATGGCGCTGTCGCCCCAGAAGCCCGAAGCGCCGCCGATGCGCACGACCCTGTCGCTCATGTCGATCCCTGGAAGAACTCGGCGACGGCTTGATTCAGCGCCGGCCCGATATGGGGCGGGTCGTGGTCGCCGCTCAGGCGGTAGCGCAACGCCCGGCGCAACCGCGGCTGCAACTCGGCAATCGGAACGGGCCCGCGCCGCGGCATGGTTTGTGCGCCCGGCGGGTCCGCTCCCAGGCTCAGGCCGAGTGCATGAGGGATGGTGCCGCGCTCGGTGCCGCGCTGCTCCACCCGCGGGACGCGGAGCGAGAAGAAACGTTGCACGTGCTTCAAGCCAATGCCCCTACTCGCCCTTCCAGACCGGGGCGCGCTTTTCCATGAAAGCGGCAACGCCTTCCTTCACGTCATCCGTCGTCTGCACCAGGGTCAGGTAATGACGCAGCAGACCGATCGCCTGCATCAGCGGCAGGTCTTGCTGCTCGTACAGCGCCTGCTTGCCCAGCTGCAGCAGGAGCGGTGACTTGGCGGCGATCTTGTGCGCCCAGTCGGCGACGGTGGCATCGAAGTTCTCGGCCGGCACCACGAGGTTGACGATGCCCAGCGCCTGCGCCTCTTCGATCGGCATCTGTTCGCCCATGAAACACAGCTCGGCGACCCGCTTGCGCGGCACGTTGCGCGCGAGCAGCGCCGACAGCATGAACGGAAAGACACCGACGTTGACCTCGGGCGTGCCGATGCGAACGCCGGCGCGCGCCACCACCAGGTCGCACGCCAGCACCAACCCCAGGCCACCGGCCAGCGCATGCCCACCCAGGGCGCAGATCACCGGAACCTTCAACTGGCCGATGCGCTGCACGAAGGCCGCCATGCTGCCGTTGCGCCGGTGTTTGCTCAGCACCGACTCCTGCGCCGCAAAGCCCGCGAGGTTGCCGCCGGCCGAGAACACCGTTGCATGGCTCGAGCGCAGCACGACGCAGCGCGCGTCGGCGTCGGCTTCGACGCGCTCCAGTGCAGCAATCAACGCGCCCATCAGGGCGGCGTCGAGAGCGTTGCGGTTGTCGGGTCGGTTCAGCGCCAGCGTCACGACGCCGTGCGCATCGCGCGCGTAGAGCACCGGCTCATTGCCTGCGCCGTTTGCGGGACCGGAAACTGATGAATCTGCATCCATGATCCTAGAAACCGCAGTTGGACGCGCCCGAGTGGGCCGTGATGCGGTGCGCTGGCAAGGCGCGACGACGCGGCGGGCTCGTGCCCGCGAGGCTGAGCCCGGACACAGACAGTCCTGTGGACTGGCTGTGCCTGGCGAAGGGCC
>JAEMQF010000352.1 GCA_022758925.1 Burkholderiales bacterium | reverse complement strand
TCCTTGTTCAGCAGGGCAGGTTGAAGCTGACCGGACCTGCGCCAGTTTCGGCCTGGGCCGCTTCGAGCGACCCGAGGCACGCCATCAGCGTCGACAACCTGCTGCGCATGACGAGCGGGCTGGACATCGGCCAGTCGCTCACATCGAGCGCGCTGTCGATGTTCGACCCATCGGCGCAGATGCTGTTCGTCGAGCCCGACATGGCAGCCTTCGCGGAGCGCGCGCCGGTGGCTGCCGCGCCTGGCGAAAGGTGGAACTACACGGATGCAAATACCCTCTTGCTTTCGCGCATCGTCCGTGACCAGGCCGGTGGCGATGCGGCATCGGTCCATGCATTCATGCACCGGGAGCTGTTCGACAAGCTCGGCATGGAACACGTGACGATGGAGCTGGACGGCGCGGGCACGCCGATCGGTTCAAGCCACATGTTCGCGACAGCCCGCGATTGGGCGCGGCTTGGCCTGCTCTATCTGAACGACGGCATCGTCGGCGGCGTGCGCATTCTTCCACAGGGCTGGGTCGACTACTCGGCAACGCAGACAAGCGGCAGCGAGGTGTTTGGATATGGCGCGGGATTCTGGACGAATCGCGGCGCCGGCGCGGGGGCACAAAGGCGTGTGCGGGGTGGCATGCCCGCAGACTCGTTCATGGCCCGCGGCAATCTTGGCCAGTATGTCGTGATCATCCCGTCGAAACGATTGGTCATCGCCCGCTTCGGCAACTCGCATACTCCGGGCGGTGACATCGACACGATGAATCGACTTGTCGCGGATGTCGTCGCCGCAGTCACGGACCTTTGACCAGCGCTCCTCCTTGATGCGCCGCGCCGCCCGCGCCGCGTCTGGCTCACGCGCCGGCGTCGCGCCGGGCCAGGCGCAGCGCCGTGTCGAGCTGCGCGCGCAGCAGCGCCGCCGCCTGCCGCTCGGCAGCGACGAGGCGCTCCAGCGCTTCGATGCGCATGGCGTGGAAGTCGAAGCCGACCTGGTGCGCGGCACTCTGAAGCGCTGCGACCTGGTCGGGGCGGTAGGGCACCGCCCCGGGCGCGGCGCCGAGCAGCGCGAAGGCGAGCAGTTGGCCGCGGTGCAGCATCGGCAGCGCCAGCGCTGCGCCGTGGGCCGGCGTCTGCGCCGCCGCTGCGGGCGTGACGGCCTGCGCCTGCGCGCGCAGCGCCAGCACCGTCTCGTGATTGGCGTCGACGCGTTCGGGCACGCCGGCGAGTGTCGAGTGCTCGCGCGCATAGCTGCCACCGGCCTGGCGGTGGAACAGCGCGCAGCCGGCGCCGCCGGTGAAGCGGTCGACAGCCGCGACGAACAGCCGATCCAGCGCGCCGGGGTCGGTGGCGAGCTGGGCTTGCGTGACGAAGCTCCGCAGTTCCTCCTCGCGCTCGGCCCAGGCACGGAAGAACAGCCGGTCGACCACCTTCTCGACGGCCTTCTTCAGCTGGTTGAACGACAGGTACACCGCCAGCGCGAGGATCGCGCTCAGCAGCACGGCCTTGTTGCGGTCGTCGACGTGCAGGAACTCGCTGGCAACGGCGTGCGCAAGCTGGATCGCGCCAAACAGGATGGCGCCGACGATGGCGAAGATGAGCGCGCGGTTCACCGCCAGCTCGAGGTCGAAGATGCGATGCCGGAACACGGCGTAGATGAAGCCGATCTCCGCGACCATGAATGTCAGGTTCGAGACCACGTCGAGCGGCTCGGCCGGAATCGGATAGCCGGCCAGGCGGTTCAGTTTGCCGAGAGCGAATGTCGCCATGATCACACCCAGCGTGGCCAGGATCCACTGCAAGCGCACCCGGGTCTCGCCGCGCGCCGCGCGCCATGCCAGCACGATGCCGGTGAAGAACAGCGCGGGGTCGACGACGTCGAACACCTTGAGCAGCCACCAACAGAGCGGCTCGAACGAGCCGGCGTGCAGGCGGCCGAAGTAGTAGACCGCCGCGATCAGCTGCAGGCCGAAGATCCACCGATAGACTCGCAGCAGGGTTGCGCGCCAGCCGCTGGGCCGGTCGTCGGGATAGTTCAGCGCGAAGAAGACGAGCACGCCGAACCCGATCTCCGACGAGACGCCACCGATGACATTCAGCCAGGGCAGGTGCATGGCTTCGGGCGCTGAGGACGGGAACACGATGGGGGCCAACAGCGCCGTCGCGGCCAGCGCGCGCAGCCCGGCGCGCTCGGGGCGACGCCAACCGATCACCAGGCCGCTCACCACGGCCAGCAAACGCGCCACGGTGACGATGACGTAGTCGGCTTCGGCGTACGGCGGCAAGCTCGGAGCCGCCGTCGCCGTGACCGTGACCCGGCGCTGGCTGTCGCCTCGGATCAGCGTCAGCGACAGCTGCTCGCCGGCTGCCCATCTGATGAATTGCTGCGCAGGCCGGTCATAGCGCAGCCGGTCCCCGGGCCGCACGCCGGCGGCGACCAATGGTGAGCGCGGCGACAGCGCATCGACGACGAACGTGGAGGGGCCGCGTTCGAGCACGCGCCTGCCGTCGAACAGGGATTCGCCTCGCGTGCCGAGCGTCAGTAGGCGCGGGGCGCCGAGCAGTTCGATCGCAAGCTGGGTGCAGGCGATGACCGCCAGCGCCACGACGAAGGCACGCCACAGTGCGGTCGAAGTCGACGATTCCAATCCTCACTCCGATGTCGTGATCGCCTACCTTACACCACCGCGCTCGGCAATTCGGCTCCGCCACCAGCCCTCGTCGGTCTGATGGGGCGCCTCGCTTCCAACCGAGTCGGGCCAGTATCGAGATTGACGAGCCTGGTCCGCTGACGCTAGCCGCCGACGTTCCCGGCCATCCAGCGACCCTCGGCGCACCGCCCCGGGTCGTGGTCTTCAATCCAGCCTTTTCCGGGCCGACAAAGCTTGAACCTAGAAACCGCAGTTGACCGCTTCCCCCCGCTGGCTGCACCGCATGAACACTGAGGTCTCTACCCACGGCCACCCTCACCGTTTGGGTGAGAGCGCTACGCACCCGATTGAGCCGCGCTGCGGCGCGCTGGCGGCGTTGCTCCTCCTCGCGGGCATGAGCCCGCAGCGTCGTCGCGCCTTGCCAGCGCACCGCAGCGCGGCCCACTCGGGCGCGTCCAACTGCGGTTTCTAGGTTGAAGGTGTCGCACAGCTGAACACCCGCATGCCAGCGCATCTGCCCTGCAGGCTGCGCAACGGCCGACGCTGAACAGCGCGCAGGGCTGCAAGCCCTGCATCAGTTCGCCCAGACTTTGACGTCGGGCCAGCCCATCAACCTGAACACGTAGTAGTTGATGGCGGCTTCGGCTGGATCGTCGGCAAAAAGAATGACCTCGGCGTGGCGCGGCACACCGGCGTTGGTGATGAGCTTCCACAGCTCTTTGGCCGCCTTCGGCGTGCCGTCGGCGTTCAGCAGTTCGGTGTAGGGCAGCTGCACCACCTGGCCTTCGGGCGTGCGCACCGGCGCCGCCTTGCCGGAGGCGACGAACACCTTCGGATACTCGCCGCGCGTGGCCAACGGGCCGCCGATCAGCACATTGGGGCGCAGCTGCGCCTGGTACTTCGCGACCGGCACGCTGATGTCCTTCGCTGTCTTGGGGTTGCCCACGACCGTCGGCTCCTTGGTCAGCCCGTGGCCGCGCAAGCCCCACTCGTCCACCGAGTCCATCAGCACCGACACCTTCTTCTGCCCGAGCTGCTCGAAGGCCAGGAATGCCAACGCCGCACCGGGCGTGAGCCCGCTCTCGGCCATGATCACCACCTCGTGCGCCGGGTTCACTCCGGCCGGGCCGAGCAGCTCGGCCAGCTTCTCCGGGCGGCCGAGGTGGCTGCGGAAAGTCTCGGCGGGCACGTTCAGCGCAAAGGCCACATGCCCCAGCGCGTATTTCTCGGCCTCGCGCACATCGACGATGTTGAGCTGTGCTACGCCGAAGGCACGCAGCATCGGCCCGTTCCAGCCGTCCAGCCAGGCACTCTCGCGCTGGATCTGGGGCGCGCTGTAGGTCCAGTAGGGCAGCCCGCGCTCGTCGCGCAGCCATTCGCGCTGCGACTCCAGGTAGAGCTTGACCTTCGGCTGCTCGACCATGAACTGCAGCGCGAACCAGGGCACGCTCGCGGCCACGCCACCGCCGCAGTGGCTGTGCACCACCTGCTCGGGCTTGATGCCGAGGTAGGCCAGCTGGCGCCGGATCTCAGCGGGCGACTTGAAGGTCTTGTCGGCGTTGTAGAAGTCCGTGCTCGGCATCATGATCGCGTTCGGGACATGCCCGGCGCGGTCGAAGAATTTCTGTTCGCCGTAGTAGTAGCTCGGACCCAGCGCGTCGACCAGTGCGTGGTGGTCGCGGTCACCCGAGGCGGCGAGGAACTCCGGCAGCCGCACGCGCACCTCCTCGCGCAGCGCGGTGATGCGCAATGTGCCGGCGGGCGGAGGCGGGGTCGGCTCCTTGGTGACGGCGCCGCCCTGCGCCCGCCACCTGGCGAGCCCGCCGTCGAGGATGAAGATCTCACTGGCAGGCACGCCGTGGTAGTACAGGTCATAGAACAGACGCGTTGCCATCATGTCACCGCCCTGGTCGTAGACAACGATCTTGCGGCCCGGGCTGATGCCCCAGGACTGGATGCGTTGCTCCATCGCGGCGCGCGAGGGCTCGTCCACGCCGTAGCGGTACAGGTCTGCACTGACCGCGCCGGGGATGTGCCCGGCCATGTGCTGAGGCGTCACCGAGGCGTCGAGCAGCGACGTCTCGGCCAGATGCTGTTGCAGCCAGGCGACATTGACAAGTCGGCCCTGGCGCCCCTCCTCGGCCGACGCCGGCGCCGTCATCAGGGCCGAGCACAGACAACTGGTGCAGAGCAGCAGAAACCAACGGTCCAGGATTCGCAGCATGGGGTGTTCCTCTGGCCAAAAGGGGGCTTGACATCGCACTGTGCCGCAGCCGGGGCCACGCGAGCGAGCGGGAGGCGACGAGTTGCAGTCCTGGGCGACCGAAACGCGCTCGCCGGGGACGCCCGGCGCCGTGGATGCGATGAATCCAGACTCAGCGGCAGTCGCACACCACGATCGGGTCCCGCGAAGCCGAAAATCTGCTTCTGTCGGACACGGCTCCCGGACCTGGGTCGTATGCGGGTGTCGGCGCAGTGCGAGAGCGGTTACTCACCGCAAACGCGCAACCTGCTTGCGACCGTACTCGACGACCTGGCCGACAGGCTTGCAGGCCGGGATCGCTCGCCGCGTCGGCAGCGCTTCGCGCCGCATCAAGCCTGTCGAGGGCAGTGTCCGGGGCCCTCGACGAGGAAAAGAGCGTTTCACTTTGTCGCCCTCTTGCCCAGCTCGCTGAATATCTTTTCGAGTGCGTCCTCGGCATCGTGGTCGTCGAGGGCCGAATCGTCTTTGCGGTCACGGCGCTTGGCCCGCGCCAGCACCGGCAGCGGGTCAACCGCGGTCCAGCCGGGCAGCGCCGACATCAGGCTGGCCATGAGCACACCACCGCGCGCAAGCCACAGCAGGTAGCCGACGGATGCGCCGCCGACCAGTATGGGAGCCGCGAACTGCAATTTCTGCCTCGCGTATCGGTGCATCTGTTCGGCGTCGTGAAGTTGGTCAAGTTCCTGGCCAAGCAGGCGATCGCGCAATGCGCTCACCAGATCGAGCTTGGTCCGGCCAGGGGCCGCGGCGTCTTGGCTGCCATCGGACGCCACCGAAAACGGGTCCAAGTTGACAACTGCAGTCGTGTAGGTGTCGCGAATGCCTGGGCTGTCCGCGACGAGGGCTGAACTTGCTGCAGCATTCAAGCGCGCCTGCATCGGCTCGTACGCGTCTTCGCTGCGCTGCGACAACAGGTCCTGTGGCAGGTGCCCCGCCCCAGGGGCAGGCGCCTGCGGCTTGGCGGCAACCGGGTTGGCAGCTTTCACCGGCGCGGCGCTCGGCGGCGCCTCGGGTGGCGGCGGATTCGACGGCAGCGCAATGGGTTCGGCTGGCGGCGCCGGCGGAGGCAGGATCGCGACGTCGGGGCTCGGCGCAGTGACGACCGAGACTCCGTCGCTCAAACTGAGCGCGTAGGTCGGGCTCGCGCCGCTGGCATCGGCGACAAAGCGCACTGCGCCGGCGTTCACCTCGGCCTGGCTGAAACCGGTGATCGCCGCGCCCGGCGTCGCGAGGTGTTCGAACTGGCCGCCGGCGACTCCGCTCACCGCATAGTTGAGTGCGTCCGGCGCGCTCTCCTGGTCGGTGCCGAGCAGGACCAGGGTCGGGCCGCCTCTGGACAACAACAACCAATTGACGACGATGGTGGGCGCCTCGTTGATGTTGACGACGTCGATCGACAGCGACTGCTGCGCCTGCAAGCTGCCATCGGACACGCTGACGACCACTTCGTAGCGGTTGTCGGCGTTGGCATCGGCCGGCTGTTCCGCGTCGGGCGCGACGACGAACCTCAACGCTCCGCTCACTGCATCGATGCTGAAGCGCGCCGCATCGGCGCCGCCGCTGATCGCAAAGCGCAGCACGTCGAGCGCGTCCGCGTCGGTGGCGGTGATGGTCGTGACTTGCAACGAGTTTTCGGCCGCCGCGATCGTCGCCGCCGGCGCGCCGCCATTGCTGGTGATGACCGGTGCGTCGTTGGTATTCGTGAAACTGACCGTCGCCGCCTGTGCCACGCCGGAGTTCACGCCATCGCTGAGCGTGAGCTGGTAGGCGGGTGCGGTTTCACCGCCGTCGCTGACAAAGCGCAGCCGACCGGCGTCGACGTCGGCCTGCGTGAAGACGGTGACCGCCACGCCCGGCGCAGCGGCAAGCTCGAAGTGCCCGCCTGACAGGCCGCTGACCGTGAAGCTGAGTTGCGCCGGGCTGGAGTCTGCATCGGTGGCGGCGATCACCGGGATGGCGCTGCCACCTTGAACGATGGTCAGGCTGTTGGCGCCGAGAACCGGCGCGCTGTCATCCAGGTTGTTGACCGTGACGCTGATCGCCTGCGTGCTCGCCAGGCTACCGTCGCTGACCTGCACCGTCACGTCGTAGACGTTGTCGAGGCCCGCGTCACCCGGGTTCTCGTAGTCGGGCGCGCTGGCGAAGCTGAGCACCCCTGTGCTGGGGTCGATGTTGAAGCGCGCCTGGTCCGCGCCGCCGATGATGCGGTAGGTCAGCGCCTGCGCCTGCATGTCGGCGTCGCTCGCGACCACGGTGGTGACGGCACTGCTGTTCTCAGTGACGCTGATCGATGCGCTGGCGCCTCCGCCGTCGCTGCTGATGACCGGTTGCTGTTCGTTGAGCGGGTTCACCGTGACGCTGATCGCCTGCGTGCTGGCCAGGCTGCCGTCGCTGACCTGCACCGTCACTTCGTAGACGTTGTCGGCGCCTATGTCAGTCGGGCTCTCGTAGTCGGGC
>JAEMQF010000075.1 GCA_022758925.1 Burkholderiales bacterium | reverse complement strand
GATCGGGGTCGACGTGGGTCACGGCCAACTCCATCCAAGTTTGCGCGCCGACCCGCGCGTGTTCGTGCTGGAAGGCGTGAACGCACGCCACCTGGAAGCGGCGGCCTTGCCGGTCACCCGCTTCGACCTCGTCACCGGCGACTTGTCGTTCATCTCGCTGACGCTGGTGTTGCCGGCCTTGGCGCCGCTGGTCGGGCAGGAGCTGCTGATGTTGGTAAAGCCACAGTTCGAGCTGCAGGCGGCGGACCTCGGCAAGGGCGGTGTGGTGCGTGACGCGGCGGCATTCGTCGCTGTCGAGCAGCGCATTCGTGCCGCCTGTGCGAACCTGAAGCTGGGCGTGACCGACTGGTTCGAGAGCGCCATCACGGGGGGTGACGGCAATCGGGAATTCTTTGTGCGCGCCACAGCGCGAGGCGCCGCAGCCACGCAAGGAGCAAGAGCATGAACCAGGGCCGCGCCGCAGTTCCGGTCAGTTTCGAGTTCTTCCCGCCGAACACGCCGGTGGGCGACGCCAAGCTCGTCGACGTCGTGCGCCAGCTCGGTGCGGCCGCTCCCGAGTTCTTCAGCGTCACCTATGGCGCGGGCGGATCGACGCGCGAGAAGACGCTGCAAACCGTGCTCAGCATCGCCGCCGCGGGCTACAACGCTGCGCCGCACCTGTCGTGCGTGGGCGCGACGCGCGAGGGTGTGGCGCAGTTGCTTGCGACCTACAAGGAACATGGGCTGCGCCGCATCGTCGCGCTGCGGGGCGACCTGCCCAGCGGCACCGCGGCGGGCGGCGAATTCCGTTATGCGGCGGAACTGGTGCGCTTCATCCGCGAGACACAGGGGCAAGACTTTCACATCGAAGTCGCGGCCTATCCCGAGTACCACCCGCAACAGCGTTATGCGGCGCGCGACCTGGCTCACTTCGTCGACAAGGTCAAGTGCGGCGCCGATTCGGCGATCACGCAGTTCTTCTTCAACGCCGATGCCTACTTTCACTTCGTCGAACAGGTGCGCGCGCTGGGCGTCACGGCGCCCATCGTGGCCGGCGTGATGCCGTTCCACAACTTCTCGAAGATCGCGCAGTTCGCGGCGCGCGACGGCATCGAGATCCCACGCTGGGTGGCGCTGAAGATGGAAGGCTTTGTCGACGACGCAGCGTCGATTCGCGCCTTTGGCCTGGACGTCGTTACGCGCCTGTGCGAGCGGCTTGTCGCGGGCGGCGCGCCGGGCCTGCACTTCTACACCATGAACCAGAGCGCCCTGACGCTCGACATCCTGCAGCGCCTTAAGCTCTAAGCCCCTGCCTGGGCTCTTGGCAGCCTGTCACCTCTGGCCGGTGTTGCGCTCCCACATCACGCCGTCTTCGGTGAGCATGACGTCGAGTTCAACCTCGGCCGGGCCAGCGCGCAGCATCGGCAAGAATCCATGCCTGTAGCTCACACCCACCGTCACCGGGCTGGGCTCGACGGAGAGCAGCGTGCGCTCGAAGAAGCCACCGCCGTAGCCCAGACGCACGCCGCCCGGGCCATAACCCAGGCACGGCACGATCAACAGCTGCGGTGCGAATTCTTCGGTGCCTTTGGGCTTGGAAATGTCGTAGGCATCCAGTTCCATCGGGCAGCCGGGGTACCAGACGTGGAAGCGCAGCGAGCCCGTGCTGCGGTCGGCCACGGGCAACCCGATGCGCCGCATCACGCCCTCGGGCGCACCTTCACTCCACCGGTACAGGGCCGGCAGTGGGTCGAATTCGCCCTTGATCGGCCAGTACGCGCCAATGCTCCTTTCAGCGCGGCCGATGAGCCAGACGCGCAAGGCGTTCTGCAACGCCACGGCGCGTTCCAGACGGTCGGGCAGCGCCAATCGCGCCGCGACGAGCCTCTTGCGCAGTGCCGCGCGTTGCGGGTCGGGTGGATCTATTGCCATGTGCAGCCCTGCGTGACTCGCCTCTGATGCCTCATTCGCTGCATCGGGCAATTGTGCAAGACTGGCGCGTCGCCGCGGCGCACGAATCGCTTTGTCGTGCAACGCCGAGAGGAGCCAAGGCCTCTAGGAGCCTGCCGGGCTTTGGGTCGGGCCCGCGTTGCGGCGAACCCGGTTCTTCACGGTTGGGTCAGATCGGGCCACGCTCGGTCACAATCAATGCCATGGTCACGTCGTGGGGCTGTGGCTGAAACGCGTGGTGCTCGATGCGGCCGATTTCCCAGGCGACCCCCACCGCCAGCACCTGCGGGTTCGCCGCGAGCCAACGGTCGAAGTAGCCGCCACCATAGCCCAGGCGGTAACCCTCGTCGGTAAAACCCAGGCACGGAACGAGCACGACGTCAGGCAGCACGTCGGCACCGTTGACGCTGGCGATGCCGGCCTCGTCGAGCAAGGTCGGGGCCTGCCCGTCCCAGGCCCGATACCTCATTCGAGGGGGAGCCTTGTGTACAAACGGAAGGGCCAGCGGCGTCGTGCAGGGACTCCCGGTTCGTACAAAGAGCTGGCTTGCGTTAAATTCGCTGTGAACCGGCCAGTAAACTCCCAGGCAGTCGGGCTCCAGTGTCGTGACCAGCGCAAGCAGATGCTGGCCCAACGCCTGTGCGGCGGGGCGGGCGTGCGGCGTGGCAGCGAAGGCGCTGCGCTGCGCGCGCAAGCGCCGCCGCAGGTCGACGCGCGGCGCAGGTAGCGCGGGCGAAGGGTCGATGACCGATGAAGTCAATTGGGACGAAGATGAGATTGAGTGCCAGGCAGATTCTCGGCGAACTCCGCGCCCGAAGCGTGGTGCTCGCGTTCGCACTGTGCCTGGGCATGCCGCTGCTGCTGAAGCCGGTGCGGGCCCAGCCCGGCGACAGCGCCATCCTCGACGCGCGTGAGGCCTTGCGCAAGAAAGACCGCGCGCAATTGCTCGCGGCACGAGCCGCTGCGGCTGCGCAGCAACACCCGCTGACGATGTGGGTCGACTATTGGGAGCTGAGCAATCGACTCGCCGATGCGCAGCAATCCGAGCTCAACGCTTTCTATGCGCGCTGGCCCGGGTCCTATGTCGAAGACCGGCTGCGCAATGACTGGCTGCTGGAACTCGGGCGGCGCCGTGATTGGGCCAACTTCGCCGCCGAGATGCCGCGTTTTCGCATGAACGATGACCTCGGGGTGACCTGCTTCTCGCTGCTTGCCGAACATGCTTCAGGCAAGGAGGTGCGCGACAGGGCATTGGCCAGCTGGTTCCAACAGAGCGAAGCGGACGAAGGCTGCGCGATGCTGGCCGCGGCCTTGTATGACGCGCAACGCATTGCCCCCGCCGACGTCTGGCGCAAGGCGCGCTTCTCGCTCGACGCGAACAAGCCGCGAGCCGCGCGCCAGGCTGCGGTGCTGATCAGCGTGAGCGCCGCGAGCCAGGTCAACGAGTTGACTCGCAACCCTGCGCGTTATGTGTCGCGCAAGGAGGGCATCGCCGGGCGCCAGGACGAGGAGTTGGTCGCGCTCGGGCTGATCCGCATGGCGAGCAACGACGCCGAAGCCGCGGCGCGCCAATTGCACGAACGTTGGGACAGCGTCTTGCCCGCCGACCTTGCTGCGGCGACCTGGTTGGGCGTTGCCAAACAGTCGGCATTGCGGCTGCAGGATGAAGCGTCGGACTATTTTGAGCGCGCCGAGCGCCGCGCGGCCAAAGCCGGGGTCAAGCTGGACTGGAGCGACGACACCCTGGCCTGGAAGGTCCGCGCTGCGCTGCGTGGCAACGCAAGTGCGCCGCGCTGGCAGCAGGTTCGCGAGGGTGTCGACGCGATGAGTGCTGCACAGCAGCGCGATGCGACCTGGGTCTACTGGAAGGCACGCGCCTTGCAAGCCTTGGCACGCGATGCGCAAGACGGCGATTCGATGCGTGCCGAGGCACAGGGAATGCTGGCGAACATCGCCGGACAGCTCAGTTTCTATGGCGGCCTGGCCGCCGAAAACCTCGGTCAAAACGTGCCGCTTCCGGCGCGTCCGGCGCCGTTGACGAATGCTGAACGCGAAGCGGCAAAACGCCAACCCGGTCTGGCGCGGGCATTGCAACTGATCACTCTGGGTCTGCGCCAAGAGGGCAATCGAGAATGGAATTTCTCGTTGCGCGGCATGGCCGACCGCGAGTTGCTCGCCGCGGCGCAAATCGCCTGCGAACGCGAAGTCTGGGACCGCTGCATCAGCACCAGCGATCGCACTCGCGACGTCGTCGACATGGAGCAGCGTTTTCCGACGCCGTTTCGGGCCGAAGTCCAAGCCCGCGCGCTCGAGGCCGGGGTCGATCCGGCTTATGTATTCGGCGTGATCCGCCAGGAATCGCGCTTCATCGTCGATGCCAAGTCGAACGTCGGAGCCATGGGTCTGATGCAAGTCATGCCCGCGACAGCACGCTGGACGGCACGCAAGATCGGCCTGACGGGTTATCACGTCGATCAAATTGCCGAGCGCGACATGAATCTGAAGCTGGGGACGAGCTACCTGAAATACGTCCTTGACGAATTCGGCGGCTCGCTGCCGATGGCCGCCGCTGCCTACAACGCCGGGCCATCACGCTCGCGCAAATGGCGCGAGGGGCCGGTGCTCGAGGTCGCGGTGTGGGCCGAGAACATTCCGCTGTCCGAGACGCGCGACTACGTCAAGAAAGTGCTTTCCAACAGCGCCTTCTACACGGCGCTGCTGAACGAACAGCCGGCGTCGTTGACGCAGCGCCTGGGTAAACCCATAGGCCCGCGCCTGGCCGGAGCGCCAGCGCCTGACCTCGACATACCCTGAGCCCCGGCGTCGCTGCCGCAGTGCTCAGCCCGGCGCTTGCCGCGAGGCGCCAAAATACAAGCGTCGCGGCGATGGGGCCGCCCCTGAGGGTTGAAATGTCCAATGTTCTGGTCCTGGGCGGCACGGGGTTCGTCGGGCGCAGCTTGTGCGCCAGATTGGTGGCGCGTTCCGGAGGTGCCGCGGGCTGCGTCGCGGTGGCGACGCGCCGCGCCGCGCACGCCAAGCCAGTTCAGATGCTGCCCACGGTTCAGGTCATCGAAGCCAACGTGCACGAACCCGACGCCCTGAGCGAGCTCGTCAAGGGCCGCGACGCGGTCGTGAATCTGGTTGCGATACTGCACGGCAGCGAGGCCCAGTTTCGACAGGTGCACGAAGCGTTGCCGCGCAAGCTGGCGCAGGTGTGTGCGCAGCACGGCGTTCGGCGCGTGGTTCACGTCAGCGCCCTGGGTGTGGGCGACGACGCGCCGAGCAGCTACTTGCGCTCCAAGGCAGCGGGCGAAACCGTATTGAAGGCGGCGCCCCTGGACTTGACGCTGTTGCGCCCTTCGGTCATCTACGGCGAAGGCGATCGTTTCCTGAATCTGTTCGCCAGCCTTCAGGCGGTGCTGCCGGTGCTTCCGCTGGCAGGCGCGGCCGCGCGCTTTCAACCAGTCTGGGTCGAAGACGTTGCGGCTGCGATCGCGATTTGCCTAGACCAACCGAAGACGATCGGGCTGACGCTGGAATGCACCGGGCCCGACGTCTACACCCTGGGTGAGTTGGCCGCGATGGCGGGCCGATGGTCCGGCCATGAACGGCGCATTCTGGCTTTGTCCGAGCGCCTGGCACGGCTGCAGGCCTGGTTCATGGAGCGCCTGCCCGGCACGCCCTTGATGTCGCGCGACAACCTCGATTCGATGCGAATCCCGAACCTGGCCAGCGGGCAATTGGCCGGGCTCGAATACCTGGGGATACACGCCAGCGCGCTGGACGCCGTGGCACCGCTGTATCTGGCAGCGGGGCAGGGCTGTGCGCGGCTCGACCCGTGGCGCGCCCGCGCCGGGCGCGTTTGAATCCCGAGCTACGCCACGCCACGCGGGAACTCGCCCATGCAGCTGTATATCGGCAACAAGAACTACTCGTCATGGTCGCTGCGCGCGTGGCTTCTGATGCGCCAGCGCGGCATCGTTTTCGAGGAGGTCAAGTTGCGGCTCGGATTTGATGACGCGTCACCGTTCAAGGCCAGGCTGCTGCAGCTTGCACCGACCGGCAAGGTGCCGCTGCTGATCGACGACGACCTGGCGATCTGGGATACGCTGGCGATCGCGGAGTACCTGGCGGAAAAGTTTCCCTTGCTACGGCTTTGGCCGGCGGACCCGAAACAACGTGCACGCGCGCGTTGCCTTTGCGCGGAGATGCATTCAGGATTCAGCGCGCTGCGCAGCAGCTTCCCGATGAACCTGGAGGCCTCGCTGCCCGAAGTCGGGGCGCGCATTCTGCGCGAGTCCGGCGCCGCGGCGCGGGATCTCAAGCGCATGGTGCAGATGTGGTCGCAGCAGTTGGCCATCAGCGGCGGGCCGTTCCTGTTCGGCGAGTTTTGCATCGCCGACGCCTACTTCGCCCCGGTCTGCGCGCGCATTCGCAGCTACCTGCTGCCGGTGAATTCAACGGTCGCAGCGTATGTCGACCGCATCTTTGCAGTGCCCGCGTTTCAGGAGTGGCGCCAAGACGCGTTGGCCGAGCACGACTTCATTGAAGAAGATGAACCCTACCGCCAACGGCGGTAAGGTTGCGGCAGTGCTTTCGCCGCCATGAAAGCCTACGTCGTCGGCGGCGCAGTGCGCGACGCGCTGCTGGGGCGGCCAAACGCCGATCAGGACTGGGTCGTCGTCGGTGCCAGTCCTGAAGAAATGGTTCAGGCCGGGTTCACCGCCGTGGGCCGTGACTTCCCGGTGTTCCTGCACCCGACGAGCAAGCAGGAGTACGCGCTCGCGCGCACCGAGCGCAAGACCGCACCGGGCTACCGCGGCTTCACGTTTCATGCCGATCCGGCGGTGACGCTGGAACAAGACCTCGCGCGACGCGACTTGACAGTGAATGCGATGGCCTTCGACGAAGACGGCACATTGATCGATCCGCATGGCGGCCGCCATGACCTGGACGCACGCCTGTTGCGCCACGTCTCACCGGCTTTCGCCGAAGACCCGGTGCGCATTCTTCGCCTCGCGCGTTTTGCGGCGCGGCTGCATGACTTCAGCGTCGCGCCGCAAACCATGGTCTTGGCGCGCCGGATGGTCGATGCGGGCGAGGCCGATGCACTCGTGCCCGAGCGCGTCTGGCAAGAAGTGGCGCGCGGCTTGATGGAGGCGCGTCCGTCACGCATGCTCCAGGTGCTTCGCGACACTGGTGCGCTGGCGCGGCTGATGCCGGAAGTTGACTGCCTGTGGGGCGCTGCGCCCACGCAACACGAACCGCCGGCGCAGCGCCTGCTGCGGGTGCTCGACATTTCGGCTGGCCTGGGGTGCACATTGCCGCAACGTTTTGCCTGCCTGGGCCATGCGATCGAGGCCGGTCGTGCAAGCACCGTTGTCGACTCATCGGCGCCGGCAGGCAGTGGCACGGATCTGCCGAAGCTCGAGGCGCTGTGCCGGCGGCTGCGCGTGCCGGCGCCGTGCCACGAGTTGGCCCGGTTGGTCGCGCACGAGTTTCCAGCTGTGGAGCGCTGCGAGTCGATGGCGGCCACGGATCTGCTGCACCTGCTCGAGCGCTGCGATGCGCTGCGCCGTCCGGAGCGCTTCGATGCGATGCTGCTCGCCTGTGAATGCATCGCGCTCGGCGCGCACGCGATGCCGCAACCTGCCCCTGCGCAGCGCGCACGACTGCAACTTGGGTTGCGCCACGCGCTCCAGGTCGACACGCGAAGGATTGCGGCGCACGCGGTCGCGCAAGGACTCACCGGGCCCGCTATCGGCCAGGCGATTCACGATGCGCGGCTTGAAGCGATCAGCGCAGGCCTGGGTTGGGGCCAGGATGGCGTGACCTGAACCTGCTGCGTCCAGCCTCAGGCGTCGGCGCGCCCCATGGCCCGGCAATGACTGGCGCTATGCGTCCTCGAGCAGGCTGCGCAGCATCCACGCCGCTTGTTCATGCACGGCCAGGCGTTGTGTCAACAAGTCCGCTGTCGGTCCGTCGCCGGCTTTGTCGGCAAGCGGCAGCAGGCTGCGTGCGGTACGCGCCACGGCCTCGTGCCCGTTCACCAGGATGCGCACCATCGCCAACGCCTTGGGAGCGACCACCGGGGCGTCCGCCACCGAAGCGAGTTTGCTGAACTGTGCGTAAGAACCCGGCGCCATATGGCCGAGCGCACGGATTCGTTCAGCCACCGGATCGACCGCATTCCACAACTCGGTGTACTGCGCCATGAACATCTGGTGCAGCGTATTGAACATCGGCCCGGTGACGTTCCAATGGAAGTTGTGGGTCGTCAAGTACAGCGTGTAGGTGTCGGCGAGCAGCCGGCTCAGGCCGGCGGCGATGGCGGCGCGATCCTTCGCGTCGATGCCGATGTCGATGGGCGCAACTGCAACGGGTGCAGACAGATCGTTGGCCATTCAAAGCCCCCTTGTTTCGCTGATTTGGACAGCGCGAAGGATAGGCAGTCTGCGCATCGCAATCCATTTGATTGCAGCGAACATCGCGATAGCCTGGGCCTGCCCGGGTTGCTGCGGCCCATGTCGAGCGCTTGCGTTGCCGGGCGCGCAAACGGGCCTCTCGGCCGACGCCCGCGCGCGCTCACGCAGTCAGGCGTGTCACCCCTTCCAACGCGCAGGCGTAGATCGCGTTGCGCAACGCGGCGATCGCTTCATAGCGGGTGAACGTTCGGCGCCAGACCAGCGTCACGCGGCGTGTCGGGGCCGGGTCGGTGAAGGGCAGGTATCCGACCTGGTGCTGCATGTCCTTGGCGACACTGAGTTGCGGCACGACGGTGATGCCGACGCCGGAGGCGACCATGTACTTGATGGTCTCCAGCGACGAGCCTTCGAAACTCTTTCGGATGCCCTCGGCATCGCTCGAAAAGCGTGCGTACTCCGGACAGACTTCGAGGACATGATCGCGAAAACAATGACCGGTGCCGAGCAGCAGCATGGTTTCGGATTTCAACTCCTCGGCGCTGATGCTGCTGCGCTCCAGCAATTTGTGATTGCGAGGCAACGCCACCATGAAGGGCTCGTCGTACAGCGGCGCACTGGCCAAACCCGCATCCGGAAAGGGCTCGGCCATGATCGCGCAGTCGAGTTCGCCGGCGCGCAGCATCTCCAGCAATTTGGCGGTGAAGTTCTCCTGCAACACGAGCGGCATCTGCGGCATGCGCGCGATCGCCTGCGTCACCAGGTCGGGCAACAGGTAGGGGCCGATGGTGTAGATCACGCCCAGGCGCAGCGGCCCGGCAAGCGGGTCCTTGCCGCGTTTCGCAATCTCCTTGATTTGCATCGCCTGCTCGATCACCGCCTGGGCCTGGCGCACGATCTCCTGGCCCAGCGGCGTGACGCTGACCTCGCTGCTGCCACGCTCGAAGATCCGCACGTCGAGTTCTTCTTCCAGTTTCTTGATCGAAATGCTGAGCGTGGGCTGCGAAACGAAACACGCTTCGGCGGCGCGCCCGAAATGCCGCTCCCTGGCGACAGCAACGATGTAGCGAAGTTCGGTCAGTGTCATGGGGCGGGGGCTGTGGCGGATCGATTCCCAGTATGGCAGGGCCAACGCAGCGCCCGAATCTCAGCGGCGCCCGGAAATGCGCGGACGGGGTGCAAGCGAACGCTTGTCAGACAAGGCGCGCGGTTGACACCACTGCCCCACCCGGCACGCAAGGGCAAGGCACACGCTCACGGCAGCGGGGTACGACGCGGGAGGGGGCTCCCTGCGCCGTCAGTTCAGCGCCGGATTCGCGCGCAACCGCTCCAGTGCCAGGTCGAGAAACGCGCGCGCCTTGTGCGACGCGTGCCGGCCCTCGCGATGCACCAGATGCACCGGCAATGCCGCAGGCTCGTACTCGCTCAATACGGTCTTGAGTTGACCGTCGCGCAATGGGTCGGCCACCTGGTAGGAGAGCAGGCGCGTGAGACCGAAGCCGCTCACCGCGGCGGCGATGGCGGAGTCGTTGCTCGTCGTGATCAAGCGTGGACGGAGCTTGACGCTGCGCGGCTCGCCGTTGTCCATCAGGCGCCACTCGGCGGTCGGCGTCACGGCACTGGTGGAGACGATGCAGTGCGCGGCCAACTCGTCGGGCGTCTGCGGGACGCCATGCTGCTCAAGATAGCTGGGCGCAGCGCAAATCACGCGCCGCACCTGGCCGACACGCACCGCCTGCATCGAAGAGTCGGGCAGCTCGCCGATGCGCACTGCCACATCCATGCCCTCGTCCATCATGTTCACGATGCGGTCCATGAACCAGCATGACGCGGTGACCTGCGGGTATCGCGCCAGGTACTCGGTGACGATGGGCATGACGAACCTGGCGCCGAACAGCAC
The DNA here is from genome assembly GCA_022758925.1 of Burkholderiales bacterium. GTDB lineage: Bacteria > Pseudomonadota > Gammaproteobacteria > Burkholderiales > Burkholderiaceae_C > JAEMQF01. The sequence goes on along the minus strand of JAEMQF010000075.1, from coordinate 7,182 downwards.
CGGCGCCGTGAGCGCAAGCCGGCCGTGCGGCAACCCTTGTTCGCCACGCACCGCGTCGTCGGCCTCGGCCAGCTCGGCCAGGATGCGCCGGCAGTCGTCGGCATAGCGCGCGCCGTCTTCCGTGACGCGCACGACGCGCGTGGTGCGCGTCAGCAGCCGCACGCCGAGGTGGCTCTCCAGATCGTTGATGGCGCGCGTGACGGCGGGCGGGGAGAGGTTGAGCTTGCGCGCTGCAGCGGCGAACCCGGCTGTGTCCACCACCGCGACGAAGACGTTGATCAGGTGCAGGCGGTCCACAGTGTTCTTCGCGCGCGAGGGTGGGTTTGATTCTGCACGGATTCCGCTTCGACCCGCGTTCAGAGACGGTTCCCTCATTCGCTGCGAGCGCGGTAAATGCAAGTCCCCCCTGAAGATCCGCGCGCCGATGCTGCGCTTCGCGCGTCGCCTGACCGAGCGCACCGCGTCACCCAGCTTCGGCAGGTCCGGTTCGAATCGCAAGCGACCGAAGCGGCAGTCCGCGAATGACTCTCATCGTGCTTCGTTGCGCGCGCAGATCGCGGACCGGATCAGCTCTTGCCTCACCGACGTACCAAAGCCCAGCGCAAGCAGCGATTCGCGCAACGCCACGGCCAGCGGCGTGGCGCGCTGTGCGCCCCCGGCAAGTGCCGCCAGGCGACGGCCGTCCAGCGCATGCGGCACGCGCCACAGGTAGGCCATGCGCGCCAGCTCGCGCCACATCGGCACCACAAGACCGAGCGCGCTGATCACGCGCCACGGCATGCCGCCCCGACGAAAGCCGCGCTGCGGCGCCACGCCCAACTCGGCGGCAGCGGCCTCGATGCCGGCCAGCAGCTGCGCCCCGGTCAGCGTGTAACCCTCGAAATGCCAGCTGCGAAACGCGGCGTCGTGGGGTTGTTCGGCCACTTGCACGAAGGCGCGCGCCAGGTCGGGCAGGTAGGCCCAGGCGTGCGCCAGGTCCATCGGCCCGGGGTAGACCAGCTTGCCGCTGCGCAGCGACTTGACGATGGCCAGGTCGAACCAGCTGCCCTCGCCGGCGCCGAAGAAGTCACCCGCCCGTACCACGCTGGCCGTGAAACCGCCGGCGGCGGCGCGCTGCGCCATCAACGCTTCCATCTGCACCCGGATCTCGCCCTTGCGCGTGCTCGGCGCAGGCGCTGTGTCTTCGCTCAGCAGCGCCGGCATCGAGGCGCCGAAGTTGTAGACATTGCCCGGCAGCATGAAATGCGCGCCGAGCCGTTCAGCCACGTCCAACCCGGCGCGCAGCGCCGGCAGCGCTTCGGCCTCCCAGCGCGTGTAGACCGGGTTCACGGCGTGCACCAGCACACGCGCGCCGGCGGCAGCGGCGCAGAGCGCGTCGACGTCGGAAAGTGCCGCGCGCAGCGGCTCGGCGCCGGCCGGCAGCAGCGGCGAAGGGTCGCGGCGCACCTGCGCCAGCACGCGCCAGCCCGCAGCGTCGAACGCCTGCGCGACGGCGCAGCCCAGGCGGCCATTGGCGCCGAGGATCAGAACGGTGGGTCGGGTTGAAGGCAGGGGGTTCATCATGGGCTCGGGGTTGAAGGACATGAAGTGCAGTCTCGGAGAATTCGCCCCATTCCACAATGGCCCAAAGGAGCAAGCCAGCCATACACTTCCGCATGGCACAGGGCATCGAGCGTTTCGACTGGGCATTGGTGAAGAGCTTTCTGGCGGTGCTCGACGCCGGCAGCCTGACCGGCGCTGCGCGCCGCACCGGCAGCCAGCAGCCGACGCTCAGCCGGCACATCACCGAGCTGGAAGCGCAGCTCGGTGCGCCCTTGTTCGAACGCACCGGCCGCGGCGTCTCGCCCCTGCCCGCCGCGCTGGCGATTGCCGACGCCGCACGCCAGATGCAATTGGGCGCCGAAACGCTGGCCCGCACCCTGGCGGGCCAGCGCGACCAGACCACCGGCACGGTGCGCATCAGCGCCAGCATGGTGGCCGCCACCTACCTGCTGCCGCCCGTGCTGGCCGAGTTGCACCAGCAGGAGCCGGGAATTCAGCTCGAGCTGGTGGCGAGCAACCAGATCACCAATCTGCTGCGCCGCGAGGCCGACATTGCGGTGCGCATGCTGCGGCCTGAACAAAGCTCGCTCGTGGCGCGCAAGCTCGGCAGCGTCGGCATCGGCGCCTATGCGCACGAGCGTTACCTGGAGCGTGCCGGCACGCCGCGCGAGCCTTCCGAGCTGGCGCGCCACACGCTGATCGGCTATGCCACCGACGACCTCATCGAACGTGGCTTCGCCGCCCTGGGCCTGCCACTGAAGCGCGAGGCCTTCGCCATCAGAACCGACGACCAGGTCGCCTACGGCATGCTGGTGGCGCAGGGTGCGGGCATCGGCTTCGTCGCGCACTACAACGCCGCGTACTGGCCGGGCGTGCGCCGCGTGCTGCCGCAACTCGCGATTCCCCCGCTGCCGTGCTGGCTCGCCGTGCACCGGGAGATTCGTTCGAGCAAGGTGGTGCGCAAGGTGTATGACTTTTTGGCGCAGGCATTGCCGCCGCGCCTGGGAGCGGCCGATTGAACGCGCCGTAGACGGCGGACCAGCCGGCTGACGCTTGCGCGACAGCTCAGGCGGCTCACGCAGCGAAGGGTCACCCCGACGGCGCCCAGCGCGGGCTGGCTTGCGCGGCGGGCAGACCGTCAGCCATGCATCAGGGCCGCGCGCGGATGGGCCATCGCGCGACGGCCTGGGCTTGAGCGCCATGCCGCCGCAGCGTTTGTAGTCAGGCCCCTGCCTGCGGCTATGCTGCGGCCGTGTCGAGCCCAGACCCACGCCAGAAGCGCCGAGCACGCAGCGGCCCTACCCTGCCCGTGGTCGTCCTGCTCGCGTTGCTGGGCGCCTGCGGCGGCGGCGGTGGCGGCTCCCCGCCGCCGGCCGCGCCGCCGGTGGACCCGCCGACGCCCGGCGTGCGCGTCAGTGCCGCGACACCGGTGGCCGCCGGTTGCGACAGTGGCGGCGGCGGCACCGTCTTCGTCAACGCCGAGGTCGAGCCCTTTGTCGCGGTGTCGCCGCTGAATGCCGAGCATCTCGTCGGTGTCTGGCAGCAGGACCGGGTCAGCGACGCTGGCGCGCGCGCCCTGGTCAGTGCCGCGTCGTTCGATGGCGGGCGCACCTGGGCGCGCAGCCTGCACCCCATGTCGCGCTGCGGCGGCGCCACGCGCGGCAGCGCCGGCGACCACGAACGCGCCAGCGACCCCTGGGTCGACATCGGTGCTGACGGCAGCGTGCACCTGATGGGCCTGGCCTTCAGCGGCAGCAGCTTCAGCGCCAACTCGGTGAACCAGATGCTGGCCAGCCGATCGACCGACGGCGGGCGCACCTGGAGCGCGCCGGTCAGCCTGCAGCGCGACACTGCGAGTGGCTTCAACGACAAGAACACGCTGACGGCCGACCCCACCGACGCGCGCTACGTGTTCGGCGTGTGGGACCGGCTCGACGCAGCCGGCAACGGCCCGACGCTGATGGCGCGCTCGACCGACGGCGGGTTGAGCTGGGAGACGAGCCGCATCATCCATGCACCCGCGGTGAGTGGCGGCGTGAGCCAGACCATCGGCAACCGCATCGTGGTTCTGACCGACGGCCCTGAGCGCGGCACGCTGCTCAACGTCTTCATGCAGATCGATACCGTGGCGAATCGCTCCACCGCCACGCTGCGCATCATGCGTTCCACCGATAAGGGCCTGAGCTGGGAAGCACCGATCACGATCGCCGACAGCCGCTCGGTCGGCACCAGGGATCCGGACACCGGCATCGCCGTGCGCGACGGCGCGGTGATCCCGCAAATCGCCACCGGCCGCGGCGGCACGTTGTGGGTGGCCTGGCAGGACGCGCGGTTTTCGGGTGGGCTTCGCGACGCCATCGCCGTCTCACGCTCCAGCGACGGCGGGCGCACCTGGAGCGAGCCACTGGCGGTCAACCGCGAGCCCGCGGTGGCGGCCTTCATACCCACCTTGCAGGTGCGGGCCGACGGCGTTGTCGGCCTGATGCACTACGACCTGCGCAGCAACACCAGCAGCCGCGTCACCCTGGACGCCGACCTCTGGCTGCTGACTTCGCGCGATGGCGTCATCTGGGCTGAGACCAGCATCACCCGCGGCTTCAACCTGGCCGGTGCCCCCAGCGTGACCAGCGGTTTGTTCGTCGGCGACTATCAGGGCTTGGTGGCATCGGGCAATCTGTTCATTCCGTTTGTCGCGCTGTCAGGCTCGGACGCTGCGAATCGCACCGACATCCACGCCGTGCGCATCGACCCGCTGCTGCCCGCGTCAATGCAATCCACACGTGAACACGCTGCGCGGGCGGCGCAGCCGCAGCCGGGCGCGCTCAGCGAAACCGAGTTTGCATTGCGGCGGCACGAGGCGATCCAGCGCGCGATGGAGCGGCGGATCCCGGGCTGGCGCCGACTCGTGTCGCGCTGAAACGGGTCGGGCATTGCCGGCGCTGCAGCGTAGGCTGGACAGTACCCGCTGCGCTTGCAGCTTGCGGCGAGCGGCGACCTGCGCGATACAGTCCGGCCACAGCCACTGACGCCGACCATGTTCCCAGCCACGCCTGAACCTGCGCCCGCGTCGACACCCGAAGCGGCCCCCGCGGCAACCCTCGTCATCGTCTTGGCCAGCGGCTCCACCGAGGCGGCGCATTTCGCCTTGCGCTACGCGGCTACGGCCGCGGCGATGGATGTCGGCGTCGAGCTGCACGCGATCAGCGCAGACGCGGTTGCGCACTTTGGGCGCAACGCGGCGTCGCCGAGCTTGTTGCTGCAGATTCGCCAAGCCGCGGAGTTCGGCGCGGCCATCTTCGTCTGTCCGCTGGCGCTGGCCGATCAGGGTTTGCCCGCTGAAGACCTCATCGCGGAAGTCTCGGGCGTGCGCGGTGCAGCGTCACTGCTGGAGGCCGCCCTGGCACCCGGTGCGCGCCTTCTCAACTTCTGACGACGCGGACCCGACCCAAAGCCCGACAGGCTCGAAGGGCGCCACCAGAAATGTTGGCCGCCTTTGCTGTGATGCGACGTAGACTGCGGCTGTGAACCCGTCAACCGCTTTGCCGAACAAGTACCGTCTGCGCATGCATGCGCAACGGCACAGCCGTCGTCGCGTGAAGTTGTTTGACCGCTTCAAGCATTTCTACACCTCCATCTCAACTTGGGCGGCAGCGTCGGCGCGCAGGGTTCTTCCAGCCCTCGGAAGAACCGTAGCCTTCTCGCCATCGCGGTGGCCGACCGCCCGCACTTCGGCCCTCCCCCCAGCCACACCCCTTGTACCTGCCCGCACCAGCGCGCGGCGGCTTGGCTGTGTCGTGCGCGCGTTGCCCACATGAAGCACGACCTTGAATGGAACGCCGGCGAGTTGAGTTGCGGCGACCTGGTGCTCGAATTGCGCCAGCGCATGCGCCTCGCCCCGGGCAAGGTCTTCAGGATCGTCGCGCTGGACGCGGGGGCGCCTTCCGACTTGCCCGCCTGGTGCCGCATGACGGGGCATCAAATGCTGGCCCAGGATCCGACGCAACAGACCTACTGGATTCGCGCCAGGAGTTGAGTTTGCAGTTTTCCCACGGGCGCATCCAAGTGCCCGGTTTCATCAACCGTCACTGAAGGAGAAGAGCATGCCAGGTAAATACGTCATCAGTTTGACCCATGGTCTGGACAACACCGACAAGGCCACCGTCGCGTTCGTCGTGGCCAATGCCGCCGTGGCATCGGACAAGGAGACCGTCGTCTTCCTCTCGATCGAAGCCACGCGGCTGTCGCAGAAGGGCGTGGCCGATGCGGTCCATGAAGAAGGCTTCGCGCCGCTGAAGGAATTGATGGACAACTTCGCGAAGGCCGGCGGCCGCATGTTCGTCTGTTCGCCCTGTTTCAAGAAACGCAAGCTCGACGAGAACAACCTGGTCGCGGGCGCGGCTGTGGTCGGCGGCGCCAAACTGGTCGAATTCATGAGCGACGGCGCCTGCCCGAGCATCAGCTACTGAGCCTTCCGAGGAGACGCGATGATCACGACCACACGCAGACGCCTCTTGACCGTGGGCGCAGGGGTTGCCGGCGCCATCGCCTTGGCGCCTTCAAGCTGGGCCCAGACCAAGCGCAAGCTGCGCTTCGGCGTCGGCCCCTTGTTGCCCAGCCCCGAGGACACGAAGAAGGCGTACATGCCGCTCTTCGCGCACCTGGCACAACAGCTCAATGCCGACTTCGACCTGGTCGCCACCACCGATTGGGCCGGCATGGCCGTGGCGATGGGATCGGGCCAACTCGATCTGGCCTGGATGGGCCCGTGGGGTTATGTCCTTGCGGCCAGCAGCACCGGCTGCACCGCACTGGCCACCGTCAAGTACGACGACAAGCCGATCTACCACGCCATCATCGTCGGCAAGCCCGACCTGAAAGTCAGCAAGTTTCCCGACGACACCAAGGGCATGATCATTTCCTTCGCCGATGTCGGCTCGACCTCGGGTTGGCTCATCCCCACCTGGTACGCCAAGGAGGTGTGGAAGATCGACCCCAAGACCTTCTGGAAGTACACCGAAGGCGCGACCCACGCCGCGAATGAGATCGCGGTGCAGGCGGGCCAGGCCGACATGGCAACCGATTTCGACCGCAACCGCAACGCCATGATCGCCTCGGGCAAGCTCAAGGAAGACGGCACGAAGATCCTCTGGACCTCGGCACCCTTGCCGAACGACGCCATCGCCGTGCCCAAAGACACGCCGAAGGAGTTCGCCGAACAGATTCAAAAGATCCTGGTGGCGATCACGGTGGAGCAGGCCAAGACGCTGCTGCCCAGTCGCTACACCGGCTTTGTCGCGGCCACCCACGCGTCGTATGCCTCGATCGAAAACGCCGGAATCACGGTCGGCAAGATCAAGCCAAAAACCTGATCGATGCAACGCCCGAGTCCGGGCTTCGGCCCGGCCACCAGCACCGTCGCCAGCCCGGCCATGAGCGCCCGCCCGGCAGTTCCGAAGGGGGCTCGCACCGCAGTGCGAAGCACGGAGGTTACCCATGAGCCCCCGCCCGGCCGTTCCGAAGGGGGCTCGCACCGCAGTGCGAAGCACGGAGGTTACCCATGAGCCCCCGCCCGGCCGTTCCGAAGGGGGCTCGCACCGCAGTGCGAAGCACGGAGGTTACCCATGAGCCCCCGCCCGGCCG
>JAEMQF010000348.1 GCA_022758925.1 Burkholderiales bacterium | reverse complement strand
CGGCAGCCGACCCTACGAATTCTTCGCCGAGGAATACCACAAGCCCGTGGTGATCGCAGGCTTCGAGCCGCTCGACGTGATGCAGGCGATTCTGATGCTGGTGCGCCAGATCAACGAGGGCCGCGCCGAGGTCGAGAACGAGTTCACCCGTGCCGTCACACGCGAGGGCAACCTGAAGGCGCAAGCGCTGGTGTCCGAAGTCTTCGAGCTGCGGCGATCGTTCGAATGGCGCGGCCTGGGGCAGGTGCCGTACAGCGCACTGCGCATCCGCGGGTCCTTCGCAGCGTTCGACGCCGAGCGCAGGTTCTCGCTCGAAACCCGATCCGTCGCCGACAACAAGGCCTGCGAATGCGGCGCGATCCTGCGCGGCGTGAAGCACCCGCGCGACTGCAAGGTGTTCGGCACTGTGTGCACGCCGGAGAACCCGATCGGCTCGTGCATGGTGTCTTCCGAAGGTGCTTGCGCCGCCTACTACAGCTACGGCAGGTTCCGCGAAATCCCGATATCGGCCGCGGCATGAGCAAGGTCCGGCCGAACTATGTTCGCCCGCTCGACATCCGGGGCGGCCATGTCGACATGTCGCACGGCTCGGGCGGGCGCGCGATGGCGCAGCTGATCGAGCAACTGTTCGCCGCCGCCTTCGACAATGAATGGCTCGCGCAGCGCAACGACCAGGCGCTGTTGCCGCAGCCCGAGGGGCGGATCGTGATGTCGACCGATTGCCATGTGGTGTCGCCGCTGTTCTTCCCGGGCGGCGACATCGGTTGCCTGTCGGTGCACGGCACGATCAACGACGTCGCGATGTCGGGCGCGCGCCCGCTGTACCTGGCAGCAGGATTCATCCTCGAAGAAGGCTTCCCGCTCGCCGACCTGAAGCGCATCGTCGACTCGATGGCCGCGGCGTCGCGCGACGCCGGCGTGCCCATCGTCACCGGCGACACCAAGGTCGTCGAGGCGGGCAAGGGCGACGGTGTGTTCATCACCACCACCGGCGTCGGCGTCGTGCCGCCGGGAATCCTGATCTCGGGCGACCGCGCGCGGCCGGGCGACCGCATCATCGTCTCCGGCACCATGGGCGACCACGGCATGGCGGTGATGTCGCAGCGCGAGTCGCTCGCCTTCGGCACGGACCTGGTGTCCGACACCGCCGCGCTGCACGGTCTGGTGGCGGCGATGATCGAAGCCGTGCCCGAGGTGCGCGTGCTGCGCGACCCGACGCGTGGCGGACTGGCGACGACGCTGAACGAGATCGCCGCCCAGTCCGGCGCCGGCATGCTGATCGACGAGGCCGCAGTGCCGGTGCTGCGCCAGGTGGAAGCGGCTTGCGAGTTCCTCGGCCTGGACCCGCTGTACGTGGCGAACGAAGGCAAGCTGGTGGCGATCGTTCCCCCCGAAAATGCGCAGCGCCTGCTCGAAGTCATGCGTGCGCAGCCGCTGGGCCGCAACGCCGCGCTGATCGGCGAGGTGATCGAGGATCCGCACCACTTCGTGCAGATGCGCACCCGCTTCGGCGGCAAGCGCATCGTCGACTGGCTCGCGGGTGATCAGTTGCCGCGAATCTGCTGAGCGCCCTGGTTCCCCCGGCCAAGTTTGCCCGTGCGCATCCTGTTCCTGACCCGCAGCTTCAACAGCCTGACGCAGCGCCTGTGTCTCGAACTCGCTGCCCTCGGGCACGAGGTCGCGATCGAACTCGACATCGCCGACGCGGTGACGATCGAGGCGGTGGCGCTGTACCGGCCCGCGCTCATCGTCGCGCCGTTCCTGAAGCGCGCGATTCCTGAGCAAGTGTGGCGCGACACCGTGTGCCTGGTCGTGCACCCGGGGATCGTCGCTGACCGCGGGCCTTCGGCGCTCGACTGGGCCATCGCCGAAGGCGAGCGCGAATGGGGCGTCACGGTGCTGCAGGCGCAGGCAGAAATGGACGCCGGGCCGGTGTGGGCCGCGCAGACGTTTGCGATGCGCGCAGCGACCAAGTCGAGCCTGTACCGCAACGAAGTCAGCGATGCCGCGGCGCGCGCCGTGGTAGCTGCGGTGCGGCGCTTTGGCGAAGAGGTAGAGGCAGGGGCAGAGGCAGGGGCCGCGCCCAGGCCGGAGGCCGCCGGCGCCCCTGCCCGCGGCCGCTGGCGGCCGTTGATGGCGCAGGCCGATCGTCAAATTCACTGGCAGCAAGACGACACGCAAACCATCCTGCGCAAGATCCGCGCCGCCGACGGCACGCCTGGCGTGCTCGACCGCCTGTTCGACACGCCCTGCCATCTCTTCGACGCGCACCCCGAGACGCTCGCGCAGCGTCATGAACCGGGCAGGGTGATCGGCAGGCGGAACGAGGCCGTGCTTCGCGCCACCATCGATGGTGCGGTCTGGATCGGTCACGTGCGCCGCGCCGATCAGGACGGCAGCTTCAAGCTGCCCACGGCGCTGGCGTTCCCGGCACAGACCGCGAACCTGCCCGAATCGCAGATCGCCATCGATGCGCCGGCCGATGCATCGGGCTATCGCGAGATCTGGTACGAGGCGCGGGGGGGAGTCGGCTACCTGCACTTCCCCTTCCACAATGGCGCGATGAGCACTGCGCAATGCGAGCGGCTGACCGCAGCGCTGCGCTTCGCACTGGCCCAGCCGCCGCGCGTGCTGGTGTTGTTCGGTGGCGCCGACTTCTGGTCGAACGGAATCCACCTGAACGTGATCGAGGCCGCCGACAGCCCGGCCGACGAGTCGTGGCGCAACATCAATGCGATCGACGACTTGACGTTGACCTTGATCGAAGCGACCAAGCGCGTGATCATCGCCGCGATGCAGGGCAACGCCGGTGCCGGCGGCGTGTTCATGGCGCTGGCAGCCGACCAGGTCTGGGCGCGGCGCAGCGTGGTGCTGAACCCGCACTACAAGAACATGGGCAACCTCTACGGTTCGGAGTACTGGACCTACCTGCTGCCGCGGCGGCTGAAGTCGGTGTCACCCGGCGACGTGATGAAACATCGCCTGCCGGTGTCTGCAATGCATGCTGCGCAGACGGGCCTGGTCGACGCCGTCTTTGGAGACAGCGCTGAAGAGTTCGTCGACATGGTCCGCGCGCGCGCGACGGCCCTGGCGGCGAGCGCGGAGTTGCCTGTGCTGCTGCAGAACAAGCAGCAGCAACGCCGGATTGACGAGGCGCGCAAGCCGCTCGCCGAATACCGCGAGGAAGAACTGGCCCACATGCGCCGCAACTTCTACGGCTTCGACCCGAGCTACCACATCGCCCGCTCGAACTTCGTGCACCGCGTCGCGCCGTCGTGGACGCCGCGGCACCTGGCTGTGCATCGCCGCTTCAACGATACAGGTTGGTCGTAGGCCCATGCCGCGGATGATCCAGATCGCCCGGCCGAAAACGCGCGTGACAAGGAATTCGGCCACGTAGAGTCGAAGGGATCCCCATCAAGTCGCGGTTCGAGACTGCCGTGGTTGTGATTCCCATCGAGTTCAGTGGCAGCGTCTTCGCCGGCCCGTCGGGCCACCAGGCGATGGATTGCGGAGCGCGCCGTTGCGCACAATCATATTGGTGTCAAAGCACCAATGCGGGAACGTCATGAGGCGTCTGCGCATCACCCTGTCTGAGGCCAGCTACCGCGCGCTGAAAGAAGCGTCCGCGCAGCGCGCCAAGACGATCGGGCAGTTGATCGAGGAAAGCCTGGACTTCTATGGCATCAAGTCGCGCGAAGATGCGCGAGACCTCGTGCGCCGGGCGCGCGCACGCAGCATGCTGACAGAGGGTCAGGCGCTTGCGGTGGCGCAGCAACAGGTCAGGGTGGTACGCCGCAAGCCTTGAGCTGCCCAGCGGCGAGCATGACCCGAGATGCCGGCATGAAGGCGCGAGTGGTCTCGCCTGGGGCGTTCGTGGCAGGCACTCCACCCGGAAACGGGCTTCAGGCCATCGAACCGGCTACGCACCGATCGGCCCCACATTGAACGACACTGCCAAGCCATGGCCACCAAGAAGAGCAAACCCAACGACAGCGCCGCGAACGTCGGCTACGAAGCCCAGCTCTGGCAGATGGCCGACGCATTGCGCGGCAGCATGGACGCCGCCGAATACAAGCATGTCTGCCTCGGCCTGCTGTTCCTGAAGTACATCTCCGACGCCTTCGAAGAAAAGCACGCCGCGCTGCTGGCCGAGAAGGCTCAAGGAGCCGACCCCGAAGACCCCGACGAGTACCGCGCCCAGAGCATCTTCTGGGTGCCGCCCGAGGCGCGCTGGCCGCACCTGAAGGCGCAGGCGCGCCAGAGCACCATCGGCCAGCTCGTCGACGACGCGATGGCCGGCATCGAGCGCGACAACATCGGCCTGAAGGGCGTGCTGCCCAAGGACTACGCGCGCCCCGCGCTCGACAAGCAGCGCCTCGGCCAATTGATCGACATGATCAGCAACATCAGGGTCGGCGACGAGGCGAGCCGCGCCAAGGACGTGCTCGGCCGCGTCTACGAGTACTTCCTGTCGCAGTTCGCCGGCGCCGAGGGCAAGAAGGGCGGCGAGTTCTACACGCCACGCTGCGTGGTCAAGTTGCTGGTGGAGATGCTCGAACCCTATCGCGGCCGGGTGTACGACCCCTGCTGCGGTTCGTCGGGCATGTTCGTGCAGTCGGTGGAGTTCATCCGCGCACATGCCAAAGGCAATGGCCACGGCGGAAATACCGGTGCCAAGGCGAAGGCCGACATCTCGATCTACGGCCAGGAGTCGAACTACACCACTTGGCGCCTCGCGCGCATGAACCTCGCGATCCGCGGCATCGACTCGGGCCAGATCGCGCAGGGCGACACCTTTCATAACGACCGCCACCCCGACCTCAAGGCCGACTTCATCCTCGCCAACCCGCCGTTCAACATCTCCGACTGGGGCGGCGAGCGGCTGCAGGGCGACAAGCGCTGGCAGTACGGCGCGCCGCCGGCGGGCAACGCCAACTTCGCCTGGGTCCAGCATATCGTGCACCACCTCGCGCCCGCGGGCGTGGCCGGCTTCGTGCTCGCGAATGGCTCGATGGCGTCCAACCAATCGGGCGAGGGCGAGATCCGCAAGAACCTGATCGAGGCCGGCCTCGTCGACTGCATGGTCGCGCTGCCGGGCCAGCTCTTCTACTCGACGCAGATCCCGGCGTGCCTGTGGTTCCTGGCGCGCGACCGCAAGAACGGCAAGTTCCGCGACCGCCGCGGCGAGGTGCTCTTCATCGACGCGCGCAAGCTCGGCCGCATGGCGGATCGCACGCACAAGGAGCTGACCGACGACGACGTCGCTCGCATCGCCACGACCTATCACGCCTGGCGCGGCGAGCAGGACGCGGGCGAGTACGCCGACATCGCCGGCTTCTGCAAGAGCGCGGAGCTCTTGGAAATGCGCAAGCACGGCCACCTGCTCACGCCGGGCAGCTATGTCGGCGCCGAGGCGCTGGAGATTGATGCCGAGCCGTTCGAAGGGAAGATGAAGCGGCTCTCCGCGACGCTGCGCGCGCAGCAGGTCGAGGCCGCGAAGCTCGATGCCGCCATTGCCGCGAACCTGAAGGAGCTTGGGTATGGCGGGTGAGTGGCCTTCGCTGACAGTTGGAGAGTTAGCGGACTCAGTCTCCGACACGCACAAATTCGCGAAAGATCATCTGATCTTTCTGAACACTTCCGATGTGCTGCTCGGCAAGATTCTGCATCGGACTTATTCCGCGGTTCGCGATTGGCCAGGGCAAGCTAAGAAGTCCATACGCAGAGAAGACATCTTGTTCAGCGAAATCAGACCGGCGAATGGTCGCTGGGCGTATGTCGACGTCGATGCTGACGACTACGTGGTCTCAACGAAACTGATGGTCATTCGCTCGCGGAGAAGCCGGGTTGTCCCGCGTTTTCTGTACCACTTTCTCACCAGCTCGAAAACCACGAGGTGGCTGCAACATCTTGCCGAATCACGATCGGGTACGTTTCCTCAGATCACGTTCGATCAGGTCGCAGCCCTTGAGCTTGCGCTGCCGCCTCTCGAAGCCCAAACGACAATCGCCGCATTCTTGGATTGCATCTCCGACAAGATCGAGCTGAACCGGCGGATGAACGAGACGCTGGAGGCGATGGCGCGCTCGCTCTTCAAGTCGTGGTTCGTGGACTTCGACCCCGTCCGCGCCAAGGCCGAAGGCCGCGACCCCGGCCTACCCAAGCCCCTCGCCGACCTTTTCCCCGCCCGCTTCGTCGACTCCGAACTTGGCGAGATTCCGGAGGGGTGGGACGTGGCGACGCTGCCTGACGTGGTTGCAGTCAATCCGACGCGCGCACTCCGAAAAGGTGTCGAGGCGCCCTATCTTGACATGGCAAACATGCCGACGCACGGGCACTCGGCCGACGAAATCGTCGACCGTACTTTCGGATCGGGGATGCGGTTCATCAACGGCGATACGCTCGTTGCCCGGATCACACCCTGTCTTGAGAACGGGAAGACCGCGTTCGTTGACTTCCTCCAGGATGGCCAAGTCGGCTGGGGATCGACCGAGTACATCGTCTTGCGCCCGAAGTCACCGCTGCCGGAGGAGTACGCGTACTGCCTCGCGCGCAGCGCGGAGTTCCGGGATTTCGCGATCCAAGGCATGACTGGTACCAGCGGCCGCCAACGCGTGCCGGCGGAATCACTCGCGCACTTTCGAGTGGCTGTGCCTCCGAAACCGGTGGCGGAGTCGTTCGGCTGGGCGGCAAAACCGACTTTCGCCCGGGCCAGCGCTGCCACTCGCGACTGCCGCACCCTCGCGGCCCTGCGCGACGCGCTGCTGCCCAAGCTCATCTCCGGCCAACTGCAAGTTCGCACAAACGCGGTGGACACGCTCACATCGTGTGCCAGTCCCGACCTTGACATGCATGATTGAACGGAGTCCCATGGACTTGTTACTCAACGCTTTAGCACTTCGCATCGATTTGGATGCATTTGTGAGAGTCGGTCGCTTGAACTACGGCGATGGAAAGGCGCTGGACGATCTGCGCAGTCAACTGGGGTCAGCGTACGTCGTGAGACGACACGGCGAACAGGTCGAGGTTGCGACAGTTGACCCCAACTCACCGATACCCGGCGAACTAACGGAGACCAGAGTTGGCGACGTTACCGACCTGCTCGCGTGGCGGCTCGCCGAATGGCTCGTCCAGCACTTTGCCGCTACAGGTCGTCAACTGTTCAGGCGGCGGCGCTCTCTGGTTGTGGTCTCGGATCGACCAGAAGATAACCTGCTGCACTCGGTCGTTCAGCGGAGCTTCTCGCTGCCGCGCGGAATCGGGTTCCAGGCGGCGTTCGAATTGGAGGTTCGCGTGGAACGTCCGGTTGGAAGGGCCGAGGTCTACGTGACTCTCGTCTCCCGCACGCGTCCGCGACTCGATACCCCGGTCAGCGACTTGATTGCCGCAGGTATCAAAGTTGATGGCCTATACGTGCGACGCCCGGATGCAGAAAACGATGCCAGGTTGTCGGACGCCGGTCGTCTCGCTGGGCGAGTGGCCCGCATACAAGAGCACGATTTGATTCTCGCGGATCACGACGAGGGATGGTCGACGATGCCGGCGAGCGAGGCGAGACTTGAACCGCGCATGGAGGTTCTCGCCCATGTGCTGGCCCAGTTGTCTCCGGCGGCGGGCACGACGCGTGACGTGTTGGAAAAGCTGAGAACCACGGCCGGTCGGATCTCTACGGGCGAAGAGCAGCTCAAGAGAATTCGATCGATGGCCATGTACTTGCGGAAGCAGAAGCCGGTGCTTCTCGACGGGCATGCTGGCGAATTCGGCGAGATGATCTCTTCGGAGCAAACGTTCCCAAAGTACGAAATCATCTCGAAGCCTGCCCTAATCTTCGATCCCCGGGGAATGCGTACGAACCGATGGAATCAGGGTGGTCTCGACCAGCACGGCCCCTTCGACCGGTATCAGTTCAATCCAAAGCGGTTGAATATTGCGGTCGTTTGCCGCCAAGACCTGCAGGGGCGAGTCGAGCAGTTCGTCGAGCAGCTTCTTCAAGGCGTTCCCAATGCCGAGGACGGCGACGTGGGGTTTCTCCGGCGGTTCGCACTCGAGAAGCCCTACGTACACGTATTCGTGGCTGGGGACGCATCCGCCGCCGCATATCGCCAGGCTTCGATCGCGGCGGTAGAGCACATTACGGATCGAGGGGAGTCGTGGAACCTCGCGTTGGTGCAAACAGAAGAGTCAATGGAGGCACTGACCGGTGACGACAATCCCTATCTGACCACGAAGGCCTTTTTCTTGGTGAAGGGTGTCGCGGTTCAGCACGTCCACTTTGAGACGATGAATCAGCCGGCACGGCAGAGAGTTTACTCACTGAACAACGTTGGTCTGGCCTGCTACGCGAAGCTCGGTGGAGTGCCTTGGTTATTGCCCTCAGACCAAACCGTTGCGCACGAATTAGTCATCGGTCTTGGTAGTCACCAAGAGCGTAAGTCTCGCTTTGGCGCTGGCGATCGGTACGTGGGAATCACCACCGTGTTCTCGGGAGATGGACGATACCTACTTGAGAGCCGAACCCGCGCAGTTCAGTTCTCGGAGTACGGCAGCGCCATGCTGGAAGCCGTGCGCTCCGCAGTGGAGCGGGTGCGGACTGACTTTGCATGGGCAGCGGGCGATCCCGTTCGTCTCGTCTTCCATTCGTTCAAGCCCGTGAAGGACGTCGAGGCTCAGGCTGTGCACTCACTGATGACCGAGCTTGCGATCCCGCATTCGGAATACGCATTTCTCCATGTGGCCGACGCACACCCGTTTCAGCTCTTTGATGCGGGCCAGCAGGGAGAACCTGCCGGTCGAGGAATGAAGAAGGGAATCGCAGCGCCGCCTCGCGGACTTATGGTTCAACTGTCGCGTCGCGACGCCTTGCTCTGCCTAAAGGGGGCTCGCGAGCTGAAGCAGGCGGGCGATGGTCATCCAGCACCACTGCTCTTGCGTCTGCACCGCGGGTCGTCGTTTCGCGACCTAACCTACCTATGCAGGCAGGCCTATGCTTTCGCCTGCCACTCTTGGCGCAGCTTTCTGCCTGCGCCGATACCGATCACGATCTTGTATTCGCAGCTTGTTGCCGAGGGGCTGAGAGATCTGAGTACGGTTTCGGGCTGGTCCGACGATGCAATCGTCGGTCGGATGGGGCGAACGAGGTGGTTCCTATGAGCACCGCTCTTCTCGATCTCGTGCGAGAGCGTGTTGGTGCGCGGATCGAGGAGGCCCGCAACTCGCCCATGCTCTCACATCTTGGGATGTGGCTCGGCGTATTCGATGATTGCCAACCATGGAAGGCGCCAGATGGTTTGCGTCAATACAGCGGGGTGGCCGAGGCAGCCATCGTGTGCGCCGCGCGAGACGACAACGACGCCAAGCGATACTTTGAGCAAGGAGTCGAATGGCTGCAGCGCCGACGGTTCTTTGTTCCGGGTCAGTCGAAGAGCCTGGAGGCAGACCCCCTGGCTTGCGTAGCACTGGCCGCTGGTATCAGAGCACACGGAAGCGCTTCAGCGCAGCAATGGTTGGTCAACATCGTCCAGCAGGCTATCGCCGGCGAGCAGGATCGACGGCGCATCGAACTCTTCGGATTGGCCCGCGCAGTTGCTGCCTGCGACGATACTTCGTGGAGCGAGCTTTCGCCAATCCTAGTCGTTGCCTGTGCACACAAGCTTCGGAGGTCGGCGAGCCCTGAGCAACTTCGCGGTGCACTAGCCGTAGTCATGTCGCCTGATGGGCCCGATGCTGAATGGGCGATCTTCTACGACTCTGCGCTGCGGGCTATCTTCGCAGTGGAGGCGGCAATCGATTTGGCGCAGCCCACGGTCGCCCAGGTCGTCGAGTTGCTCAAAGGAATCCCGGCGGCACTGAAGCGATGGCCGTGGGAGGACAAGCCAAAGACACAGCACAAGGACGTCACCGCTCAGCGTTGGGACATTCAGCACGAGTATCACGTGCAGAGCCTGGCGTGGGCGGTGTTGAGGCCCGTTTTCCCGGGACTCGAGGACGAGGAGAATCTGCCATCGCTGGGGCACAAGCATCCGCGAGCCGATCTGCTGGTTCCGGCACTTCGACTTGTCGTCGAGGTGAAGTACCTTCGCGAGGCGGCTCAGGCGGCACGCGCCAAGGTCATCGAGGAGGTCGCCGCCGACACGGCCATCTATCGGACGGCAGACTCTGGCTATGACACCATCATCGCGCTCCTTTGGGACGCGACCGGGTCGACCCACCACCACGCGGAAGTCGAGGCTGGCATCCGCAAGCTTCAGGGGATTGCAGACGTAGTAATCATCTCGCGGCCCGGAGAGTGGGTCGTGAAAGCGCAATGACTCCATTCACCGAATCCGTCGTCAAGCAGGCCGCGCTGGCCCGGCTCCAAACCGCCGGCTGGCAGCTCCGCAACGGCGCTGCGATCGCCCTTAGTGAGCCCACGACCGAGCGTGACGACTACGGGCAGGTGGTCCCGGCCCAGCGGCTGCGCGATTCGTTTCTTCCGCTCGTCGCCGGCGATCTGAGGATCATGCCCGCCGAGAAGTTCGTCGGGAGGACCGTGTGATGGCGCGGGCTCCAGGCGGCGAAGTCCTCGTCTACGAGGCGCCCGACGGCGGCGTGCGTGTGGAGGTCAAGCTCGACCGCGACACGGTCTGGTTGACCCAACGACAGATGTCAGAGCTGTTCGAGACGACGCCCGAAAACGTGTTGATGCACCTGAGGAACATCTTTGCTGACGGCGAGTTGGAGGCGGCGGCAACTGCTAAGGATTTCTTAGCAGTTCAAACTGAAGGCAGCCGTCAGGTCAAGCGCAGCCTGAAGCATTACAACCTCGACGCCATCATCTCCGTTGGCTATCGCGTCAATTCCCGTCGGGGGGTGCGTTTCCGTCAATGGGCCACCAACACGCTGCGCGACCACCTGGTGCGGGGCTACACGATCAACCAGCAACGTTTCGAACACAACGCGCGCGAGCTGGAAGCCGCAATGGCGCTGGTGCGCAAGGCGGCAGCCGGGGAGGCGCTGAGCACGGATCAGGGACGGGGGCTGGTCGACGTCATCGCCCGCTACACGCAGACCTTTCTGCTCTTGCAGCGCTACGACGAAGGTTTGCTGGTCGAGCCGAAGGGCATCGCGGGCGGGGTCTTGCTCGCCGTGAGCGACGCACGCTCGGCTATAGCGCGCCTGAAGCAAGACTTGCTGGGACGTGGCGAGGCCACCGACCTGTTCGGACACGAGCGAGACGAGGGGCTGGCCGCATTGCTCGGCAACCTGGCCCAGAGCGTGTTCGGTGAACCGGCGTATCCGACGGTCGAAGCGAAGGCCTCGCACCTGCTGTACTTCGTCATCAAGAACCACCCCTTCTCCGATGGCAACAAGCGCATTGGCTCATTCCTGTTCGTCGAGTTCCTGCATCGCAACGGGCGGTTGACTCGCAACGGCGACGCCGTGATCAACGACGTCGGGCTGGCCGCACTCGCGCTGCTGGTCGCCGAATCGGCGCCGAAGGACAAGGACGTGATGATTCGGCTGGTGATGAACATGCTCGCGGAACCGTCAGCATGAGCGGATTT
>JAEMQF010000170.1 GCA_022758925.1 Burkholderiales bacterium | reverse complement strand
GTCCGTGGTCCACGCCGGCGCGTATTGCAAGTCGACGCTGACGCTGCTCGCCCCCGCGGCGAGCAGCGCGGCACGAATCGAATCCTGGATTGCCTCGGTCGCCGGGCAAGCGCAATAGGTGGGCGTGACCGTCACCTGCACGGCGCCGGCGTCGACCGTGACGCCGCGCACGATGCCGAGCTCCAACACCGAAAGCACCGGCACTTCGGGGTCGAGCACTTCTGACAGTGCCTGCCATGCCCTCGCAACATCGATCGCGGGCGGGGCTTGCGTCGTGATCTTAGTGCTCACCACACCGCCCCGGGAAACTCGCGCGGCACGGCCTGCATTTCGGCGAGCAGGAAGCCCATGTGCTCGCTGTGGCGCCCGAACTTGCCGCTGGAGCGAAACGCAGAACCTGGCGGCGGTGTCAGTCGCGCATCGGCAAGGACTGGAGTCACCGACTTCAACCATCCGGCCTCGAGCGTGCTCCAGGCAGGCCCCAGGCCAGCGGCACAAGCTTGCGCATCGACCACGTCGTCTTCGAACCATTCCGCGGTGTAGGGCCAAAGCTCGGCGAGCGCAGTGCCGATGCGCCGGTGCGACTCTTGCGTGCCATCGCCCAGGCGCCGCACCCAGTCGGCGCAATGGCGCTGGTGGTAGCGCGTTTCTTTCGCGCATTTCGCCGCGATCGCCGCGAGTTGCGAATTGCTCGAAGCACCGAGCCCCGGCCACAACGCGCCAAGCAGTTCCGACCAGAGAAAGCCGCGCAGCATGGTGCGCGCGAAATCGGCGTTCGGCAGCTCGAGCATCGTGAGGTTGAAGTATTCGCGTTCGCTGCGAAGAAAAGCCAGAGCGTCTTCGTCACGGCCTGCGCCTTCGATCTGGCCGGCCAGCGTGAGCAGGGCGCGTGCCTGCCCAATGTGATCGAGGGCGATGTTGGTGAGCGCGATATCTTCTTCGAGCACGGGTGCGTGGCCGCACCACTGACTCAGGCGCTGGCCGTGAATCAGGCTCGAGTCGGCGATTCGCAGCAGGTACTGCACCGCCGCTGTCGGGGGCGGGCGCTGCGTCACATGTGGTCCAGATCGGCCGGCAACTTGTAGAACGTCGGATGCCGATACACCTTGTCGGCGGCCGGCTCGAAATCGGCGTCGCGCGTGTCGGGGTCGCTGGCGACGATTGCGTCGGAGCGAACCACCCAGATGCTGGTCCCCTCCTGGCGCCGGGTGTAGACGTCGCGCGCCATCTGGATCGCCAGCGTCGCATCGCTCGCGTGCAGGCTGCCGCAGTGTTTGTGGTCCAGGCCGCTCTTGCTCCGAACGAACACCTCCCACAGTGGGAATTCGCCGGCGTGGTGCGGGGTGCTCATGATGTCGCAGCCGCCTCGGTTTGCGCCGCCTGTTTGGCCGCCTGTTTGGCCGCATACGCCAGCGCCGCCTCGCGCACCCAGGCGCCTTCATGCCATGCCTTGACGCGAGCCGCGAGCCGCTCCTTGTTGCACGGCCCGTTGCCGTTCACGACATTCCAGAATTCCGACCAGTCGATCGCGCCGTGGTCGTGCGCGCCGCGCTGCTCGTTCCACTTCAATTGCGGGTCAGGCAGCGTGACCCCGAGCACCTTGGCCTGGCCGACACAGGCGTCGATGAATTTTTGCCGCAACTCGTCGTTCGAATTGCGCTTGATCCCCCAGCGCATCGACTGTTCGCCGTGCGTCGATTCGGCGTCGGGCGGGCCGAACATCATCAGCGAGGGCCACCACCAGCGGTTCACGGCGTCTTGCACCATGTCGCGCTGCGCCGCTGTTCCCTGCGTCATCATCGTCAGCAGCGACTCGAAACCTTGGCGCTGGTGGAACGATTCCTCCTTGCACACGCGCACCATGGCACGTGCATAGGGCCCGTAGGAGCAGCGGCACAGCGGCACCTGGTTCATGATCGCCGCGCCGTCGACGAGCCAGCCGATGGTGCCGACGTCGGCCCAGGTCAGCGTCGGGTAGTTGAAGATCGAGCTGTACTTGGCGCGGCCACTGTGCAAGGCGTCGATCAATGCGTCGCGCGACACGCCCAGGGTTTCGGCCGCCGCATACAGATACAGGCCATGCCCGCCCTCGTCCTGAACCTTGGCCAACAGAATCGCCTTGCGCTTCAGAGACGGCGCACGCGTGATCCAGTTGCCCTCGGGCAGCATGCCGACGACCTCGGAGTGCGCATGCTGGCTGATCTGGCGCACCAGCGTCTTGCGGTAGTGCTCGGGCATCCAGTCTTTTGCTTCGATGAACTCTCCGGCATCGATGCGCGCTTCGAAGGCGGCTTCGAGCTGTTGCTCGCGTGGCGTCTTGAGCGCTTGAACTTTGCCCTTGGCCTCGCGGGCCATCGTGTCCATGGCTTGGGTGTACATGGGTGAATCCTAAACCTTGTGGCGCTTGTCAAGCACGCGCCGTGCCTTGCCGGTCAAGGTGCGCTCAATCGAATCCGGTGCCCCGACATGCACCCGCGCGCTGACGCCAACCATGGTCTTGATGCGATGCTGCAACCATGCCGCCGCCGCGTCTCGATCGGCGTGGATCGCGCTCGGCAAGACTTCGCAACGCACTTCGATCTCGTCCAGCTGCGCCTCGCGCGTGACGACGATCTGGTACTGGCCCGCCAGTTGCCCTTGCTGGAACACGAGTTCTTCGATCTGCGTCGGGAACACGTTGACGCCGCGGATGATGAGCATGTCGTCGCTGCGCCCGACAATCTTGCCCATGCGGCGCATGCTGCGCGCGCTGGGAGGGAGCAGCCGCGTCAGGTCGCGCGTGCGGTAGCGCACCATCGGCAACGCCTCCTTGGTCAGCGTCGTGAACACGAGTTCGCCCTCGCTGCCCTCGGCCAGCACGGCGCCGGTGTGCGGGTCGACGATCTCGGGAAAGAAATGGTCTTCCCAGATGACCGGGCCGTCTTTTGCTTCGATGCATTCGTTCGCCACGCCCGGGCCCATCACTTCCGACAAGCCATAGATGTCGACCGCGTCGATTCCGGCGTTGGCCTCGATCTCGCTGCGCATCGCTTCGGTCCAGGGCTCGGCGCCGAAGATGCCGACCTGGATCGACATCTCGCGCGGGTCGATGCCTTGGCGCCGGAACTCTTCGATGATCACCTGCATGTAGCTCGGCGTGACCATGATGATGCTCGGCTTGAAGTCGTTGATGAGCTGCACCTGCTTCTCGGTCTGGCCGCCCGACATCGGGATCACGGTGCAGCCCAGACGCTCGGCGCCGTAATGTGCGCCCAGGCCGCCGGTGAACAGCCCGTAGCCGTAGGCGACATGCACGATGTCGCCGGCGCGCCCGCCCGAGGCTCGGATCGAGCGTGCCATCAGCTGCGCCCAGGTGTCGATATCGGCCTGCGTGTATCCGACCACGGTGGGCTTGCCGGTCGTTCCCGACGAGGCGTGGATGCGCACGACTTTCTCGCGCGGAACGGCGAACATGCCGAACGGATAGTTGTTGCGCAGGTCGGCTTTGGCGGTGAAAGGAAACTTCGCCAGGTCGGCCAGCGACTTCAAGTCGCGCGGGTGTACGCCCTGGGCGTCGAACGCGGCGCGGTAGTGCGCCACGTTGCTGTAGGCGCTATGCAGCGTTGCCTGCAGGCGCCTGAGTTGCAGCGCCTGCAACTCGTCGCGGCTGGCGGTTTCGATCGGCTCGAGGTCGCCGGGGGCTGGGTGCTTCACGGGCATGCACGCCTCCTAGGGATTGAGTCGCCGTGGCGCAGCATGTCAGACATCGGTGACCCGACCCTTGAGCCGGTGCGAGCGGCCGCGGAAGACGGCGATCAGAACATCGTCCTGATTGCGCACATTCACGTCATAGATGCCGGTGCGCCTGCCTTGCATGAGCACGTTGGCCTGGGCCAGCAGCGTGTCGCCAATGTGCCCTGCAGCCAGCAACTGAACGTCGAAGCCGGAGGCCACGGTCTGCTCGTTCCACGAATTGCAGGCATAGGCAAATGCGGTGTCGGCAAGCGCGGTCACCAGGCCGCCCTGGCAGATGCCGAAGCCGTTGACCATGTCGGTGCGCACCGTCATCGAGACACTGGCACGGCCCGGGCCGACGTCCACGATTTCCATGCCCAAGGCCCGCGCGGCTGCGTCTTTGGCAAACATCGCGTCGCGCACACGTTCGGCCGTCGCTTGCGCGACTGGGTCTTGCAGCTCGGGCGTCATCGGTCCTTGAACACCGGTGCGCGCTTGGCGAAGAACGCGCTTACGCCTTCTAGATAGTCGCTGCTGTTGCCCATGCGGCGCTGTACGTCGGCCTCCATGCTGAGCGCGGCCGACAGCGTCAAGTGGTCGGCCTGTGCAAATGCTCGGCGCGTCTCGGCCAGGGCGCGCACCGGCAGCGCCGCCAGCCGCTGCGCCAGTGCCTGGGCTTCGGCGCCGAAGATGGCGTCATCGACGCAGCGGTAGATCAAGCCGATGCGCTGCGCCTCCTCAGCGGGCAGTTTGTCACCCAACAACGCGAGCGCCATGGCCTGGGCCCGGCCCACCAGGCGCGGCAGGAGCCAGGTGCCTCCCGCATCGGGAATCAGGCCGATCTTAGAAAACGCCTGGATGAACGAAGCCGAGCGTGCCGCGATCACCAAGTCGCAGTTGAGGGCAATATTCGCCCCGGCACCGGCGGCAACACCGTTGACTGCGGCGATCACCGGCACGGGGAAGTCTTGCAGCATCAAGGCCAGGGGCTTGTAGCGAGCTTCGATCAAGGCGCCGATGTCCTTTGGCGCGGCCCCTGGCGTCAGATTGGGGGCGATCGCGGGGTCGGACAAGTCTTGGCCGGCGCAAAAGCCACGGCCGGCGCCGGTGAGGACGACGCAGCGCACCTCGGCATCGGCAGCGGCAGCTTTGAGCGCCGACATCAGCGCGTCGTGCATTTCGCCGGTGAAGCTGTTCAGCGCTTGCGGCCGGTTCAGGGTCAACGTCGACACTGCGCCGTCGCGGCGCTGCAACACCAGCACAGAATCTTGGGTCATGGCTTGCGCGGCTCCGGGTGAGGCATTTGCCTGGAAGTGCGTGGCATCCGATTCATTGACCGATGGGTCAATGATCTCGACTGTAGTTGTCTTGGGCGCACCGGGCAAGACGCCGATGGATTGGGGCCGGGCGGGCCTGGCTGCCGCGCCTTGGTGGTCCAGGCATCGGTCCTGGACCTTCCAGCCAGAGCATGCTGTCGGACTCTCATAGGGATCAAATCAGCCTTGCCGGCGAGGTTCCATTCACGATTTGACGCGGGAAACGTGAAATACTACTCACTCGGCAGATCGAGTTCTCGCATTCGCATTCGCCGTCGACATCAGCTGCGCAAGTCAACCAGCCAAGCGTCACGGCCGGAGGATCCATGCAAACGGCAGCGTTGCCATTCTTTATCGATCTCGTGACCCGCACTGACGAAGCGCGGCGCGGGTTCGAGGCCAACAGCAAGGTGCTCGACATCGTTGCCAATGGTTTGTCGGTGGAGCGCTACCGAAATTTCCTGCTCGAGCTCTACCACGTGGTCTGGCACTTCAACCCGGTGTGTGCCGCGGCGGCAAGCCGAATCACCGACGCGCACAAGGCGGTGCGCTGCTACCTCTACCAGCACATGCAAGAAGAAAAGGGCCATGAGGAATGGGTCGTGAACGACCTGGAGGTGGTGGGTGTCCCGGCTGCTCGCACCCTGGCCTACCAACCGTCGATGCGAATCCTCGTCTTCAACGGCTACAACTATTGGGCCGCCGACCGCAAGCACCCCATGTCCGCACTGGGCATGGTCTACGCCCTGGAGGTGATTGCGTCAGTCTACGGCGGGCCCTTGACCGCGGCGATCACGGAGTCTTTGCTGCTCGAAGGTGATCGCGGCATTTCTTTCATCAGCTCGCACGCCGAATTGGATGCGCAGCACATGGCCGAGCTCCGCGTGGTGCTGAACGAGGTGACCGATAACGAGGCCAAGAGTGCCATCATCGAGTCAAGCTGCGTGAACTTCGATCAGTTTGCGCGGATTCTTGAGGCGATATGAACGACGCCCTGCGCCGAACCATGCCCGCCGAGCTGGACCGGGCGTATCGCTACATCCGGCTTGAATGGAACCCCGAGTTCGCGATGCTGACGGCGCGCATGGGCGTCAGTCCGATTCAGTGCTATAGCCTGGGCGTGCTGGCCGAGTTGAAGCAAATCTACGCTGACATCAGCGCCGCACGTGGCCTGGTGCGCTATTTCGTGACAGCCTCTGATATTCCCGGGGTGTTCAATTTCGGGGGTGATCTTTCGCTGTTCGTATTGCTGGTGCGCGCGCGCGACCTCGACTCGCTTCGGCTCTACGCGCGTCGCTGCATCGAACTTGTATGGTGGGGAGAAGTCGCGGCGGACATCGGTGTGTACACGATTGCATTGGTTCAGGGCGATGCGCTCGGTGGTGGCCTCGAATGGGCTCTGATGAACCGCACCGTCATCATCGAACGCGGAGCACAGGCAGGGTTTCCGGAAGTTCTGTTCAACCTGTTCCCTGGCATGGGCGGCTGGAACGTGACGATCCGAAGGGCGGGTTTGGCCGTTGCGAATGACATGATCCTGTCCGGCCAGATCTATACGGCTGAACAGCTGCAGCGACGCGGGCTCGTAGAGCATGTCGCCGAGGATGGCCAGGGCGAAGTACTGCTCAATCAGTTCGTTCGCACGATGGACCCACGATTCCGCGGCAGCATGGCGGCGCTGCAGGCACGCCGCATTGCGGCGCCCATTGCGTACGAGTCGCTGCAAGCCATCGTCGACCACTGGGCCGTGACCGCGATGGGTTTGTCGAACCGTGACATGCGCCTCATGGAGCGCCTAGCGAGGGCGCAAATCCGCAAAATTGGTGGCGCCAATGATGGTGTCGTTGAAGAGATCAAGCGCATGGAACTGGATAGCGCGTGGGACTTCGAGCGAACCGGCATCAGCGAATGGGACACGCTGTCCTGATGCTCGCGGGTTGGGCTCGCGTCTGAGGCATGCCGGGTCGCGGCTCAAAGCCAGTTTCCGAGCGTTTCCATGAGGTGGGCGCGCGTGTAGGGCTTGGCGATGTGTGCGTCCATTCCGGATTCGCGCGCGCGCACCGAGTCTTCGTCGAAAGCGTTCGCCGTGAGTGCCAGGATCGGAATTCTCGGGCGCCCTTGCTCCTGTTCACGCCGGCGAATCTCGCGGGCCGCGGCATAACCGTCCATCACGGGCATTTGGCAGTCCATCAGGATCAGGTCGATCCCTTGCGTGGCGAGTTGTTCGAGGGCCTTCTCGCCGTCGCAGGCTTCGATCACGGCCAGCCCCATCGATCTCAACATTTCACGCGCGATCAAACGATTCACTTCGTTGTCTTCGACGACGAGTACGGTTCCCTGAAGCTGGGGTTCGACGTCCAGGCCGGCCATTCCCGAATCGCTGGCAGGCAGGTGGGTCGGGGACTCGTCGCATTCGAGCGTCAAGTCGAACCGGAAGCATGAACCGGCACCTTGCCGGCTTTCGACTTCGATCTCTCCGCCCATCGCCTGGACAATGCTCCGACAGATGACAAGGCCTAAACCCGTGCCGCCACGCCGGCGATTGTGCGCGCTGTCGATCTGGTGAAACGGTTGGAACAGGTCTTTCTGGGCGTCAACCGACATGCCAATGCCCGAGTCCTGAACCTCGAATCTCAGCCCGGCCCAACCCACCGGCGCGGGCCGCGCCGAGACGCGAACGGCGACTTCGCCATGCTCCGTGAACTTGATGGCGTTGCCCACCAGGTTGAGCATGACTTGCTTGAGCCGTTGCGCGTCGCATAACACCCACTCAGCAACTTCATCGCCCACGTCCATTGTCAAGCGCAGGCATTTGCTTTCGGCGTTAGCACGAAACAACCTGATCACCGAGGTCACAAGCGCCCTGGGCGACATTGGCGTGTCCACAAGGTTCAGCTTTCCCGCTTCGATCTTGGAGTGATCCAGCACGTCGTTCAGAATCGCCATCAACGACGTTCCGGACGAAGCTGCGGTTCGCACCAGGCGGCGTTGCGTGGCGTCCAAGACCGTGTGGCGCAGCAGGTCGAGTGCACCCAAGACGCCGTTCATGGGTGTGCGAATTTCGTGACTCATCGTCGCCAAGAACTGCGACTTCGCCAGCGTGGCGGCTTCTGCGGCTGCCTTTGCTTTGGCCAGCGAGGAATTCGCGAGATCTTTTTCAAGGCTGTGGCGAATCGCGCTCGTCGTCGTTTCCTTGATTGCGCGCCCTGCATGGAGCATCGTCCACCCCCAGAGGCCGACCAAGGCCGCGAGCGGAAACGAGCGCACCTGTTCAATGATCAGGCTGGCGCCAACCAGTGCGCCGATGCTCGATACCACGAGCAGTTGATATGAGCGACCCACGAGTGACATGAACAGCCCTGCGCTGGACACTGAACCGATCGCGATCGCGACGAATATGATTGCGGACGAACCTTGCAAATGTGGATAGATGCCGAAAGCACAAGTTGCCCACAACAGTCCTGCAAGCGTCGAGTTGCCTTCCAATCCACGCGTTGCCGCGCGGACTTGCGCTGCATCGAGCCCTTCTCCGTTGACGTAGCGGCGCGACAGCCGATAGCGCCACACGCCAACCATGATGCCGATTCCAGCCGCTACAACGGCAGTTCGGTGAGCTTGGGCGCCAACTCCCAAGACCACCACGACGAGCACCGCGAGCAATTGCAGCGGGATGGCGCGTACAGAGTTGCGCAACGCCAGGTGCAGCAGTTCAAGCCGCACCGCGGCTTCGATCGTCGCGTCCAGCGTTGATTCGGGGTTCATCGCGGCGGGAAGCATAGCGTGAGTCTGATCCAGCCGACCTTGAGCTTGGCTGCCGCCCACCGGGGAACGCCTCGATCAGGCCTTCCAACTGAACGGGAAAGCGAACTGCTTCACGAAACGGTCGGGCACATGGTCGCCCTGCACGCCGGAGTGTTTGAGCCATTCGTCGCGAACCCCATCGTCGTTTGGGGCTGCCGTGCTGCTCGTGCCACGCCCGCGGGTTGAATCCGCCCAGGTGCACCGAGCCGGGGCGGCACGGCGCTTGCATAAGCCCTGCCGCAGACTCCATTGCACGATTCCGTGCACCAACATCGCCATGAGCTTCGACCTGGACATCGGCTACGCGAGCGAAAGCCCTGGGCGCGCAGTCAATGAAGACTTCGTCGCGACGCGCCGACCCGCGCCGCAGGAACAAGACATGGGGTTCATCTGCGCCGTCGCCGACGGCGTATCGGCCGGCGGCGACGCTCGCATGGCTGCACAAACCAGTGCGAAGACGCTGGTCGAAGACTATTTCGGTGTGCCGCCGAACTGGGACACGAGCCTGGCGCTCGATCGCATCATCGTTGCCCAAAACCGCTGGCTCGCGGCCCATAACCGACGCCAGCGCAGCGCGGCCCGAGGTTCGGCAATGACGTCGCTCACGGCCCTCGTGTTGCGCGGCCATGGT
>JAEMQF010000145.1 GCA_022758925.1 Burkholderiales bacterium | reverse complement strand
TTTGGACAGGAGCCGGCGATCGAAGCGCTTGCGGCCGCGATCAAGATGGCGCGCTCGGGCCTGGGCCGGCCGGACAAGCCGATCGGCTCGTTCCTGTTCAGTGGCCCCACCGGTGTGGGCAAGACGGAAGTTGCGCGCCAGCTTGCGTACGTCCTGGGCATCGACCTGATTCGCTTCGACATGAGCGAATACATGGAACGCCACGCGGTGAGCCGTTTGATCGGCGCGCCGCCCGGCTATGTGGGCTTTGACCAGGGTGGCTTGCTGACCGAGGCCATCGCGAAGAAGCCGCACGCCGTGTTGCTGATGGATGAGATCGAAAAGGCGCACCCCGACGTCTTCAATGTGCTGCTGCAGGTCATGGACCATGGCACCTTGACCGACAACAACGGGCGCAAGGCCGACTTTCGCAATGTCATCATCATCATGACGACAAATGCCGGCGCCGAGGCGATGAACAAGGCGACGATCGGTTTCACGACGGCACACGAGCAGGGCGACGAGATGGTCGACATCAAGCGCCTGTTCACGCCCGAGTTCCGCAACCGTCTCGATGCCATCGTGAGCTTCAAGGCGCTCGACGAAGAGATCATCCTGCGTGTTGTCGACAAATTCTTGCTGCAGCTGGAAACCCAGCTCAACGAGAAGAAGGTCGAAGTCACATTCACCGACAACCTGCGCAAGCACCTGGCGAAGAAGGGCTTCGACCCGTTGATGGGCGCACGGCCGATGCAACGCCTGATCCAGGACACGATTCGCCGCGCCCTGGCCGACGAGTTGCTTTTCGGTCAGTTGGTCGATGGCGGGCGTTTGACCGTGGACGCCGACGCCGACGGCAAACCGATTCTCGACATTGCGCCCAACAAGAAGAGCGACAAGCCCAAGGCGGAGCCCGCAACGGCCTAGGGCCTGGGCTTCTGGCCACCCGTCGATCAGGCGCCCGCGGCGGCAGCAGGGTTCTGGCGGTAAAAGCTCACCAGAAGGTCATAAAGCTGCGGATGCGCAGCGCGCGTTTGCTCGGGAACGGTGAAGAACGCCTCGCTCGCCACGGCGAAGAACTCATCAGGTGACTGCGCGCCATAGGGGTCAAGCACGGTTTCGAACCCGTCGTTCACCGCGCCGCAAAAATTCCGGTACTCGGCGCCGAGAATGATTGTCCAGTGCTCGCGCGCTCGCCGATCGGGCAGAGGCGGAACTCCATCGGCGACGCCGTCGCGCATGTCCAGTACGTGGGCAAACTCATGGATGACGACGTTGTAGCCCCAATCGGCCGATTCCCCGCTGTCCTGCACATCAGCCCATGACAGCATCAACGGGCCGCCTCCCATGGCTTCACCGCTGAGTTCTTCCTCAAACTCGTGCACGACGCCGAATTCGTCAATCACTTCGCGCTGTGCCATCACGGCGTCGGCGTGCACCACGATGCCCTTGAAAGCGTCGTACCAATGCAGACCGAGTCGCAGCACGGGCAGGCAGGCCTGGGCCGCGATTGCCACGGCCATTTCGTCGTTCACGGTCAGGCCGCCGGCGCCGGAAAACTCCTTCTCGGCGAGGAACAGAGTGGCCATGTCACGCAATTCGGCGGCTGCCGACGCTTCGAGCCCGGCGAGAAACCGGTAGCGGGACAAGGTGAGTTGCCACAGCGGCTCAGGGATGCTGCGATTGCTCAGCACGCGCGCGCGTCGCGTGCGCTGCCACGATTTCCACCAGCCGAACATCTTCAGGTCAAGCTGAGGCGCCGCAGGCCTGAAGCGTCGAGCCGCAGAACTTCGGCGCGCTCGGCCTGGGGATCGTCGAAACTCCAATCGCTCAAGACGTGGCGACGGTAGCCTCGTGCCAGCGGATCGGTGCCGGGGCGATGGGTATGTCCATGAATCAGCGCCTTCGAGTTTGCCTGGTCCAGCCAATCGATGGCCAAGGGAAAATCGATATCAGCCCATTCGTCACGGTTCCGTCCCGCCGAATGCTGGGTGCTGGCGGTTCGCAACTCGCGCGCCAATTCGCGCCGCTGCTCAAGGGGCCAAGCCAGAAGTTCGCGCTGCCACTCGGGGTTTCGAACCATGGTCCTGAGTTGCTGATACTCGGTGTCGGCAAGACACAGCGCATCGCCGTGCGAAAGCAAGATGCGCTGAGCAAATGCGACGAGCACAGTCGGGTCGGAAAGCAACTGCATGCCACTGGCCTGACACATGGCGGTGCCAACCAGGAAATCCCGATTGCCCACCATGAAGGCCAGCGACGTTGTCGCCGATGCTCGGGCAAGAACGCTGACGCAATGCGCTTCGAACGCGTCGAAGCGCGAATCGTCGCCGACCCACGAATCGAACAGATCACCGAGGATGAAAACGGCGTCGGCCCGTGTCGTGCCCAGATATTGCTCCCACGCGTCCAAGGTGCGCGGAGTCTGCGGCGCAAGATGCAAGTCGCTGATGAACTCAATGCTTTCACATGAGGCCGGCGCGACCCACTCGCTGAACCGGCTCGGCCCGGGGTGAACCACGGATTTCAGGGAACGCGCTTTGCGCTCAGGATCACGACGTCATCGACCGGGACGTCATCGTTGCCGCCGCGCCGCGTGGTGCGAACCTCCTCGATTGAATCGACCACATCGGTCCCGCCGACCACTTTGGCGAACACGGCGTAGCCCCAACCCTGCGCAGTCTCCGACTTGAAATTCAGGAACGCGTTGACGCTGGTGTTGATGAAGAACTGTGCGGTCGCTGAGTGCGGCGCAGAAGTCCGCGCCATCGCCAGCGTGTACTTGTCATTCTTCACCCCGTTGTTCGCCTCGTTCGCCAGCGGTGCGCGCACCGGCTTTTGTTTCATGCCGACTTCGAACCCACCCCCTTGAATCATGAAGCCCTTGATGACACGGTGAAAAACGGTGCCGTTGTAGTGGCCAGCGTCGACGTAGGCAAGGAAATTGCGCACCGACTCGGGAGCGCGCGTCGCGTCCAGTTCGATCTTGACGACTCCGAGGCTCGTTTCCAGTTCGACCTGCTGATTCATGTCAGGGCTCCAGTGTCGCTTGTTTGATGATGACGGGATCGAGCGGCACGTTCTCGTGCGGACCCTTGCTGCCAGTGGGGACGGTGCGAATCTTGTCGACGACGTCCATGCCGAGAACCACCTTGCCGAACACGGCGTAGCCGTTCGGGTCGGGCGATTCATTTGCGTTCAGGAACGCGTTGTCCTTCAGGTTGATGAAGAACTGCGAGGTGGCGGAATTCGGGTCACCGGTGCGCGCCATCGCCACCGTGCCACGGGTGTTGCGCAGGCCGTTCTTGCTTTCGAGTGGAATCGGTGTTCGTGTTGGTTTCTGCGTCATGTCGGGAAGCATGCCGCCGCCCTGGATCATGAAGTTGTCGATGACGCGATGAAAGATGGTGCCGTTGAAATGGCCGTCTTTCGCGTATTGCACGAAGTTGGCGGCTGAGCGCGGCGCCCTCGCGGCGTCGAGTTCAATCACGATGTCGCCCATCGACGTGGCGAGCTTGACCTTCTGTGCCAGCGCCGGCAGCGTGGCGAGGGCGCTGACGGTGAGGGTGACGCCTGCAATGGCGCGTGCGAGTTTTCGAAGCATGGGGTCTCTTTCTCCTTCGTGTGGGATGAAATGGGAATTGCTAATGCGCTGGCGCAGCCTTCACGGCGTTGCGCCGATCCGCAAACAACTCGCGCACCAGCTTGAGTTTGGCGGGCAGCCGCTGGTTCGCCGGGTCGAGCGCAAGCGCGCGCGCGTAGGCCCGGCTTGCCAGCATGCCATGCACGTCGCCAAGATTTTCATGGGCTATGGCGTAGCTTGGGTTGCTGCGCAGGGCCTGCTCGAGCGCGATGCGGGCACGGTCATGGTCGCCATTCGCTGCGAACAGGGTTGCCAGATTGTTGTACGGCTCGGGCAACTCGGGGAAGTCTTCAGTCAAGGCCTGAAAGACCTCGATGGCTTGCGCGGAGCGTTGGCTCTCGGCCAGGACCACGCCTTTCAGGAATCGCATCTGCAGATCTTTCGGGCGCGCGGCGAGAATCTTGTCAGCGAGTTGCACCGCGGCGGTGCTGCGGCCCGATCGATGCAATCGCGTGACTTCGTCGATCTCTTCGACGCTTGCGAAGACCGGCAAGGCGGCGAGCAGGAGCGCGCCGATGTGCATGGAATGGAGAGCGAAGAGGTGCGGCTTGCGCATGGTGCATGGCCCAGCAAGGGCGCCGAGCGGCCTCGCAAGAAATTGCAATCGCGGGTCGATTTGCGCTGAATTGCGACCGGTATACTGAATCGATTGTAGTGTCGCTGCCGCTGTATCGTCGCTCCTTCATGGCCCTTCGCATCCACAACACTTTATCGCGGCGAGTTGAAGTCTTCACCCCCATCAAGCCGGGGCACGTTGGCATGTACGTATGCGGCATGACGATCTACGACCTGTGCCACGTCGGGCACGCCCGTTTCCTGATTGCCTTCGATGTCATTTTTCGCTGGCTGCGAACCTCGGGCTACCGCGTGAACTACGTTCGCAACATCACCGATATTGACGACAAGATCATCAAGCGCGCGCTCGAGCGCGGCATGCCGATTCGCCAGTTGACCGCCGAGATGACCGCGGCGATGCACGAGGACACTGACGCCTTGGGCATTGCCCGGCCGACGTTTGAGCCGCGCGCCACCGAGCATGTGCCGCAGATGCTGGAGATGATCTCGACGCTGGAGCGAAAAGGCCTCGCCTATCGGTCCGCGGACGGTGATGTGAACTTCGCGGTGCGCAAGTTCCCCGGCTACGGAAAACTCTCCGGCAAGTCGGTTGACCAGTTGCGCGCCGGCGAGCGCGTCGCGGTGCAGGCGGGCAAGGACGACCCCTTGGATTTCGTGCTGTGGAAGGCGGCGAAAGACTCCGAACCTGACGACGCAAAGTGGGACAGTGCGTTCGGCAAGGGCCGGCCCGGCTGGCACATCGAATGCTCGGCAATGTGCCGCGCGTCGTTGGGAGCGCATTTCGACATTCACGGCGGCGGCATGGACCTGCAGTTCCCGCACCATGAGAACGAAATCGCGCAGAGCGAGGGCGCAACGCCGGGGCCGTTCGTCAACTACTGGTTGCACAACGGTTTCCTCAACGTCAACGACGAGAAGATGTCCAAGTCGCTGGGCAACTTCTTCACGATCCGCGATGTGCTCAAGCGCTACGACGGCGAGACGCTGCGCTTTTTCATGCTGCGCACGCACTACCGCAGCCAGTTCAATTTCAGCGATGCGAACCTGGACGACGCGCGCAACGCGCTGCGACGGCTCTACACCGCGCTCGACGGCGTGCAGATCGACCCGCCTGTGCTCGACTGGAGCGAGCCGCGGGCGGCGGCATTTCGGGCCGCGATGGACGATGACTTCAACACGCCGGGCGCGGTCGCGGTGCTGTTCGAGTTGGCGAGTGATCTGAACCGTTCGCGCTCGCCACGCGACGCCGGCGTGCTGCGCAACCTGGGCGCAACACTCGGCTTGCTGCAGCAGGCGCCGCGTGCCTATCTGCAATCGGGCGGCGGTCTCGACGCGACCGCGGTAGCGCAAGCGATCGCCCGGCGCCAGTCTGCCAAACAAGCCGGCGACTTCGCGACCGCGGATCGGGTGCGCAAAGAACTGGCCGACCAGGGCGTGGTGCTGAAAGACACGCCGCAGGGCACGACATGGGTCAAGGCCTGAGCCGGGAGTTCGAATTGGCAACATTGGCGCAACCGCAGTATTGGGACGAAGCGTGCAAGCATCTGGCCAAGCGCGACCGCGTGATGCGCAAGTTGATTCCCAAGTTCGGTGACGGCCGGCTGCAAAGCCGGGGTGATGCATTCACGACCCTGGCACGCTCAATCGTCGGCCAACAAATTTCGGTCAAGGCGGCGCAGACCGTCTGGGACCGTTTCACGACGCTGATGCAAGCTGCTTCGGCCGGCCTGCAGCCGGCTGGCGTGCTGACACTTGGCGCGCAGCGAATTCGCACTGCGGGGCTGTCAGCGCGCAAGGTCGAGTACCTTTGCGACCTGGCGCAGCACTTCGAATCCGGCACCGTGCACGTCGATGAATGGCTGCGCATGGACGACGAAGCCATCATCGAGGAACTGGTCGCGATCCGCGGCATCGGTCGCTGGACCGCTGAAATGTTCCTGATCTTCCACCTCATGCGCCCGAATGTCCTGCCACTCGACGACATCGGGTTGCTCAAGGGAATCAGCGTGAACTACTTCAGCGGTGAGCCGGTGTCGCGCGCTGAAGCGCGTGAAGTTGGAGACGCCTGGGCGCCTTTTCGCTCCGTGGCCACATGGTACATTTGGCGCAGCCTTGACCCGTTGCCGGTCGAATACTGAGCAAGTCTTGGGCGCGTTGAAGCTGCAACACGTTGCGATGCTGCGCCGAATAGCGAGGCCCCTGCACGCATGAGCAAACGACATTTCCTCGAATTCGAGCAATCGGTTGCCGAACTCGAGTCGAAGATCGACGAACTGCGCTACGTTCAGAGCGAGTCGGCGGTGGACATCTCGGAAGAGATCGACCGCCTGAGCAAGAAGAGCCTGCAGCTCACGAAGGATCTTTATTCGAACCTGTCGCCATGGCAGGTGACGCAAATCGCGCGCCACGCGCAGCGCCCCTACACGTTGGACTACATCGGCGAGATCTTCACCGACTTCCTCGAACTGCACGGAGACCGCGCCTACGCTGACGACCAGTCCATCGTCGGCGGCTTGGCCCGCTTCAACGGCCAGGCCTGCGTCGTTTTGGGGCATCAGAAAGGGCGCGATACCAAGGAGCGAGGTCTTCGCAACTTCGGCATGTCGCGTCCGGAGGGCTACCGAAAAGCATTGCGACTGATGAAGCTGGCCGAAAAATTCAGCCTGCCGGTGTTCACGTTCGTCGACACGCCGGGGGCGTACCCGGGTGTGGGCGCCGAGGAGCGCGGCCAATCGGAAGCGATCGGCCGCAACCTGTTCGAGATGGCACAGCTGGAAGTACCGATCATTGCCACCATCATCGGCGAAGGCGGATCAGGCGGAGCGCTTGCGATCAGCGTCGGGGACCAGGTGCTGATGCTGCAGTACGCCGTCTATTCCGTGATCTCACCCGAGGGCTGCGCCTCGATTCTGTGGAAGACCGCCGAACGCTGCGCCGACGCTGCCGAGGCACTGGGCATCACGGCGCATCGGCTCAAGGCACTCGGTCTGATAGACAAGATCGTGAGCGAGCCCGTCGGCGGCGCGAACCGCGACCCGAAACAAATGGCAGCGTTCTTGAAGCGTGCGCTGAATGATTCGCTGCGTCAGTTGAGCGACTTCAAGCCCAAGGAACTGCTGCAGCGCCGCTACGAGCGCTTGCGCGGCTACGGGCGCTTCACCGACACCACCGAGCGCTGAGCCCAGCGCAGTCGGCTCCTCGGGCACTGCACTGCGTGCCACGCATGACCTGCCGCGAGCCGATGTTGGCGCTGCCTGAAGGGCAGCGAGTTGCGGTTGCCTACAGCGGCGGTCGCGATTCGACTGCGCTGCTGCACGCCACGCGTGCTGCAGCGGCGCCGCTCGGGGTGCAGGTCTTCGCGTTTCACGTGCATCATGGATTGAGCCGTCACGCCGATGCGTGGCTCGCGGCGTGCCGCGAGCAATGTGCGCGCTGGTCGCGGCGCGGCTGGGCCGTGACGTTTGCGACCGAGCGCCTGGCGCGCCGGCCGCAGTCGGGCGACAGTGTCGAGGCCTGGGCGCGCGAGCAACGCTACGACGCGTTGCGCTGCCTGGCGCAAGCACACGGAGTCGAACTGATCTTGCTCGCCCAGCATCGGCTCGACCAGGCCGAGACGTTTCTGTTGCAGGCCATGCGTGGCGCCGGCATGAGCGGGCTGGCGGGCATGCCGCGTATC
Organism: Burkholderiales bacterium; assembly: GCA_022758925.1. Taxonomy (GTDB): domain Bacteria; phylum Pseudomonadota; class Gammaproteobacteria; order Burkholderiales; family Burkholderiaceae_C; genus JAEMQF01. Next base: position 7,093 of record JAEMQF010000145.1, on the reverse strand, counting down.
GCGCAGCGCAACGGCGTCACCTGGGCCCGACCCTGGCTCGATGCATCGGGCGAAACGATTCAGGCCTATGTCCGCAAGCACCGTTTGCGCTTCATTGAGGACGACAGCAACGCCGATTCCCGTTACGCGCGCAATCGCCTGCGCCTTCAGGTCTGGCCCGCCCTGTTGGCGGCATTCCCGCAAGCCGAAGCATCGATTGCACAAAGCGCGTCATGGGCCCAGGAGGCACAGGCGTGCCTCGAAGAATTGGCGGGTCTCGATCTCGAGGCGGTCTCCAGCAGTCGCGGCTTCGAACTGCGCGCATGGCTGGCCTTGAGTGAACCCAGGCGCAGCACCGTGCTGCGCGCCTGGCTGAAGCAACATCTCGGTCGTGCGGCCACGGCGAGTCTGGCCAAGCGCCTGCTGAGCGAACTGCAATTCGGCGGAAGTGCAAGCTGGCCGTGCCCTGGCGGCAGCCTGCAACTCTATCGCGGCGTCTTGGTCTACCGGCCCGGCCCGGATGCCGCGCCTGAAGAATCCCGCGAAGCGCAACTCAGCGTGCGCCGTGCCGGGGTCTACAGGCTTCCTGGGTGGGCCGGCGAATTGCATGTGCAACACACCCGGCAAGGCGGAGTGCCGCTGGCATGGCTGGGGCAACTCGAACTTCGCGCGCGCTGCGGCGGTGAGCAGTTTCAGGCCGGCGTGGGGCGGCCGCCGCGCAGCCTGAAGAAGCAGTACCAGGCGGCCGCGGTTGCAGCCTGGCTGCGCGATGGCCCACTGCTCTACAGCGGCGGGCAACTTGTTTTCGTGCCAGGCCTTGGTCTGGATGCGCGCATGCTCGCGTTGCCGGGGCAGGTTCAGGTCACGCTGGAATGGCTGCGTATGTCGGCGAAAGCTGGCGCGGCGGGCAATAGCCCCGCCTAGAATGCCGGGCCCGCCCGAACCGCGCGCGACAAGACCCACCCACTGCGGCACAGCCCGACACATTCTGCATGGCACTTCTCGTACACAAGTACGGCGGCACGTCGATGGGCTCGACCGAGCGCATCCGCAATGTCGCCAAGCGCGTCGCCAAATGGGCGCGCGCAGGGCATCAGATGGTGGTCGTGCCCTCGGCGATGAGCGGCGAAACGAATCGCCTGCTCGGCCTGGCCGCGAAGCTGGCGCCCGCCGGAGCAACCCAGGACAACGGGCGCGAACTGGACATGATTGCCGCCACCGGCGAACAGGTTTCGGTGGGCCTGCTCGCGATCGCGTTGCAGGCCGAAGGCATTGCGGCAGTGAGTTACGCCGGCTGGCAAGTGCCGATCACCACCGACAGCGCATTCACCAAGGCGCGCATCAAGAGCATCGATGAGCGCCGTGTCAAAGCCGATCTGGCGGCGGGCAAGGTGGTTGTGATTGCCGGCTTCCAGGGCGTGGACGCCCAGGGCAATGTCACGACGCTGGGGCGCGGCGGTTCAGATACTTCGGCGGTGGCGGTTGCGGTGGCAGTGCGTGCTGCGGAGTGTTTGATCTATACCGACGTGGACGGCGTCTACACCACCGATCCGCGCGTCGTGCCTGAAGCGCGGCGGCTGAAAACGATCAGCTTTGAAGAAATGCTCGAGATGGCGAGCCTGGGCTCCAAGGTGCTGCAAATTCGCTCGGTGGAATTCGCCGGCAAATACCGGGTGCCTTTGCGCGTGCTGTCCAGCTTTACGCCGTGGGACATCGCGATCGAGGACGAAGCCGTCTCCGGCACGTTGATCACTTTTGAGGAAGACGAAAAAATGGAACAAGCCATCGTGTCGGGCATTGCGTTCAATCGCGACGAGGCCAAGATCAGTCTGCTCGGCGTCACCGACAAGCCGGGTATCGCGCATCAGATTCTCGGGCCGGTGGCGCAGGCCAACATCGACGTCGACGTCATCATCCAGAACGTGTCGCACCAGGGTCGAACCGATTTTTCGTTCACCGTGCACCGCAACGACTACGCGCGCACGATGGAGTTGCTCAAGACCAGTGTGGTGCCCAAGACGGGCGCGGCGGACCTGATCGGCGACCCGAAGATCTGCAAGGTCAGCATCGTGGGTATCGGCATGCGTTCGCACGTCGGCGTGGCGAGCAAGATGTTCGCTGTGCTGAGCGAAGAGGGCATCAACATCCAGATGATCACGACCAGCGAAATCAAGACCAGCGTCGTGATCGACGAGAAGTACATGGAGTTGGCGGTGCGCGCCCTGCACAAGGCCTTCGACCTCGAACAATCGCCCCCTTGATCGCAGCGCCGAGCGCTAGAATGGCGCCCGGCGTCAGGAGCTGTGACCGAGTGGCCGAAGGTGCTCCCCTGCTAAGGGAGTATGTGGGCAAAACCTGCATCGAGGGTTCGAATCCCTCCGGCTCCGCCAAGACCCGCCCCTTCCTGGTCGGGCCCAGGCGCTGCGCGAGCAGCACCCGCGAGGCAAGGGGTCGTGGGCGCGCCAACGCTTCAGGTTCGGCACCACGCGTGAGCGCCGGTCCGTGCCGGCCTCAGCCGCTGGCGATTCACGCGACCTGGCGATACCAGGCGACGCCGCTTGCGTCGACGTCGACGCGGGCCTCGCCGCGCTGCACGAGATGATTCAGGCAGGCGATGCTTTCTCCGGTCGCCAGCCCCAGCAAATGTGCGCTGCCATCGTCAATCGCGCGCCCGAACAGCGCGACAAAGACGTCGACAGCGCGTTTCGGTTGCGCCAAAGCCTGGCGCAAGCGGTCAAGGATCTGCAATTGCGAATCGCGCAGGTAGCGCAGCCGCGCATGCAGGCCGCGAAAACACTCGTTGTGCGACGGCAGTACCAACACGTCGTCGGGCACTTCGCGCTCTACCTTGGCGAGCGAGTCGAGCCAGTCGCGCATCGGGTCTGCGTCGGGCTCGGTCGGATGCACCGACACATTGGATGAAATTCGCGGCAGCACCTGGTCGCCCGAAATCAGCAGCTTCAACTGCGGGCAGTACAGGCAAGCGTGCTCGGGCGAATGGCCGGTGCCGATGATGATGCGCCATTCGTGCGCACCGATCTTGATGGATTCAGCGTCGATCAGCCGCCGATAACTTTCCGGAAGGGCGTGGATCTGCTTGCCGAAGTTGCCGAAGCGCGCGCGGTAGTCCTCGAGGGCCGAGGCGCTCCAGCCGGCGCGACGGAAGAACGTCATCGCATCTTCGGGCGCCTCGCGGCCGGTGTCCGCGCACAGGACTCGGCAATTCAGGTACTCCTGGCGCGTCATCCACAAGCGGCAGCCGAACTTGCGCGTCAACCACCCGGCCAAGCCCACATGGTCGGGGTGCATGTGAGTCACAAAGACGCGAGTCACCGGGCGCTTGTCGGCGGCGTTGGCGAACTGTTCGCGCCACGCCGCCAGGCTTTCCGGCGTGCGCACACCGGTGTCGACGATGGCCCAGCCGTCGCCGTCGTCGAGCGCCCACAGGTTGATATGGTTCAGGGCGTAGGGCAGCGGCATGCGCAGCCACAGGACACCCGGTGCCACCTGCAGAACCTTGCCCGTCGGCGGCGGGGTGTCGAACGGATAGACCAGGGTCGGTTTGTCGAGCCGGTCGCGCTGCGGTTTGGTTTCGAGCATGGCTGGGCTTTCAGCGCTCGCCAAGGCGTGACGTGCGCTTCGCGGTGAGGGGTGGCCGGTCTTCACGGCAAAGCCCTGGATTGATCGCGGCCGCGTTCACGCACGGCTTCTGCGCGGCGCCCGATTTGCCCCGTCTCGATCGTCCTGGCCCAGGCGCGGGCAGCGTCGAACTCGAGTCGCATGCCCTCAAGCAGCGTAGTCGCATATCCGCTGTCGATGACACGCTTGTACGCCAGCAACATTTCGGGCATTGCGGACAACATGTCTCTGGCCAAGGCCAGCGCTTCGGGCAGCAAATCCTGTGGTGCGACGACGCGGTTTACCAGGCCCCAGCGTTCGGCCCGATCCGCGCCGATGAAATTGCCCGTCAGAGACAGCTCTTTGGCGCGCGCCAAGCCGACCCTGCGGCTCAGCTTCTGCGACAGGCCCCAGCCCGGCATGACACCCACGCGCGCGTGGGTGTCGGCAAAGCGCGCACTGGTCGAGGCGATCAGACAATCGCATGCGAGCGCGAGTTCGAAGCCACCGGTGACTGCTGCACCGTTGATGGCGCCGATGATGGGCCCGCCAAAGCTGTGCATCGCGTCGATCAAGCCGCCACCATCTCCGAGGTCGGCGCTGGCGGGTGTCGCGCCGAGTTCCTTCAGATCCAGCCCGGCACAAAATGCCTTGCCAGAGCCGGTGAGCACGACGACGCGCGCCGACGCCTCGCGCGACAGGTCGTGAAATGCCAGCGTGAGTTGTTCGCGCAGCGCCCTTGAAAGGGCATTCATCGCAGCCGGGCGGTTCAGGGTCAAGACAACCGCGCCGTCGAAAGGGCGGTCAATCAGCAGCAGTGAATCGGGCGTCATGTGGCGGTGATGGTCGGGGCGGATATATTGTCGTACGCATTGCCCGCGCGGCAACTGCGGTTCGGATGGTAGGCGGTTTCGTGACCGGGTCGTCGCCATGCGTTGGGCTCCGCCGCGCACCGCATTCAAGACCCGAGACGAGGACAGGCCCATGTACCCCGCGATCCATGCACAAAAGAACCCGGACCGTCCCGCCTACATCATGGCGGGCAGTGGCGCGACGACCACGTATCGCGAGTTGGATGCGCGAAGCAACCGCCTTGCCCACCTGCTGCGATCGACCGGGCTGAAGCAGCGCGACCACTACGCCGTGTTCATGGAGAACAACAGCCACTACATCGTCGTCAATGCCGCGGGCGAGCGTTGCGGGCTGTACTACACCTGCATCAATTCATTCCTGACTGCGCAGGAGCTGGCGTACATCGTCGACAACAGCGATTCGATGGTCTTGATCACGTCGCGTGCCAAGCGCGACGTCGCAGCGCAAGCGCTGGCGTTGTGCCCGAAGCTGCGATTGAGTCTGATCGTCGATGCACCGAGCGACGCCCGGTTCACGAATCTCGACGAAGCCTGTGCCGCGTTTGCCTCGCCGCCGATCGCCGACGAGTGCCTGGGCACGCCGATGCTCTACTCATCGGGCACGACCGGCCGGCCCAAGGGCGTGCTGCGGCCGCTGCCCGACAACCCGCCGCACGAGCCGCTGCCGTTGTTCCATTTTCTGAACAAGTTGTGGCTGTATCGAGAAGGCATGGTTTACCTGTCGCCCGCGCCCCTGTACCACTCGGCGCCGCAAGCCGCGGTGTCGCTATGCGTTCGCAATGGCGGTACGGCGATCATCATGGAGCACTTCGACCCGGAGCACTACCTCGCGTTGATCGAGAAGTACCGAGTCACGCACAGCCAGTTGGTGCCGACCATGTTCAATCGTTTGCTCAAGCTGCCTGCCGAGGTGCGCATGCGCTACGACTTGTCGTCGTTGCAAGTCGCGATTCACGCGGCTGCACCTTGCCCGATTCAGATCAAGCAGCGCATGATCGATTGGTGGGGTCCGATCGTCCACGAATACTACGGGGCGACCGAAGGGCTGGGCTTCACGGCCTGCGACAGCCATGAGTGGCTGGCGCATCGCGGCACGGTGGGCAAAGTGATGCTTGGCGAGCTGCACATCCTGGACGAGCAGATGCGGCCCGCGGCGAAGGGCGTTCCCGGCGAAGTCTGGTTCAAGACGGCCACGCCCTTCGAATACTTCAACGATCCGCAGCGCACAGCGCAAAGCCGCTCGGCAGACGCCAGCATGGCCACAGTGGGCGACGTCGGCTACGTCGATGACGATGGCTTCTTGTACCTGACGGATCGCTCCACTTTCATGATCATCTCCGGAGGTGTCAACATCTATCCGCAGGAGTGCGAGAACCTGTTGGTCACGCATGCCAAAGTGGCCGACGCCGCGGTCTTCGGTGTTCCCAACGAAGACCTGGGTGAAGAGGTCAAGGCCATCGTTCAGCTCATGCCGGGGATTGAGCCCGGGCCCGCGCTCGAAGCCGAACTCATCGCGTTCTGTCAAGAACACCTGGCGAAGCTGAAGTGCCCGAAGAGCGTCGAATTCGATGCCGCGCTTCCGCTTCTGCCGACCGGCAAGCTTTACAAGAAGGGTCTGCGTGATCGCTATTGGGGTGGCAAGATCAGCCGCATCGTATAGGTGGGCTGCGCTCACGCGGCCGCGTGCACCGGGCTGCGACAATGCCTTGATGGACCCGTTGCTGTGGAGCCTCTTGATCATTTCGGGCATCGGTGTGGTGCTCCAGTTGTGGCTGGGCTTGCGCCGTGATCGCGGCTCCGCGCTGAACGATCAGTTCCGAGGCGAATACCGCGAGGTCACGCAGCGGCTGGAACATGAGCTGCGCAACGAAGTCACGCGCAACGCCCAGGCGACGCGCCAGGAACTCGGGGCCACCCTGGGCGTGTTCCAGCAAACCATGCTGAACCAGCAAGGCGACGTGGCACGCACCCAGAACGAGCAGATCGACTCGTTTCGCACCCAACTTGCAGCGACCCAGCAGTCCATCTCCCAGGCCCTGCAGACGGCGACGGCAACGTTTTCTCAGCAAAGCCTGGCCGGCCGTGAAGCGCAGGACGTGGCACTGCGCCGCCACGGCGAAAGCATGGCGCTCACGCAGCAGCGCTTCGGCGAAGTGCTGGGCGAGCAGTTGCGAGTCGTCGCGCTGGCCAACGAACGCGCACTGGCCGAAGTTCGCGCCACCGTTGAGCAGCGCCTGGTTGCACTGCAGAACGGCAACGAACAAAAACTCGAGCAGATGCGCGCGACGGTCGACGAGAAGCTGCACGCGACACTCGAGCAACGCCTGGGCGAAAGCTTCAAGCAAGTTGCCGACCGGCTCGAACAGGTGCACCGCGGCCTGGGCGAAATGCAAGTGCTCGCCAAAGACGTGGGTTCGCTGAACCGGGTGCTGAACAATGTCAAGACGCGCGGCGTGTTCGGCGAAGTGCAGCTCGCCGGGCTGCTGGAACAGGTGTTCACGTCGGAGCAGTACGCACGCAACGTCGAGACCGTGCCGGGCAGCGGCGCACGTGTCGAGTTCGCCATCAAGTTCCCCGGGCGGCGCGACGACGACGGGCCCTTGTGGTTGCCGATCGACGCGAAG
>JAEMQF010000147.1 GCA_022758925.1 Burkholderiales bacterium | reverse complement strand
CAGTGCAACCTGCGCTATGGGGATACGCCTTTCGTCTTTTCCGCCAGGCCTGCGGACTTTGCCGCGGTCTGGGCCTGGGGGCTGGGAGCCATGGTAGTAGGGGCTATCGGGTTTTTCATACTCATGACGCTGGTGATGCGCTTGTCGATGGTGATTGCCGGCAAGGGCGCCTCTGCCCTCATCGGGGCGTTTGCGCTGGGGTTGCTGTCGGCCTGGATTTCGTACCTGCTGATTGGCAGCTACTTCACGGCGCGTTTTCAGACCCTGGTGTGGGAGCGGACAGCGGTCGGCACCATTGGACTGCGTTGTGACATCGGCGCATGGCGTTTGCTGCGCGTGCAGATGCTCAACACCTTATGGGTGATTCTGACGTTGGGCATCTACCGGCCCTTTGCGGCGATTCGCCTGGCCCGCTACCGCCTGGAGTGCATGACGGCGTCGCACGTGAGGACGCTGGATGGTGTGGCAGCCAGGCCCGACGATCGGCGGGTCGGAGCTACAGGTGAAGGCGCGGCTGAATTCTTTGATATGGATGTGGGAATATGAACACAGGGGAAGTCAGCCTGAACGGATCCCGGTTTGACGGGAAGACGGCGGCCAGGGAAGAAGTGGCCTTGCACGTGAATAACCGGGGCGAGCTCTGGCTGGTTCGCCAGGGCAGCGCAGCGCAATGTGTGGCCACCGCGACGATGCGTCTGACAGAATCGTTTGAACACGCGCCGTTGCTGGTGCATTTTGCCGACGGCAGCCACCTGGAATTGGCAGACGCACCGGCTGCGCACGCTGCGCTGCTGCGCGCGGGCGTGCCACCAGCGCCCCACAACGGCATGGTCGCGGCTTTGGCCCGCGACTGGCGCGCGGCGGTCCTGGCGTTGGTGTTTTTGGTGGCAGCGGTGGCGGCGTTTTATGTCTGGCTCCTGCCCGGTTTGGCACAGGTGGCGGTGCCCCTGGTGCCCTCCGTATGGAAGACTGCCATCGGTGACGCCGCCATGCGCCAGCTCGACACCACGCTGTTCACACCCAGCACCTTGCCCGAGTCCCAGCGCGCAGAAATTCAACAACGTTTTGACGAACTGGCGGCCGGCGAAAGAGTGAAGTATTCGCTGCACTTTCGGCACTTCAGCAAAGGGCCCAATGCTGTGGCGCTGCCGGGCAATCACGTCATCCTGACCGATGAGCTGGTTGCGTTTGTGCAGGGCGATGTGGGGGTGATCACGGGCGTGCTGGCACACGAGCTGGGCCACATCAAGCACGAGCATGGCTTGCGCATGGTGATTCAGGCGTCGGCGTTGAGCATGCTTGGGTCGGCTTTGATTGGAGATTACTCGTCCATCCTGGCCACACTTCCCGCGGTGCTCGGGCAACTGCACTACAGCCGCGAGTTTGAAGCCGAGGCAGACACGTATTCGCACGGTCTGTTGTGCGCGCTTGACTTTGACCCGGCCAAGACCGCCGACTTTTTCGACCAAGTGCAGAAGATACAAGACGCTGCGGGAAAGCTGGTTCCCTCGTATCTGCAATCGCACCCGGACTCGGTCAAGCGGGCCACGTTTTTCAGATCGAAATGTTGAAAGGCACGTTGTGAAGATGAACGGCGGGGCCGCCCCCTGACATGCAGCGCTGAGGCAGTGGTGCCATTTGTCGGCGGGCGACCCAGATTGCAGATGTGGGCATTGCTGCAACATGCAATCTCTCAGCTGCGTGTGGAACCCTCTGGCCGCGTCCGATAGAACCGCGGCGGCGCTTCATTCGCCTGGGCGGCGTTCTGCACGGTACGCTTGATCTTGCCGACCCCGTGCATTTCGCCGGGCTTGCAGTCAAAACGCAACGTCAGTTCTTCGCGGCCGCTGATGAGTTTGAGTGGTTCGGCCCGGACGGTGCCTTGCACGCCGGTGACGCCTTTGGATTGCTTTGGGGCACAGGCTGAGTGAGTAGCGCACGCAGTGCTTGGTGATCATCAGGCTCACTTCGCCCAGCTCTTCGTGGCTCTCGTAGGCGGCGGCAATAATTTCAGGCCGTGGCGGGCATAGAAGTCGCGCGCCTGATAGTTGAACACATTGGCCAGGTAGGTTAGGTGGTCGTCGGGGTAGGGCGCAGGTGGCGCTACGGGCAGGGCGCGAGGCGGACGCGTGAACGTGGCCGCGCGTGCCGCTTCCAAAGCCGCGACGGCATCGCGGCGCAGCGTGTTGAGCGTGGAGGCAGGAACAAACCAGGGCTGGCTCAGGTTCAGCTTGATATGGTGCTCGTCGTCGGGCACTTCAAAAATGGTAGCGCCAAAGCCCGCCTGGGTTCTTCCTTGTAGCCGCGGCGAGCCCGCTCAGGCAGCGCTGGCCGTGGGCCGCCGCCTGGCGGCAGTCCAGCGATCGAGCTTCTCACGCGCGCCGTTCTGGGCCGGATCCATCGCGCCGGCATGGCTGGGCATCTTCGCCGTGAGCTCGATCACATAGCCGTTCGGATCACGGAAGTAGATCGAATGAATGAACCCGTGGTCCGAGATGCCGCGTGTTTCGATGCCCGCCGCTTTGCCCTTGGCAAACATTTCATGAAGGGTCTGCGAGTCGACCTCCAGCGCGATGTGCAGGTCGTAGTCATGCTGCGCCTTGAACTCGAAAGGCATGTCGGGTGCCTCGAAGAACGCCAGGTAGGAGCCGTCGCCGAGCTGGTAGAACGTGTGCAGGGTCTCGGTCTTGCGGCCGCTCTTGGTCTCTCCGATTTCCAGGGTTCCGGCCAACGGCAGCCCGAGGAAGCCTTCGTAGAAACGCCGCGTCTGTTCCGAATCGCGGCAGCGGTAGGCGTTGTGGTGCAGGCCCTGGATCATGCTGTCTCTCCCCGTTGCCGCAACAGAGTCAGATCGTGACGAACGACTTGTCCTTGAGCGACGCCGCGAAGCCTTCGATCGTGTCGTGCACCTTGGGCCAGCTCTTGAGCGACTTCATGTTGCCCAGCCAGCGTTCGATGTTCGGATAGGCGGCGTAGCTGCAGCGAACGAGCCCGCCGAGCGCGATCATCTCCGCCCCCATGTAGTCGGCCAGCGTGATCTGGTCGCCGCACAGGTAGGCCTTGTTCGGGCCGATCAGGTGCTCGTCGAGGATCTTCAGCCAGGACTGGGTCTTCTGGCTGCCCCAGGCGAGCGTGCCCGCCTGGACCGATTCGCTCGGTCGCAGGTGATGCGGGAACGTTTGCGGATAGACCAAGCCGTAGGCGATGTCCTTGTAGAGGTTGGAGTTGAACCAGTCCATCATTTCATTCACGCGAGCGCGCGCCTTCAGCTCCTTCGGATAGGCAGACGAACCTGCCTTGTCGGCGAGGTACTTGACGATCGCCGAGCACTCGGTCAGCCGGAAATCGCCATCCTCGAGAACAGGAACCATGCAGTTGGGATTGATCTTCGCGAATTCGGGCTTGAGATGCTCGCCTGTGAACAGGTCGACGACCTGGTAATCGAGGGCGATGCCCTGATCCATGGCAAATTGCTGGACGACCCGGCTGGTGGTCGACGCGGGGTGGTAGTAGAGCTTCATCGTCGATTCTCCTGGAGCGTGTGGCGCAGGCCGGCAGTCTAGATCGTTTTCACCCGTGAAGGCGACTCCGGGATTGCATTCTCAAACAGCAAGACCTCGGCCGGCCATGCAGTCGACAGGGTGCGCGAAGTCGCTTTCCCGAAGCGGCCATCTGATCGCGAGCCAAGCTCCTGGGTCGCGGCAGGTGCGCCGCCTGTTCAAGCCGGCGCAGGCGCGCCCCGCACCGCCCGGTTCAGCGCTGCCCGCGCCAGCAGGCGCGTCGAATCGAGCGTCGGCAGGGGCGAATTCGAGTCGTTCATGATGAGCGGGATCTCGGTGCAGCCGAGCACCACGGCGTCGCAACCCGCGTCCTTCATGCGCTCGAAGACCCTCTGAAAGCAGGCGATGGCCTCGGGCTTGAATTGGCCGCAAACCAACTCGTCCATGATGATGCGGTTCATCGCGTCGCGCTCCTGCGCGCTCGGGAGTACGAGCTCCAGCCCTTTCCCGGCGAGCTTGTCGGAATAGACCTCGCTGTCGACGAGCCAACGCGTGCCGGTCAGGCCGAGGCGCTTGAAGCCACGCGCGACAGCGTGTGCGGCAACCACCTCGGCGATGTGGAGCCAGGGCAGGGGCGACCGCGCCTCGATCCCGGCAAGCGCCTGGTGGATCGTGTTGTCCGGGCAGATCAGGAAGTCGGCCCCGGTCTTCGCGAGCTTGCGGGCCGAGGACAGCATCAGCTCGCCCACGCCCGGCCAGTCGCCGCGGTAGATGCAGTCCATGTACTGCGCGAGCGAGTGCGTGTGCAGCGTGACTTCGGGGTGCGCGTGCGGGCCGAGAAGCTGCGCGCCTTCCACGCAGAGGGTTCGATAGCAGAGCGCTGCGCCCTCCGCGGAACAGGCAACGATGCCGATGTGCTGGGGCATGTCGGTCGCGCTGCGGGTTGCGGTTGCGAATGAACTCGAGCCGGAATCACTTCGGCGCGAGTATCGCCATCGTCAGGCGCGAGACGCAGGTGAGTTCACCCGCGTCATTCATGAGATCGATCTGCCAGACCTGCGTCGTGCGCCCGACGTGAACCGGCCGGGACGTGCCGGTGACCCAGCCGGACGTGACGCTGCGAAGGTGATTCGCGTTGATGTCCAGGCCCACCGCGCGATGTTCCGGCGCGCAGGAGAACGCCGCGCCGCACGAGCCCAGGGTCTCGGCCAGGAGCACCGAGACGCCGCCATGCAGCAGCCCCAGCGGTTGCCGCGTTCGCGCATCCACCGGCACGCGCCCCCGGATGAAGTCGTTGCCGACTTCGAGGAACTCGATGCCCAGGTGGGCGGCCGCCGTGTCCACGTGGGCGGCGTGCAGGATCTCGACGGTCAGT
>JAEMQF010000258.1 GCA_022758925.1 Burkholderiales bacterium | reverse complement strand
TCACCTTCAACATGGCCGACAACACGATGCAGGTCCACCACCGGCAGGCCGAGCCGTGGCGCGTCACCCTCGTCAACACCGGCGAAGACTCGATGACCGGTGGGCGCCTGAAGCGCGTGGCGCACTACGTCCAGGATGAAGAGGCGTTCTGCTTCACCTACGGCGATGGCGTGGCCGATGTGGATGTTGCCGCGACGATCGCGTTTCACCGCTCGCACGGCAAGCTCGCCACCGTGACGGCCGTGCAGCCGCCCTGGCGCTACGGCGCGCTGCAGCTCGCGAAGCAGCAGGTCATGGGCTTCACCGAAAAGCCGCGCGGCGATGGCGGCCTGATCAATGGCGGCTTCTTCGTGTTGTCGCCGCGCTGCCTGGAGCGCATTGCCGGCGACGCCAGCAGTTGGGAAGGCGAGCCGCTCACCGGCCTGGCCGCTGACGGAGAGCTGATGGCCTTCCCGCACAGCGGTTTCTGGCAACCGATGGACACATTGCGCGAAAAGAATCTGCTCGAAGAACTCTGGCAATCGGGGCGCGCGCCCTGGAAGACGTGGTGAGCACTGCGGACTCCGCTTTCTGGCGCGGCCGGCGGGTCTTGCTCACCGGCCACACCGGCTTCAAGGGGGCCTGGCTGGCGCTGTGGCTCGCGCGTCTGGGGGCGCGCGTCACCGCGCTGGCGCTTGAACCCGCGGCGAGGCCGAATCTGTTCTCGCTGGCGCGAGTCGATGCACTGTGCGACAGCCACATCGGCGACATCCGCCACAGCGCTCCCGTGCTCGCCGCGGTGCAAGCGGCACAACCCGAGGTCGTGCTGCACCTGGCCGCGCAGGCGCTCGTGCGGCAGAGCTATCGGGCGCCGCTCGACACCTTCTCGACCAACGTCATGGGCACCGCCAAAGTGCTGGACGCGCTGCGCGGCATGACGAGCGTGCGCGTCGCGGTGGTGGTCACCACCGACAAGGTGTATCGCAACCGCGGCACGCCCTACCCCTATCGCGAAGACGATGCGCTCGGCGGGCATGACCCCTACAGCGCAAGCAAGGCGGCGGCCGAGCTCGTGACGGCGAGTTACCGCGACGCGTTCCTTGCGGCACAGGGGGTCGCGGTTGCGACTGCTCGGGCCGGCAATGTGATCGGCGGCGGTGACTGGTCGGAAGACCGGTTGATCCCCGACGCGGTGCGTGCCTGGCAGGCCGGCGCGACGCTGCAAGTGCGCCGACCGCAGGCGGTGCGCCCGTGGCAGCACGTGCTGGAGCCGCTGGCCGCCTACCTGCGACTTGCCGAAGCGCTGTGGCGCAACCCCGCGCTCGCAGGCGGGTTCAACTTCGGGCCGAACACGCACGAGGCGGCGAGTGTCGGCAGCGTCATCGGCCTGGCACGCGACGCATACGGGCGCGGCGATACCGAACTGGGCGACGGCCTGGATGGCCCGCATGAGGCCGCCTGGCTGGCGCTCGAAGTGGCGCATGCGCGCAGCCAGCTGGGGGTGCGGCCGCGCTGGGGCCTGCACGAGGCGGTGGCCCGCACGATGGCCTGGTATGCGCGTCAGGCCGAAGGTGCCGACGCGCGTGCCTTGTGTGAGGCCGACATCGACGCGTTCGAGCGCTGCCCATGAACCTCCGGATCAGCCGCGATGGGAATACCACAGCAGTGCCCGCGCCGGCACGCCGCCGATGAGCCGGTTTGACGTCGAGCCCACCCCGCTGAGCGGCCTGATGCGGGTGAGCCGGCAGCGCCTGGGCGACGCGCGCGGTTCGCTCACGCGAATCTTCTGCGCCGATGAGTTGCGTGCCGGCGGCTGGCTCGAGCCGGTGGCGCAGATCAACCACACGCTCACCCTGCAGGCAGGCACGGTTCGCGGCATGCACTTTCAGTACCCGCCGCACGCCGACGCCAAGCTCGTGAGTTGCCTGCGTGGCGAGGTCTGGGACGTGGCGCTCGATCTGCGTTCCGGTTCGGCCACGTTTCTGCAGTGGCATGCCGAAAGGCTCTCGGCCGACAACGGTTTGGCGCTGCTGATTCCCAGTGGTTTCGCACATGGATTCCAGGCGCTGACCGACAATGCCGAGATGCTGTACTGTCATTCGCATCCGCATGAGCCGGGCGCCGAGGGCGGGCTGCATGCGCTCGACACACGCCTGGCCATCACCTGGCCGCTGCCGGTCATTGGCCTGTCGCCGCGCGACGCCGCACATCCGCGCCTTGAACAGGGGTTTGCGGGAATGCGCGTATGAAGTGCCGGCATTGCCGGGCCGAGCTCTCGCTGCCCTTCCTCGACCTGGGCAGCGCTCCGCCGTCCAACGCCTACCTCACCGAAGCCGGGTTGCGTGCGCCCGAAACCTGGTTCCCGCTGCGGCTGCTGGTCTGCACCACATGCTGGCTGGTGCAGACCGAAGACCACGCCGGCCGCGAACAGCTGTTCACCGGTGACTACGCCTACTTCAGTTCGTTCTCGACGTCGTGGCTGGCGCACAGCCAGGCCTATGTCGAAGCGATGCGCGAGCGATTCGAACTCGGTGCGCAGAGCCGGGTCGTCGAAGTCGCTGCCAATGACGGCTACCTGCTTCAATACGTGCGTGATGCGGGGATCCCCTGCTACGGCATCGAGCCCACAGCAGGCACCGCCGCCGCCGCGCGCAAGAAGGGCATCGAGATCGTCGAGCGCTTCTTCGGCGTGGCACTCGCCGATGAACTCAGCGCGCAAGGCCGGCAGGCCGACCTGATCGCGGCGAACAACGTGTTGGCCCATGTCCCCGACATCAACGACTTCAGCGCCGGCTTTGCCAGGCTGCTCAAGCCCCAGGGGGTGGCCACGTTCGAGTTTCCGCACCTGTTGCGCATGGTGGCCGAGAACCAGTTCGACACCGCCTACCACGAGCACTATTCCTACCTGTCGCTGAGCGTGGTGGCGCGCATCTTTGCCCAGAACGGGCTCAGCATCTTCGATGTGGAGGAGCTTTCCACGCATGGCGGCAGCCTGAGAGTCTTCGCGCAGCGGCATCACGGCGGGTCCCAAGCGGTCAGCCCGCGGGTCGCGCTCATGCTGGGGCGCGAAGCCGAGGTGGGGATGGCGACCCGCGCCTACTACCAGGGCTTCCAGGCTGCTGCCGACAAAGTGAAAGACGACTTCGTCGGATTCCTGCTCCGGGCCAAATCCGAGCACAAGTCGGTCGCCGCCTATGGTGCAGCGGCCAAAGGCAACACGCTGATGAACTACGCCGGCGTTCGCCCCGATCTGGTTTCATTCGTGGTCGATCGGAATCCGGCAAAGCAGGGCAAGTACATGCCGGGGAGCCGGATCCCTATCGTCGACGAATCCAGATTGGAAAGCGAGCGCCCGCACTTTGTCGTGATCCTGCCTTGGAACCTGCGCGCCGAAGTCCAGCAGCAGCTCGAGCCCGCCCGCACCTGGGGCGCGCGATTCGTCACGGCGGTTCCACGGCTGGAGGTGCTCCAGTGAAAATTGCGGTCACCGGCTGCACGGGATTCGTCGGCCGGCATGTACTGGCCGAACTCGAGCGTCGTGACTGCGATGTCACCTGTGTGCTGCGCGACGCTTCGGTCGCGCCGGCCCCGTCCGCGCGGCGCGACGTCGTGCGCATCGATCTGTCGCGTCCGCCCCGCGACACCTTTAGCGCGATCGGGTCGCCTCAAGTGCTGATTCACCTCGCCTGGGGCGGCCTGCCCAACTACAGCTCGCTGCACCATTTCGAAACCGAGTTGCCGCTGCAATACCGCTTCATCAAGCAATTGCTCGCGTCCGGTCTGCCCAACCTGGTCGTGGCGGGAACCTGTTTCGAATACGGCAACGTATGCGGGGCATTGTCAGAAGAACTCGAAACCAGGCCCTCCAATCCATACGGGCTGGCCAAGGACACCTTGCGCCGCCAGCTCGGCTTCGTGAAGCAGGAACACTGCTTCGCTTTGACCTGGGCGCGCCTGTTCTATGTGCACGGCGAAGGGCAGGCCCCAACATCCTTGCTGCCACAATTGCAGAGTGCCGTGGCGCGGGGAGACAAACGTTTTGCGATGTCTGGAGGCGAACAGCTGCGCGACTTCCTGCCCGTGACCGAGGCCGCCAGGTATCTGGTCGACCTTGCTCTGAATCAGCGCGATCACGGCATCGTCAACGTCTGCTCGAGCAGGCCGGTTTCGGTGCGACGCCTGGTCGAGGGCTGGATCGAGCGCAACGGCTGGTCGATTGATCTTGAACTCGGGCGCTACCCTTACCCGGACTACGAACCGATGGCCTTCTGGGGAGACCGTCGCAAGCTCGACGCTTGTCTCGGGCCTGCATGAGTTCACCAATTTCCACGGTCCAAGAAAGTTGAACATGACTCCTTTCGACAAAGAAGTGGCCGAACGCGTCGAAGCAAACGGGCGCAACCGCGAACTGGCTGCCAGCGCTGCGGCGTTCCTCAAAGCCTCGACCGTACCGAAGTACTCCTACAACTTCTCGTGGCTGGGCCGGCCCATCATCCAGTACCCGCAGGACATCGTCGCGTTGCAGGAACTGATCTGGACCGTGCAGCCCGACCTGATCGTCGAGACCGGCATCGCACATGGTGGTTCGCTGATCTTCTCGGCTTCGATGCTTGAACTCAACGCCTCTTGTGGCGGGCCAGCCGATGCGCGCGTGGTGGGCGTGGACATCGACATCCGCGCGCACAACCGCGCCGCGATCGAGGCCCACCCCATGAGCCGGCGCATCACGATGATCCAGGGCTCGAGCATCGCGCCCGAGGTGGTGGCGCAAGTTCATTCGCACGCCGCCGGCCGCAAGCGCGTCCTGGTCTGCCTGGACAGCAACCACACGCACGCGCATGTGTTGGCCGAGCTGCACGCCTATGCGCGCCTTGCCACCGTGGGCAGTTGGTGCTGCGTATTCGACACGATGATCGAGCACTTGCCCAAAGAGCTCTTCCCCGACCGCCCCTGGGGCCCGGGCGACAACCCGAAGACGGCAGTGCTCGAATTCCTGAAGCAGCATCCGGAGTTCGAGGTCGACGCCGCGATCGACGACAAGCTTCTCATCAGCGTTGCGCCTGGCGGATACCTGAAACGGGTGCGTTGAAGTGGTGTCGCCCGATGCAGGGCTCGTGTACGCGTGCCTGACCCATGTGCCGCTGTGGTTGCCCCAGCCGCCCTGGGTGTCGACCATCCACCTTGGGCAGGCACAGGGGAACGGACTCCTGAACCTGCGCGACTTGGCGCCCGAATGGGAACCGCACCACCCAGTGCTCGGCGGAACGGCGGGCAGTTTCGCGCTGCGTCGGTACATCCTGAAGCATCGACCCGATGCGACCCGCGTCGGCATCTGTCAGTACCGAAAGTTCGTCTCACGGCGTCGGGTTGGCGGCGCACCCGATCCGAAGTACCGCGTGATGGACGTGATCTACGTGCCAACGCTGGACCGCGAGGCCTATGCCCGCCATCTCGACCCCGGGGATTCACGCTTCGTGCTCAGTGCTCCGCTGCACTTCACGCGGCTGCCCTGGTACCGGCGCGGATACCTCAAGGAATACGCCCGCGACCACGAGGTTCATGATCTGCTGCGCTTCACTGCGGCCGCTGTCGAGAACGGTGTTCTCGGCCAGCGCGAGGTCGAGGCGTTCTTCAATGAAGACGTGTTCATGCCGGGCGGCGTGGAGCTCGGGGTATTCCCGGCCGATTTTTGGCTTGAGAGCATTGCCGCCATCGAGCAGGTCGTGCGCACGTGCGTCGACCTCTACCCGCTCGCGCGGGAGGGGGACCAGGCGCGCGCCTGGGCTTTCTGCGCGGAGCGCCTGGGCAGCTGGATGCTGCTGCGGCGGCTGCGCGCCGAGGCTGCCACGGGTGTCCTGAGCCGTCATTGGGCATGGTTGAACCGGCGCATCTGGTCGCACCGCCATGTGGGCCAACTCAACCTTCTGACACAAGACCCGAACCACCGCGGCTATTCGGTCAAGTGACGCGCTGCCCGCTCGCGGCAGGGCGCGGGGCGCCAGCTGGGCCTGCGCTGTGCCGCACCGTGCGTCAGCGCATCTCCCAGCGCCCGCCGCGGCGTTCCATGTGCAGCGTCATCCCGTGCCGTTTGCGCTCGGCGTGGCTCCAGGTGTCGGCCTGCGACCGCAGGGCGCGCTTGAAGCTGTGGCGTGACCACCAACCCATCCCGAGTTTCGCGTAGAGGTAACGGTGATCTCCAAAGCTCTTCACGCCGAGCTCCTTCTTCAGCGCGCTTTGCGTCACCGAGCCGTAGTGGTGCAGCACGCCCGCGCCCGTGACGCCGAGCGAGACGCCGTTGCGCCGGCAGCGCACCAGGTACTCGACGTCCTCGCGGCCGAACAGGGCACGATCCGTGTCGGGGAATCCGATGCCGTGCAGGACGTCCCGGCGCACCGCGAAGCACACCGCATGGAAGTAGTTGTCGCGCCATTCAGAGCCCATCGCGGCAAGAAACTCCGCGGTGAACGCATCCTGGTCGTAGTCCAGCTCGCCTTCCATCAGCGCCGGGCTCACGACAGCGACGCGGCGCGACTCGGCGGCACGGATCGACGCGCCAATCGCATCGTGAGCAAAGCGGACGTCGTTGTTCAGAAATACGACCCACTGCGCGTCGGGCATCAGCACCGCACCTTGGGTCCAGGCGCTGCCGCAGCCCAGATTGACCGGGTTGCGGATCGAACGAATCGCCGGCGTCGCCGCCAGCCATTTGGGAGTGTCGTCGGTGCTCGCGTTGTCGATCACGAGCACGGACTCGGCGGCCACACCCGATTCAAGCAAGCTTTCCACGCACTGCTGCGTGTAGCGCAGTTGATTCAAGACCGGGATGACGACGGCGAACTTCATGCGTTGCGAGGCACACGCCCCATCAGATAGAACTCGTCGTTCGGTCGCATCGAGGTCACATTCGCCATGCGGTTGGACAGGCCGAAGAACGCCGTGATGGCGGCAATGTCCCAGGCGTCTTCGTCGCCGAGACCGACTTCGCGCAAAGCCGCGAAGTCGGCGTCGCCCACTGCAGCCGAATCGGTGCAGACCTTCAGCGCGAACGCAAGCATCGCCTTTTGCCTCGGCGTGATGTCGGCTTTGCGGTAGTTCACCGCCACCTGGTCGGCGAGCAACGGTTTCTTTTCGTAGATGCGCAGCAGCGCGCCGTGCGCCACGACGCAGTAAAGGCACTGATTCACTGCGCTCGTGGCGACGATGATCATTTCCTTCTCGCCCTTGCTCAGGCCCGAATCGCGCAGCAGCAAGGCGTCGTGGTAGGCGAAGAACGCGCGGAATTCGTCAGGTCGGCGCGCCAGCGCCAGGAACACGTTGGGCACGAAGCCGGCCTTTTGCTGCACCTCGACGATGCGCTCGCGTATGTCGGCGGGCAGCGAGTCGAGCGTCGCTGCGGGATATCGGTCAGTGGTCTGGCTCATGGTTCAGCTCCTGAATTGCAAGGCATGCAATCGCGCATACAGGCCACCCTGCGCCAGCAGTTGCGCGTGGTTGCCCTGTTCCACGATACGCCCGGCGTCGAGCGTCACGATGCGGTCGGCGCGTTCAATCGTCGACAACCGGTGCGCGATGACGAGGCTGGTGCGCCCGCGCATCAGCGTTTCGAGCGCTTGCTGCACGAGACGTTCCGATTCGGAGTCGAGCGCCGAAGTGGCTTCGTCGAGGATCAGAATGGGAGCGTCCTTGTAGATCGCGCGCGCGATCGCCAGGCGCTGGCGTTGGCCACCGGAGAGCCGTTCGCCGTTGTGGCCGATGGGCGTGTCCAGGCCTTGCGCCAGGCTGTCGACGAAGTCGAGCAGGTTCGCCCCGCGCAAGGCCTCACGCACGCGTTCGCGGTCGGCCGATTCACCCAGCGCGACGTTGGCGGCGACGCTGTGATTGAACAGCACCACGTCCTGGCTCACGAGTGCGAACTGGCGCCGCAGGGCTTCGACGCCCCACTGCGACAAGGGCACGCCATCCAGTGACAGATGGCCGCTGCTGGGTTCGATGAAACGCGGCAGCAAATTGACCAGCGTCGACTTGCCTGCACCCGAAGGCCCGACCAGGGCGACGGCTTCGCCCACCTCGAGGCGCAGGCTCACGTCGCTCAGCGCCGCGCCTTGCGCGCTGGGGTAGCTCAGGCTCACGCCGTGCAGTTCGAGTTCGCCGCGCGCGCGTCCCGGGTCGAACGTGCCTCCGGCTTCGCCGGGGCTTTCGTCGATGAGTTGCACACCGCGTTCCAGCGCGGCCAGGCCGCGCGTGATGGGACCGGCAACTTCTGACAGATGCTTGACCGGCGCGACCAGCATCAGCATTGCGGTCACGAAGGCCGCGAAGCTGCCCACCGAACCGCCTTGCGCGCCGCTTTGCCACAGCGCCGCGACGATCACCGCCGACAGTGCACAGGCCGCGAGCACCTGCGTCAGCGGCGTCATCGTCGCTGCCGCCACCACCGATTTGATCGAAAGGCGCCGCAACGTATCGCTGACCGCGCCGAAACGCCCGGCCTGCGAGGATTGCGCGTTGTGCAGCCGCACGATGCGCCAGGCGAGCACGTTTTCTTCGACGACATAGGCCAGCTCGTCCATGGCCTTTTGCCCTTGCACGACCAGCCGGTGCAGGCGCCGGCTCAGCGTGCGCATCACCAGCGCCACGGCGGGGAACAAGATGGCGACGAAAGCGGTCAGCTGCCAGTTCAGCCACAGCAGATACGCCAGCAGCGCGACCAGCGTCAGCGTATCCTTCACCAGCGTCAGCAGCGAATTGACGAGTTGGTTGGCGCCGTTCTGCACTTCATAGGTCAGCGTGTTCGTCAGGCTTGACGCCGTTTGGCGCGTGAACAGCGCCGGTTGCGCGTTCAACAGCCGCTCGAACATGGCGCTGCGCATCTTCAGCGTTCCACCATTGGCGACCCAGGTCAGGCCGTACTGGGCGGTGAATCCGGCCAGCCCACGCACGGCGAACAAGCCGATCAGCACGATCGGTACCAGCCACAGCGGCAGCGTGCCGGCCTTGAAGCCGCTGTCCAGCAAGGGCTGCATCAGCGCCGGAATCATGGGCTCGGTGGCGGCACCGACGAGGGCTGCGCCGAAAACCGCCACCAGGCCGCGGCGGCTGTCTGCAAAGTAAGGCGCCATGCGCCGCAGGCGCGACTTGAACGTGGGAGAGGGCAGGCTCATGCGGCGCCGATTATGCGTCGCGCCCCTGCCTACAATCGCGCACTTTCGGCTTGGGGCCCGCGCGCCGTTCATGTCTGCCATTCAACTGTCGGTCGTCGTCATCACCAAGAACGAAGCCGGCCACATTGCCGACTGTCTGAAGAGCGTGCCCTTTGCCGACGAATGGGTGGTTCTCGATTCGGCGAGCAGCGATGCGACGCGCGCAATCGCGCAAGGCCTCGGCGCCCGGGTCGAGGCGAGTGCCGATTGGCCCGGTTTCGGTGCGCAAAAGAACCGCGCATTGGCCCTGGCGCGAGGGCAATGGGTGCTGAGCATCGATGCCGACGAGCGCGTCAGCGCCGAACTCGCGCGCGAGATCGTGGATGCCCTGCAGCGCGAGCGCGTCGCGCCGACCGGCGTTGCCGGTTTCGAGCTCTCGCGCCTGTCCCGTTTCTGCGGCCAATGGATGCACCACGGCGACTGGTACCCGGACCGCGTGCTGCGTCTGTTTCGCCGTGGCAGCGCCCGCTTCAGCGACGACCTG
>JAEMQF010000143.1 GCA_022758925.1 Burkholderiales bacterium | reverse complement strand
GCGTCCGCCGGATTGACCTTGCGGTACGACGGCGGCGTGGTCATCTCGGTGGGCAGGGAACGCTGCGCCCGGAACAGCGCCGCCTGCACGTCGACCGCTGCGGCGTCGATGTCGCGGCTGGTCTCGAACTCGAGCGTGATCGTGGTCGCACCGAGCGTGTTCGTCGAGCTGATCACGTTCAACCCGGCAATCGTGGCGAACTGTTTTTCCAGCGTCAGCGCCACCGAACTGGCCATCGTCTCGGGGCTTGCCCCGGGCAGGATCGCCGAGACACTGATCACCGGTGTGTTGTAGCTCGGCAATGCCGCCACCGGGATCTTGCCCATTGCAACGACACCGGCGACGACCACCGCCGCGTTCAGCAGCACTGTCATCACCGGGCGCCGGATGAAGAGTTCAGAGACGTTCATGGGCGCTCCTGGAATATCTCAAGGAAATGTGGCGTCGCCACTCTCCTTGTTCCCCTTCGGGGATGGTCGCCGAGCAGCGGCGGCCTGGGGTTGCTGATTGCTCCACTTCGCACGGATGCATATACCTGGCTTGCCACGCGGTCACGGCCCGACAGGCGCGATTTCATGGGTGCGTACTTGCGAAATGGTGTACTTCGGGCGGCGCGGTTCGGGTTCGGTTCGGGGCGGTTCTTTTGGCGAGTCTATGCCGGTGGCGCCACGCCCACCGCGCTCGCTGCGCGGCCGGGGCCGCTGGCTGCTCCGGGCGGCCCGCCTGGCCCGCCGGGCGCGCTTGCGCGGCCTGCGGCTGGGGCAGCGCCGGCATCGCGCACGGGGGTGCCGGGGCGCAAGTTTTGTTTGCCGTCGGTCACGACCCGCTCGCCCGGTTGAACGCCATCGACCACGGCAAATTCGCCGAAGCCGTAGCGCACCTGGACCGGCCGCAGCTGCGCCGTGTTCGCGTCGTCGACAACGTACAGCGTGCGCTGCTGCGTCGCGCCGAGGATCAGCGCCGATTGCGGAATCACGACCGCGTCTTTCAGCGTGCGCAGCGTCATGCGCGCCGTCACGTACTGGCCCGGCCACAACTGCTGCTGCGGGTTCGCGAACACGCCCTTGACGCGGATCGTTCCGCTTTGCGTGTCCACTGCACTGTCGATGAATCCGACCTTGCCCACCAAGACAGGCGCAGCCACCGGCCCCGCGCCGCCCGCCGCGCTCGCCGCTGCCCCAGGCCGAGGTGCTGCGCCCGCGCCTATGCCAGCCGCGGCCGCACCGCCCGGCCCCGCCGCGCCTGCGCCGCCGCCTCCCTGCCCCGCCGCGCCTGCGCCTGCGCCGCCACCCCCCTGCCCCGCCAGGCGCAAGGTCACCGTCGCCGGCTCGCCGCGGCTGGCCTGCAGCAACGGCGCGAGTTGCGCCTCTGGAACCGAGAACGCCACGCCGATCGGGTCAATCTGGTTGATCGTCACCAGCGGCGGCCCGCTGGTCGACACCAGGCTGCCCTGGTACACCGTGATCGCGCCGGCACGCCCGGACAAGGGCGAGCGAATCTGGTTGTAGCCCAGCGCCACTTCGGCGACATGAATCACAGCATGGTCGGAGGCGACGACTGCGCGCTGCGCCTCGACGCTGGACAGCACCGTTTCGACCGCACTCTGGGCGATGAAATTCTGGTCCCGCAACTCCAGCGAGCGTTTGTACTGGCGCTCCAGATCAGCCAGCGTCGCGAGGTCTTTCAACAGCTGGGAGCGTGCCTTTTCAAGGTTCGCGCGGTCGCTGCGGTCGTCCAGCGCGAACAGCAGGTCGCCCTCGCGCACGAACTGGCCTTCGCGGATCGCGACCTGGCGCAGCATGGCCGAGACCTGCGGGCGAATCTCCACCGTGTTCAGCGACACCACCGTGCCGGTGGCGTCGATGCTGACCGGCACGTCGCGTTGTTGCGCCCGCACGATGGTCACCGACTGCGGCGCGCCCCCTGCTCCGCCTCCGCCCCCGCCGCCCCGCGCGCCGCCGCCCGCAACCACGCCCGGCGTGCCACCCCCCGCACTGCCCGTACCGCTGCCCGCCCCGCCTGGCGCAGAAGCACCGGGCAGCCACAGCCAATAGGCGGCAGCGCCCACAGCGGCCAGCACCACGATGGCGCTGAGCGCCATGGCCTTTTTCTTCATCGATTCCTCGTTTGTCGCTCCAGGTCGGCGCAGCGGCCGCGGCCAGTGCCGGACCCGCAGCCGCAGTGCGGCCTGCAGAATTCAATGGGCGATTGTGCAGGGTCGATGTTGCCGCAAGTTTGCTGCCGCAGCCATCGGGGGTTTCGAGTGGGGCCGTGGGCGGTGGGCCGGGCGCTCGGTGCCTTCGAACTATTTACGGGGCGCAAGGCCCATCCGGCGCGCATCGAAGTACATTTTGGTCGGCTCAACGCCCGCGGAGACCTTTGATGAAAATCCTGCTGCTCAACGGCCCCAACCTGAACCTGCTCGGCACGCGCGAGCCGGCCCAATACGGCTCGACGACGCTGGCCGAAGTCGAGGCGCTGTGCACGCAAGAAGCGAACCGGCTCGGCGCGCAGCTCAGCGCGTTCCAGAGCAACCATGAAGGCGCACTCGTCGATCGCATCCACGCCGCGCGCACCGAGGGCGTCGACTACATCATCATCAATGCCGGGGCTCTCACCCACACCAGCGTTGCACTGCGCGATGCGCTGGCCGGGGTCGCGATTCCATTCATCGAAGTCCACATCACGAACGTGCACGCGCGAGAGGCGTTTCGGCACCACTCCTACCTCTCGGACATCGCTGCCGGCAGCATCGTCGGGCTTGGCGTGGCCGGCTATCGGCTGGCGCTGCAGGCGGCGATCGAGCGGCTGCAGGTGAAGTGAATCCTGGCCCGATTCAGATGCCAACAGACCCTGGCGCGAACTTCGTCAAGACCCCCGGCTGGCTCGATTGGACCACCGGCCCGAGCAAGCCGGCGTTCAAGGTGCCGCCGGGCAGCGTCGACGCGCATTGCCATGTGTTCGGCCCCGGCGCGCAGTTTCCCTATGCGCCCGAGCGCAAATACACGCCGTGCGATGCATCCAAGGCACAGCTCTTCGCGCTGCGCGACCATCTTGGATTTGCGCGCAACGTGATCGTGCAGGCCACCTGCCACGGTGCCGACAACCGGGCCATGGTCGATGCCTGTGCCGGCTCGCGCGGCAAGGCACGCGGCGTGGCCAGCGTGAAGCGCAGCGTCACCGACAAGGAACTGCAAGACATGCACGGCGCCGGAGTGCGCGGCGTGCGCTTCAACTTCGTGAAACGCCTGGTCGACTTCACGCCGAAAGACGAGTTGCTCGAGATCGCCGCACGCATTGCCCCGCTCGGCTGGCATGTCGTGGTCTATTTCGAGGCGGTGGATCTGCCCGAACTGCGGAGCTTCTTCACCGCTGTTTGCGACGATCTCGGGACCACGGTCGTCGTCGACCACATGGGCCGGCCCGACGTCGCCAATGGCGTGGACAGCGCCGAGTTCGAGCTCTTCGTCAGCTTCATGCGCAAGCACGCCAACGTCTGGAGCAAGGTCAGTTGCCCCGAGCGTCTTTCGATCACCGGGCCGAAGGCGTTGAACGGTGAGCGTGCCGCGTATCGCGACGTCGTGCCGTTCGCCCGGCGCATCGTGCAGACCTTCCCCGACCGTGTGTTGTGGGGCACCGACTGGCCGCACCCGAACCTGAAGGACCACATGCCCGACGACGGGCTGCTGGTCGATTTCATCCCGCACATCGCGACCACGCCGGAGTTTCAGCGCAAACTCCTGGTCGACAACCCGATGCGGCTGTACTGGCCGGAACTGCAACCGTAGGAGATACGACCGTGACCCGTCATTTGCTGTGCGCCGTTGCCGGCGCGATCGCGCTGCTCGCCGGATGCTCGACCCCCGGGGTGCTGGTCGGCGCCAATGCCGAAGCCGGCTGCGCGTCGCTGGCCGGCACCACGATCGATGCGTCGCACATCGGCTTGCCCAGCGGCGCGGCAACGATCGATTCGGCCGTTTTCGCCGAACCGAGTGCGCTGGCAGTGGCTGAGCGCGGTCCGACGCCGGCCGCGACGATCACGCCCGCAGCGCCTGCGCACTGCAAGGTGCTCGGCAAGATCGCGCCCCTCGACCCGAAGGCGCCGCCGATCCGCTTCCAGGTGAATCTGCCGACGCAATGGAATGGCCGCTCGGTGCAATACGGCGGCGGTGGCTTCAACGGAGTGCTGATCAGCGGCCTGGGGCTGTTGCCCGCGGCGCGCTACGAGCAAAGTGCGCCGCTCGCGCAGGGCTTCGTCACTGCGGGCACCGACTCGGGGCATCAGAACCAGCCGAATCAACCGCCGCAGACCTTCGCGTTGAACGACGAGGCACTGCTCAACTTCGCCCACGCGTCGTACAAGAAGGTGCGTGACGTGTCGGTCGAACTCATGCGGCGCGCCTATGGGCGCGGCCCGGAAAAGCTCTACTTCGCCGGCAGCTCCGAGGGCGGCCGCGAAGGGCTGACGCTGGCGCAGCGTTACCCGAACGACTTCGACGGCATCTTCAGCCGCGTTCCGGTGATCCACTGGACCGGGCTGCAGCACGCCGGCCTGCGCGACGGCTTCGCGACCATGGGGCAGGGCTGGATCCGCCCGGCGCAGGTGAGCCTCGTGCACAACGCCGTGCTCGCCGCTTGCGACGCGGCCGACGGCGTGGCCGACGGCGTGGTCTCGGACCCGGTGGGTTGCCGCAACCGCTTCGACGTCGCCGCGCTGCAGTGCAAGGGCGAGACCGGTGACGGCTGCCTGAGCGACGCGCAGGTGCGCGCGGTACGGGCGCTGAACGGGCCCTACCGTTTCGACTTCGACCTCGCCAACGGGCTGCGCGAATACCCGGGCCGTGGCCCGAGCGGCGAAGCCACCGCGTCCAGCGGCCCCACCGGCGGCTGGGTCGCATGGTGGCTCGGGCAGGCTGCGCCGGCGTTGCCACCGCAGCCGAACAACAGCATCGGCTGGTTCTACGGTGCCGGCGCGATCCAGTATTTCTACGCGCGCGATCCCCAGGCCGACCTGCGCAATTACACGCCCGCCGCGCACCAGGCGCGGGTGCGCGAAGTCTCGGCGCTGATGGATTCGACGAACCCCGACATTGCCGCCTTCCACGCCCACGGCGGCAAACTGCTCATGCTCGAAAACATGGGCGACTATGCGCAGAGCCCGTACGCCGGAGTCGGCTACTTCGAGTCGGTGGTGGCACGCCTCGGTCGCACCCAGGTCGACAGCTTCTTTCGCCTGTACACCGCACCCGGTGTCGACCACGTGGGCACCGGCGCGCCGGCGAACGCCGATTTCCTGAGCGCACTCGTCGCCTGGGTCGAGCGCGGCCAGGCGCCGCCGAAGCTGGAGCTCGTCGAACAAGATGCCAGGCCGCCGTTCAGCATCAGGCGTTCCCGGCCGCTGTGCGAATGGCCGATGTGGCCGCGCTACAAGGGCGGCGATGCTGCGCTCGCGGCGAGCTTCGAGTGCAGCCGTTGAAGGAGCGCGTGCGATGTCGCTCAACAAGCCTTACCTCGACATTCCCGGCACCACCATCTTCGACGCCGAACAGTCGCGCCGGGGCTTCCACCTGAACCAGTTCTGCATGTCGCTGATGAGGTGCGCGAACCGCGCGCGCTTCAAGGCGAACGAACGCGCCTACCTCGACGAATGGCCGATGAGCGAAGAGCAGAAGCAGGCCGTGCTCGCGCGCGACCTGAACCGCTGCATCGCGCTCGGCGGCAACATCTACTTCCTGGCCAAGATCGGCGCCACCGACGGGCGCAGCTTCCAGCAGATGGCCGGCAGCATGACCGGCATGACCGAAGAGGAATACCGCGACATGATGATCGCCGGCGGGCGCTCGGTGCAAGGCAACCGCGTCGTCGGCGAAGACGGCGATGCGCAGGCCTTTCGCCAGCCGCAGGGCAAGGGCGGCAAGGCGAACGTGTAGTTGATGGCCGGCGAACCCTCTCATGGCCCAGGCTACGATCAACCGCTTCCGGCACCTGATTCGGACACTGAACTATATCGTTTCAACCCATGCAGCCGAAGAGCTTGAACATGACGAACTCACCATCCTCGACCTCGAAAACATCGTCCTCACGGGCCAAATCATCGCGCGCCAGCGCGACCCGCAAACCCGCGAAGTCAAGTGCGTCATCGCCGGCATCACGCGGGACGGCGCTGCAGCCCAAGTCGTCGCCAAAGTCGGTGCCAGCGGCAGGCTCGTCGTCATTACTATCTACGTCACTTGAACGTCACTGCGCCGATTGCGGCGGCGACAGCATTCAACTCAAGCATGTCACGCGCAGTTTTGGCAAGGGCGCCAACCTGCTCGTCATCGAAGGAGTCCCGATGTGGTCGTGTCCCAAATGCGGCGCGTCCTACTTCACCGCGAAAACAATGCACGAGATCGAGCGCATCAAGGCGCTTCGCAAGTCGCTGGCCGTGAAACGTTCGGTCGCCGTAGTGGCCTATGAGGCGGCAGACGCTTCGACTGCAGGACTATCGGTTCCAGCCTGATGCATAAGGCTCCAGGACGGTTTTCAGTGATGATCGGATCAGAGCTGGCCGCTCCAGACGCTGCAATGACGCCTGGGTAAGACCGACTGAAGTATCAAACATGGCCCGCATCACCGCCTCCGTCTACACCTCGCATGTCCCGGCCATCGGCGCGGCGCTGGACCTGGGCAAG
>JAEMQF010000173.1 GCA_022758925.1 Burkholderiales bacterium | reverse complement strand
GGAGCTGGCCCCTGCAAGGGCCAGCGCGGGCTGCAAGCCTGAGCCGGACGTGCGGGCGCGACGGCTCGCGCACGCACGCCGGCGAAGGAGCTGGCCCTTGCAAGGGCCAGCGCGGGCTGCAAGCCTGAGCCGGACGTGCGGGCGCGACCGCTCGCGCACGCACGCCGGCGAAGGAGCTGGCCCCTGCAAGGGCCAGCGCGGGCTGCAAGCCTGAGCCGGACGTGCGGGCGCGACGGCTCGCGCACGCACGCCGGCGAAGGAGCTGGCCCTTGCAAGGGCCAGCGCGGGCTGCAAGCCTGGCGCAGCGCCAAGCGGTGCGGCAATGGGCCAGGTTCGCGCCGCCGCCGAGTCGCAGCGGGAAGCCAGCAAAAGCCGCGCTTATCGGTCCTTGGCGTCCGGGGGTGCTTTCGATAATCCATTCGACATCTCGCTGTACCAGCCGGCACAGCGCGCTGAATCGTCCGCCTCCGAGGAGCCCGCATGTCCGCCGACGAGCCTGTAGTCGCCGCTGCAACACCGCCGAAAAAGGGCAAGAAGAAACTCATCATCACGGCGACCGCCGCGCTGTTGTTGTGCGCGGCCGGTGGTGCTGCCTTTGTCTTCCTGAAGCCAAGTGCCCAAGCCGACGGCGAAGAACAGGCCGTGGTACTCCAACCCGGCGTGGCGCCCACCTACGCGCAGCTCGACACCTTCGTCGTCAACCTCGCCGACGAGGAGGCTGACCGCTTTGCGCAGGTCGGCATCACGCTGCAGGTCGACGACTCCAAGATCGCCGAGCAAATAAAGACCTTCATGCCGGCGGTTCGCAACGGCATCCTGATGATCCTCGCGCACAAGAGTGCCGACGAGCTTCTGCGGCGCAGCGGCAAGGAGCAGCTCGCGCGCGAAATCATGGTCTCGGTCGCCCGGACCCTGGGCATTCCGGTGCTTGATGCTGCCGCGCCTGCGAGTGCCGACGCGCCTGCGCCCGCGACCGCGGCCAAGGACAAGGCCGGGAAGGACGAAGAAAGGCGCGGTGACGACAAGCCCAGGCCGAAAGAAGGCAAGAAGGATGAAAGGCCCAGGGCCAGCGTGCACAACCCGATCACGCAGGTGCACTTCTCGAACTTCATCATTCAATGAGCCCGATCTCGCCAAGCCTGCAGGAAACACAGCATGACCTCTGAGGACAGCGCCGCTGCGCCTGCACCCGAAGGCGCGATCCCCGGCGAATGGGCCGCGCCCGGGTCGGCGTCGAAACCGATGCCTTCCCCCGCAGTGCAGACGGCCGTCGAACAAGTGGCGCCGGTGTCGTTTGCCAATCTCGTGGCGGGCGCAACGCCCGCGGCCGGCAACGACCTGAACATGATCCTGGACATTCCGGTGCAGCTCACGGTGGAGCTGGGGCGTACCCGAATTCCGATCAAGCAAGTCTTGCAGCTCGCGCAGGGCTCGGTGGTTGAACTCGAAACGCTCGCCGGCGAGCCGATGGACGTGCTCGTGAACGGCTATCTGATCGCGCAGGGCGAGGTCGTCGTCGTCAACGACAAGTTCGGGATCCGCCTGACCGACATCGTCACGCCGGCGGAGCGCATGCGGCGCCTGAGTCGCAACTGAGCCGCGGCTGCAGCCGACACCATGACCTCCACTGCGGTTGCGTCAGCACTGTGGTTCTTTGCCGTTCTGGCGCTGATTCCGCTGGCGCTGTGGCTGCTCAAGCGCACCTCGTTCGGCACAGGCGGTGGCGCTGCCGCGCGCGGCATGCTGCGCAGCGTGGCGGTGTTGTCGCTGTCGCCGAGTCACCGCATCGTCACGCTGGAAGTGGGCAGCGGCGAGGAGCGCCGCTGGCTCGTGTTGGGCGTCACGCCGCAAAGCATCAGCACCCTGCACAGCATGGCGCCGCAGTCCCTGCCCGCGGCGCCGCAAACGCCGTTGCCGAGTTTCACCCAACTCCTTGCGCAATTTCGCAAATCCGGTGGGCCGTCATCGTGACGTCATGCTGGGCAGAAATCACCTCATCTCGGCGCATGTTCTGCGCGGTCCGCTTGGCGCCGCAAGTCGGGCACGAGACCGCGCCGGGAACGCCGGCGCGGAAGTGGGCCGCAGCGAGGGGTTTCGCGCTGCTCGCGCTGCTTCCGCTGGACGCGTTGTCGCAAGCGACGGGCGGCGCAAACCTGCCACTCGTGATCGGCCAAGGCGCCGGCGGCACGAGCTACTCGGTGCCGATCCAGACGCTGCTGTTTTTCACCGCGCTCAGCTTCCTGCCGGCGGTGCTGCTGCTGATGACGGGCTTCACGCGCATCGTCATCGTGTTGTCGCTGTTGCGCCAGGCGCTGGGCACGCAGGCTGCGCCGCCGAACCAGGTGATCATCGGCTTGAGCCTGTTCCTCACGTTCTTCGTCATGGGCCCGACCCTGGACAAGGTGTATGCCGAGGCCTACCAACCCTTCGCTGCGAATCGCATCGCCTTCGACGAAGCGCTGAAACGCGGTGAGTTGCCGATGCGCGAGTTCATGCTGCGCCAGACGCGCCAGGCCGATGTCGCGCTGTTCGCCAGGCTGGCCAAGGTCGACGCTTCCGTGAAGTCCGCCGATGTGCCGTTCAAGGTGCTTGTGCCGGCGTTCGTGACGAGTGAATTGAAGAGCGCGTTTCAGATCGGCTTCCTGATCTTCATCCCCTTCCTCGTGATCGACATGATCGTCGCCAGCGTCTTGATGAGTCTGGGCATGATGATGTTGAGCCCGGTGCTGGTGGCGTTGCCGTTCAAGCTGATGCTGTTCGTGCTGGCCGACGGCTGGAACCTGTTGCTGGGTTCATTGGCCGCGAGTTTTTCGGGTTGAGCCGCGGCCCATGCCGACAAGCTGTGATCCCGACGAGAAGCGGCGAGAACCAGTCTGCATCGCAGCGCGGTGGCTGCCGGCGTTGGCCGCGATGACAGGCCTGTTTACGGGCTAGCGCCATGGACTCACAAGCGGTTTTCACCTACGGCCAGGAAGGCCTGCACCTGTTGCTGATGGTCGCCGCGCCGCTGTTGCTGAGTGTGCTCGCGGTCGGCCTGCTGGTCAGCGTGTTCCAGGCCGCAACGCAGATCCACGAAGCCACTTTGTCGTTCGTGCCGAAGATGGTCGCCGCGGTTGCCGTGCTGGCGATTGCTGGACCCTGGATGTTGACGACCCTTGTCGAATACCTGCAGCGCACGCTGCAGAGCATTCCAGCGGTTGTGGGTTGAACCTCGGGCGCGGGCCTTGATCCAGTTCACCGAGGCCCAATTCCTGGCCTGGATCACGCCGCTGCTCTGGCCTTTCGTGCGCATGCTCGCGCTGTTCGGCACGCTGCCGGTGCTGAGCATGCGCAATGTTCCGGCGCGCGTGCGCGTCGCGCTGGCGCTGTTCATCACGCTGTGCGCGCAGCCCTCGCTGCCGGAAATTCCAGTCGTCGCGCTCGATTCGGCGGTGGCGTTGATGCTGCTGCTGCAGCAGGTGCTGATCGGCATCTCGCTCGGATTTGCGGCACGCATCGTGTTCGCCGCGGTCGAGTTTGCCGGCGAACTCGCGGGTCTGCAGATGGGCATGAACTTCGCGATGTTCTTCGACCCGACGACAGGCGGCCAGGCGACCGCGGTGAGCCGCTTTTTCGGGGTCACGGTGGGCTGGCTGTTCATCGTCATCAACGGCCACCTGTTGTTCATCGCGGCGCTGATCCGCAGCTTTCAGACCTTCCCGGTCAGCGCTGAGCCGTTCGGCTTCCTGCGCGCGACGCAGCCACAGGTGTGGGGCGCGGAGATCTTCGCGCTCGGCCTTTGGATCGCACTGCCGCTGTTGGCGATGCTGCTGTTCGTGAACCTGATGCTGGGCGTGATTTCACGCGTGGCGCAGCAGATGAATATTTTCGCGATCGGCTTCCCGATCACGTTGGGCGCGGGGCTGGTGGGCGTGTTGCTGACGCTGCCGATGTTTCAGGTGCCGATGACGCTCGCCCTCGAGCGCATGCTCGGTCACTTCCTCTAGGAGCCTGCGATCACAACCGGTCAGTGCCCCACCAGGCTGTGGCGGATGGCGTATACCGTCATCTCGGAGTTGTTCGCCAGACCGAGCTTCTCGAGCACCCGGGCCCGATACACGCTGACCGTCTTCGGGCTCAGCATCAGTTCAACCGCGATATCGGACAGGCGCTTGCCCGAGGCGATCAGGACCAGGGTCTGCAGTTCGCGGTCCGAGAGTCGCTCGTGCGGGTTTTCGACGTTCGGCGTGGTCAGGCTTTCGACCAGCATCTGCGCCATCTCGGGCGTCACGTACTTGCGACCCTGGGCGACGGTGCGCACGGCGGTGACGATCTGGCCCGGGTCGCCGCCCTTGTTCACATAACCGAACGCGCCGGAGCGCAGGGCGCGGATCGCATACTGGTCTTCGGGGAACATCGACAGCACCAGCACGCGCATGTTGTGGCTCTCGTCCTTCAGCACATGCAACACGTCCAGGCCACTGCGCCCGGGCAGGTTGATGTCGAGCACGAGCACGTCGCAGGTGGCGCGGCGCAGCAGTTCGCGCAACTCGCCATAGTCGCCCGCTTCGCCGACGACTTCAATGTCGGATGCGTCGCACAAGGTGTCGCGCACACCGCGGCGGATCAGCGCGTGGTCGTCACACAGGATGACGCGGATCATGCGGCGTTCACAGCTCGCACCAGCGGCTTGGATCGGCACTCTCGGTGATGCCGCGGGCCGCGCTGGCCGCCACCGGCGCGCCGTGCAACGGCACCGACAGGATCAGCGTCGTGCCGCTCGGGCTGCTGCTCAGGTCGATCCAGCCGCCGACGGTTCGCGCGCGCTCGTGCAGGCCGCGAATGCCGAACGACTGCGGCTTGGCCAGGTCGGACGGGAGGAAACCGCGACCGTTGTCGCTGACTTCGAGCGAGATCACCTTGCCGGCCAGCGACAGGTCGATGCCCACCTGCGTCGCCTGCGCATACTTGGTGATGTTCGTCAGCGCTTCCTGCACGGTGCGGTAGGCGACGAGGCCGACGCCTCCGGGCAATGCCGGCACATTCGGCGGCGTGCGCAAGGTGCAGGCCACGCCGGTGCGTTTTTCGAAGCGCGCCGCGATCCACTGCAGCGCCGCGACCAGCCCCTGTTCGAGGATCGCCGGGCGCAGGTTGTGCATGATGCGTTGCGCCGATTCGATCGCATGCGAGACCTGCTCCAGCGCCGCACTGGTGCGCGCCGGCACCTCGTCGGACCCGGGGTGGCGCGTGATCCACGCCAGGTCGAACTTCAATGCGGTGAGCGCGCCGCCCACCTCGTCGTGGATTTCGCGCGCGATCGCGGCGCGCTCCTGCTCGATGCTGCTCTGCAGGTGCTGTGCCAGTTCGCTCAGGCGTTGCCTGGAAGCCGACAACTCGGCTTCGGAGAGTTCCTTGTCGCGCCGCGTGACGTTCGCTTCGATCGCGTTCAGCAGGGCTGGTACCAGGCGCGCGAGGTTGCCCTTGCGCACGTAATCGCTCGCGCCGTTGCGCATCGCCTCGACTGCGACCTCCTCGCCGATTTCTCCGGAGACGATGACGAAGGGAATGTCGCGCTGGCTTTCCTTGAGCAGGTCGAGCGCGAACAAGCCGCCGAAGCCGGGCAGGTTGTAGTCGGAAACGATGGCATCCCAGTCGTTCTGGATCGCCGCGAGGAATTCGGCCTCCGAGTCGATGCGCTTGGACTGCACGCGCAGCCCGCCGCGGTGCAGATGCGCGAGCAGCATCACATGATCGAGATCGGAATCTTCAAGGTGCAGCAGGCGCAGTTCGCGCACGGCGTGGGATTTCATGAGGGCTGGAGTATGCCGTTTCCAGGGCCGCATCCGACGCCGCTTTGCGCAATGCGTGACGCAAGTCTCCACTCGGCGGCCATGCAGGGTCCGCCGCCCCGAAACGGACGCTGCTCGGCCGGGCGCGCATGACCCGAAGCCGGCCTGATTGCGCGATGCCCGACACCCGGCGCACCTGCGCGCCGCGCGCCAATCACTTCAACGATGCAGCCCCGCGTGCCAAAGCCGCCGCAGGCTGGCGCGCCGCGCCGGCGAGTTCAGGCCCGGCCAGATCGGCCGCAGTGAAGCCGCGGTTCACGTCCAGGCCGACGAGGCGCCAGTCGCGCACCGGAATCAGCGTCGGGTGCACACGCATCTCGGCAAAGCGTGTCGGCAGGCGCATGCCGTGCAATGCCATGTGCTCGAACATGTCGACTTCATGCACGGTTCCCTTCGTCGATTCCAGACCTTCGAGCGAGAAGCGCAGGCGCCGCGCCAGCCGCTCCTGGCGGTCGATGAAGAATGCGGCCTGGTCGAAATTCGCGTGGCCGAGGCCCGGCACAAGCTGGATGCGCAAAACGTCGCACGGCACGCCGTTGACGCGCTCGCTGTCGCCCACTTCCAGCACCAGGTCGCGCTGCGCAAGAAGCAACGGGCCGAGCAGGATCAGGCGGTAGGCATCGGCCACCAGGGCGGCCGCGGCGCGGCGCTCCGCATCGCGCGCTTCTTCGCCGTTGAACCACACCCGCACTTCACCAAAGGCGTGTGAGCTGGGACGGCGCACGACGAATTTGCGCCCGGCCGGGCCGCTGGAGGCCTGTGCGATCACGCCCTCGCGCGGCAGCAGTCGATCTTCCGATCGGCGGCGAAACCCTGGGTCGATGAGCACGGGCTGGAGCTTGTCGATCAAGGCACGCCAAGAGCCTTCATGGCTCACGCTCAGATCGTGCAAAGCCTTGAACGCCGCGATCCCATGCGCGTTCGCGCTTTCGTTCAGCAACGACTGCGCGGCCGGCGTTGAGCGTGCCGTCAATGACACCGGCAGCGGCGAGGCGCAGCCGTGCAGCACCCCGAGGATCGGGCTCGCGATGGCGACGCCGAGCACAGCGCGGCGTTGGAAACGGTGGTCATGCATCTTGGGCGATCTGCAGACTTCGCCCGAGGCAGACTCCAGGGCCCTGTCGGGCTTTGGGTCGGGCCCGCGCCGGGGAAATATGCGGTGCCATTCTAGGAGCCTGTCGGGCTTTGGGTCGGGCCCGCGTTGGGCCGGGGCGAATTGCGGCGCCACTCGTCGTTGCCGGCTCCTTGTGTGGCACGCCACACGGCGTCGCCGGCGCCTAGATTGGCGCCGCAATTCGCCCCGGCGCG
>JAEMQF010000315.1 GCA_022758925.1 Burkholderiales bacterium | reverse complement strand
GGGCTGCTCATCGCGCCTACTCCAGCGCCCTTGGCCACCCCGGCGCGGGCGCATGGGATTGCCTCTCAGCCTCTGCGGCCGAGGTATTCGATCAGCGCGCCGATGCCGAAGCTCCACGGTTCGGTCTTGTCGGCATGGTTGACACGGTTCACCAGCGCGCCCAGGCGCGGCGTGGCGACGCTGACGATGTCACCCAGCGCATGCGTGAAGCCCTGGCCGGGCTCGCCGCGGTCTTCGGTGGGCGCGAACATGGTTCCAAGGAACAGCATCAGGCCGTCGGGGTAGCGGTGCGTCGGCCCGATGGCCTCGGCCATCAATGCGAGCGGGTCGCGGCTGATCTTGGCCATCGAACTGCCGCCGTTCAACACATAGCCCTCCAGGCCCTCGACGCGCAGCGAAACTTCGCAGCGTCGCACATCGTCGATGCTGAAGCCGGTGTCGAACAGGCGGATGAAAGGGCCGATCGCGCACGATCCGTTGTTGTCCTTTGCCTTGCCCAGAAGCAGCGCGCTGCGGCCTTCGAAGTCGCGCAGGTTGACGTCGTTGCCGAGGGTCGCGCCCAGCACCTCGCCGCGGCTGTTGGCCGCGAGCACGATTTCGGGCTCGGGATTGTTCCAGCGCGACTGAGGATGAATCCCGACCTCCATGCCGCAACCCACCGCCGACAGGGGTTGCGACTTGGTGAAGATCTCGGCGTCGGGCCCGATCCCGACTTCGAGATACTGCGACCACAGCTTCTTCTCGATCAGAACCTGCTTCAGCTTCATTGCCGCCGGCGAACCCGGGCGCAGGCCCGCCAGATCGCTGCCGATGACGTCGACGACGCTGCGGCGAACGGCCTCGGCCTTCGAAGCATCGCCGCGCGCCTGCTCTTCGATCACGCGCTCCAACAGGCTCTCGACGAAGGTCACGCCACTGGCCTTCAAGGCGTGCAGGTCGCAAGGCGCGAGCAGCCAGGGCCGCGCCGCATCGCGCGCGCGGGGGTCGGTGTTGCCCAGGATCTGTGCCAGACCGCCGATGCATGGCAGCGCCGGCGCCGCCTGGATCGCGGCCAGCGCTGACTTCAGTTCGAGCAATTGGCTCAGCGTGCGGGCCAGCGCGCTCAGGTCGAACAGTTCGGTGCCGCGCACCAGCACGGGCATCGGCCCACCGGCGGCGGGCGACCAGACGCGGCCGATCAGCGTCGCCTTTTCATGATCGACCGGCAGGATGGAGGCGGGGCGGAGATGCTGCTGCATGGCGCTCTTTCGGCGGGCTGAGAGGACCCCCAGGCCGACGCGTCGCGTCGTCCGCCCCCCGTGGGGGTTGAGGAAACTTCGGGCGGCCGTGCGTTTCCTCAAGAGATGCTTGGAACTTCATTATCAGGACTGCGCCCAGGGTCCACGCGCGGCCAGGCTCGCCCAGGGCTCGCGGGCGGAGTGCGATGGACGATGCAGCCCCGCCAATGCCGTTCACGACGCAGACCACACTTGTCGTGTGTCATTGCCTGCGCAATGCGACCTGCAGCAGCCGTTATGCTTGGCACAAATACGCCCCAGCCGCGCGTCGCCGCGGCGCGGCGAGAAGCCCAGGAGAGACCCGTGACAGGAGTTCCAGACTTGCCCGCGCAGGGCCAGGCGCCGCGCGCCGGTCCATCGACAACGATCTGGGCTCTCGCCCCACCCGTTTCGCTTCGATCCCTTCTGTCGCCCACGCTCCTCGCGCTCGCCGGCTTGCTGGGTGCCTGCAGCCCGAGCCCCGCGCCGCAAGGCGGCCCGCCCGGCGGCGCTGCGATGCCGCCGATGCCGGTGAATGTGGTGCAGGTGTCGCCGCGCAAGGTGCCGATCGTGGTCGAGGCGGTGGGCACGCTCGAAGGCCTGAAGGAAGTGGAGGTGCGGGCGCGGATCGCCGGCACCTTGCAGCAGCAGTTGTTTCGCGAAGGCGAGCCGGTGCAGGCCGGCGCGGTGCTGTACCGCATCGATCGCGCGCCGTTCGAAATCACGCTCGACGCTGCACGCGCCAACGTCGCGCAGGCCGAGGCACGCGTGGAACAGTCGCGGCGCGAGAGCGCCCGCCTGGCCGGGTTGATTGCCGACAAGATGATCACCCAGCGCGAGGCCGACGAAGCCGGCTCTTCGGTCAAGATCACCGAGGCGGCGTTGCTGGCCGCGCGCGCGCAGGAACGCGAGGCCGCGCTGAACCTGGGCTACGCCGATGTCACGGCGCCGATCACGGGTGTGGTGCAGCGCTCGATCAGAAGCGTGGGTGCCTATGTGTCGCCGGCGATCGAAGGCGGGGTGCTGGCGACGATCGTGCAGACGAATCCGATCCGCGTGCGCTTTGCGCTGACCGAGCCCGAGGCCGCGCAAGTGCGCAAGGGTCGGGCGCACGAGGTGCGGCTGCAACTGCCGAACGGCGAGTTCGCCAAGGAAGTCGGCAAGCTCGACTTCGCCGCGTCCGTCGTCGATCCGCGTCTGGGAACGGTGCAACTGCGCGCCGAGTTGAACAATGCAAGCGGCGCCTGGATGCCGGGACAGTTCGTGCGCGTGCAAGTGAGCACCGGCGAGCAGGACGCGTTCCTGGTTCCGCAGGCCGCGGTCATGAGCGGCGAACAGGGTCGCTTTGTGTGGTTGATCGGCGCCGACGGCAAGGCCACTGCGCGGCCGGTGCAGGCCGGCGCGTGGTTGGGCAACGACTGGGTGATCTACTCGGGGCTGGCACCAGGCGAGCGCGTGATCACGAGCAACCTGATCAAGTTGCGGCCGGGCGCGCCGGTGCAGGTGGCGCCAGCAGCGCCGGCCGCTGCATCGCAAGCGTCGCGCTAGCGTCGAGCCGCGCGCCATGTCCCGCTTCTTCATCGAACGCCCGGTGTTCGCCAGCGTGATGGCGCTGGTCGTCGTCATCGCCGGCCTGATGGCGGGGCGCTCGTTGCCGATCGCGCAGTACCCGGAGATCGCGCCACCCACAGTGATCATCACCGCCGTCTACCCCGGTGCATCGGCCGAGACGCTGGCACTCACCGTCGCCGCACCGATCGAAGAGCAGCTCGCGGGAATCGAGAACCTGCTCTACTTCAACTCGACCTCGGCGTCGAACGGCCAGACGACGATCACCGCCACGTTCGACGCCGGCACCGACATCGACAAGGCCACGTTCAACGTCAACAACCGGGTCCAACTCGCCACGCCGCGCCTGCCCGACGAAGTGCGGCGCAACGGCGTGCAGGTGGCGAAGCGCTCGACGAATTTCCTGCTCGTGATCGCGGTCAATTCGCCCGATCAATCACGCGACACGTTGTTCTTGTCGAACTACTCGTCGCAAAACATCCTGGACGAGATCAAACGCATTCCCGGCACTGCGGGTGTCTTCATCTTCGGCGCGCGCGACTACTCGATGCGTCTGTGGCTGCAACCGGACCGCATGGCGAGCCTGGGCATCACCACCGGCGACATCGCGCAGGCCGTGAGTGCCCAGAACGCGCAGTTCGCGGCGGGCAAGATCGGCGCGCCGCCGGCGCCCGCGGGCCAGCAGCTGGAGTACACGGTCACGGCACGCGGCAGGTTGGTGCAGGCGCAGGATTTCGGCAACATCGTGCTGCGTTCGTCCGCTGCCAGCGGCACGTTGCGGCTGCGCGACGTGGCGCGCATCGAACTCGGCGCACAGAGTTACGACGCCGACAACTCGGTGAACGGGCAACCCGCGATCGCCCTGGCGGTGCTGCTCGCCCCGGGCGCGAATGCGCTGGACACTGCGGCGGGCGTGAAGGCGAAGATGGCCAAGCTGAAACGCGACCACTTTCCGGCAGGCGTCGACTACCTGATTCCCTACGACACGACGCTGTTCGTGGCGGCGTCGATCAAGGCGGTGCTGACCACGATCGCCGAGGCGGCGCTGATCGTGTTGGCGGTCGTCTTCGTCTTCCTGCAATCCTGGCGCGCGACGCTGATCCCGATGCTCGCGGTGCCGGTGTCGCTGATCGGCACGCTCGCGGGCTTGTACCTGTTCGGCTTCTCGATCAACACCTTGACGCTGTTTGCCTGTGTGCTGGCGATCGGCATCGTGGTCGACGACGCGATCGTCGTGCTCGAAAACGTCGAGCGCCTGATGCGCGAAGAAAAGATGGCGCCGATGGCCGCGGCGCTGGAGGCGATGCGCGAAGTGCAGGCTGCGGTGATCGGTATCGTGCTCGTGCTGTGCGCCGTGTTTATCCCGGTCGCGTTTCTCGGTGGCATCGCCGGCCAGTTGTACCGCCAGTTCGCGGTGACGGTGACGATCGCGGTCGTGCTTTCGGGAATCGTCGCGCTCACGCTCACGCCGGCGCTGTGCGCCATCCTGCTCAAGCCCGAGCATGGCGCGCTGGGCGTTCGAATCTTCAAACCGTTCAATGCCGTGTTCGGCTCGATCACGCGGCGCTTTCTCGTTGCGGTGGGCCTGGTGCTGCGCCATCGGATCATCTCGCTCGCGCTGTTCGCGCTTGTGTTGGCTGCGGTCGGATGGTTGCTGGCGCGCGTGCCCGGAAGTTTCGTGCCGCCGGAAGACCAGGGTTTCGTCATCGCCGTCGGCCAATTGCCCGACGGCGCGACGCTGGAGCGAACCGGCCGCATGACGGAGCGGCTGCGCCTGATGCTGAAGGACAACGCCGCGATCTCGAGCTTCTTCATCGTGAATGGGTTCGATTTGATCAGCGGCGGCAGCAAGAGCAGCGCGGCGACGATCTTCGTGCCGATGAAACCCTGGGAGCAGCGCCGGCAGACGTCGACCCAGCTCGCCGGGCAGATGACCGGCCTGGGCTTCACCGCGCTGCCCGACGGCGTGGTGTTCGCCTTCAATCCGCCGCCGATCCTCGGCCTGGGCCAGGCCGGCGGCTATGAGGTCTACGTGCAGGGGCGCGGCGACGCCGACCCGAAACGCCTGGCGCAAGTGACGCAGGACTTCGTCGCCGCGATCGCGCAGCGGCCCGAGTTGACGCCGGCGCAGTCTTTCTTCCGCGCCAGCGTGCCACAACTTCGGGTCGAGGTCGACCGCGAAAAGGCGCTGGCCCTGGGCGTGCCGGTGAACGACGTGTTCGCAGCGCTGCAAGCGCAGATGGGGTCGCTCTACGTGAACGACTTCAACCTGTCGGGGCGCACCTACCGCGTGACGATGCAGGCCGAGGCGGCGTTTCGCTCCAAGCCCGACGACCTGGGCCGCATCTACGTGCGCGCCCAAGGAAACGCCGCGCCGGCCCAAGGCGCAGGCGCTGGCGGCAGTTCGAATTCGAGCGGCGAGATGATTCCGCTGCGAACGCTGATCACGGTGACCGACATCGTCGGCCCGGAGCAGATCGAGCGCTACAACGGCTACATCGCGGCCAAGGTGCTGGGCGGCGCGAAACCCGGGTTCAGCTCGGGCGAGTCGATCCGCGCCGTCGAGGAAACCGCTCGCGCCGTGTTGCCGCCGGGCTATTCGATCGAATGGACGGGCCAGGCCTTGCAGGAAAAGCG
Organism: Burkholderiales bacterium; assembly: GCA_022758925.1. GTDB lineage: Bacteria > Pseudomonadota > Gammaproteobacteria > Burkholderiales > Burkholderiaceae_C > JAEMQF01. The sequence continues at coordinate 18,894 of JAEMQF010000315.1, read as the reverse complement.
CGCCGGCAATGCCTCGGTGTTCGCATTCGGCTTCGCGCTCGTGATGGTGTACCTGATCCTGGCCGCGCTGTACGAGCGCTGGGGCGTGCCGCTGGCGGTGGTGCTGGCGGTGCCGTTCGCGCTGCTCGGCGCGTTGGGCTTCGTCTTCCTGCGCGGCATGGAGAACGACATCTATTTCCAGATCGGCCTGGTGGTGTTGATCGGGCTCGCGGCGAAGAACGCGATCCTGATCGCCGAGTTTGCGATGCAGGGCATGGAAGCGGGCAAGACTGCGCGCGAAGCGGCGGCCGAAGCCGCGCGCCTGCGCTTTCGCCCGATCGTGATGACTTCGCTTGCCTTCGTGCTGGGCGTGGTGCCGCTCGTGCTCGCCACCGGCGCGGGCGCTGCGGCGCGCCAGAGCATGGGCTCGGGCGTGTTCGGCGGCATGATCGTCGCCACCTTCATCGCGCCGATTTTCGTGCCGTTGTTCTTTACCCTGCTCGCGCGCAAGGCGCGGCCGAGTCACGCGAGCCACGCCGCCGAGGTGCGGTGACAAAGCGCGCTCGGTTCACTTCGAGCGCGCGGACCGCGCTGGGCGGGGGTTAGACCGCGAAAAACCGCCACCTGCCGGCGCTGCGGCTGGTTCACTTGCCTCAGCCGACGTTTGTCCATACACTATCCTGCGTGAAGATCGATTGGGACCCACGCAAAGCTGAAGCCAACCTCCGCGAGCATGGTGTTTCCTTTTCTGAGGCGGCTACGGTACTTACCGATGACTACGCGCTGACGCGCGAAGATCCTGACTCGCTTGACGAGCAGCGCTTCATATCGCTCGGGATGAGTGCTACCGGTGCGCTGCTGGTGGTTGTGTACACCCATCGTGCCCCTGATATTTGCCGACTGATCTCGTCGTGGAAGGCCAACAAGCCACAAAGGAAGCAGTATGAAAAAGGTCGCCGCTGAACCGTTCCGCGAAATTGACTTCTCTAGCGCCAGTCGGGGACCGGTCGTTCCCAATGAGCCAGGAAAAACGAAGATATCTATTCGTATCGACAACTCCGTCATCGAATACTTTCGCGCTCAGGTCGAGCGAGCTGGCGCTGGAAATTATCAAACGCTGATGAATGACGCCTTGCTTGCATGCATACAGCAACGCTCGGTCATCGAAGCCGTGCGCCTGGTGGTGCGAGAGGAGCTATCAACTCCGCGAGATCGGTCACTCACAAAGGCCCGGTCTAGCCCTTCGCTCAAGCCGCCGCGCTCCGGCCTTCGGCCTCCGCGCGCGGCTTAGCTCAAACGTTGGAATGCGCCGGTTGAGGCCGCGAAGCAGCGTTCACTCGACGCCATGGCGCGCAAGCCATGATCATGCCTGCGCGCAGCCGTGGGGCATGCGCTGAAAGGTGCGCAACGCCGGGGGCGCCGAGCTGCGAGTCGTTGCTGTCGCGACCTGTGCGACCTGTGCGACTTGCGTGACCGGTGCGACTTGCGTGACCGGTGCGACCTTTGCCACCCTTGCGACCCGAATTCGTCGTGGCCGAAAGCTATTGATCCCGGCGGCGGCCGCGGGTACAGAGCAGCAACCACGCCAGTCCCACCACCGCGGCGAGCGCCGACCCGAGCAGAATTCCGATCTTCGCGAATTCGAGTTGCGCCGGGTCCTTGAACGCAAGCTGGCTGATGAACAGCGACATCGTGAAGCCGATTCCGCCCAGCCATGCGGCGCCGAACAGGAGCGGCCAACTCACGCCATGCGGCAAGCGCGCGATGCCGAGCCTGACGGCGAGCCAACTGAAGCCGCCGATTCCCACGAACTTGCCGAGCACGAGGCCGAGCGCGATGCCCAGCGTGATCGAATGGCCGAGACTCGCGGCCAGATCGGTACCGCGGAAGTCGATTCCCGCGTTGGCGAGCGCGAACAGCGGCAGGATGACAAATGCCACCGGTGCACCCAGTCCATGCTCGGTGCGCTGCAGCGGGCTCTGCACCGCTTTCGCATCGTGTTCGAGGCTGGCGGCGATCGTCCCCATGTCGTGGCTGGTGAGCAGGTCGCTCGCGGTGTTCGGGTCGTCGCGATGCGCGCGAAACGCTGCGAGCAACTGCGACACGCGCGCGTCGAACTGATGCGGGGTGTGCCGCGGACGCGCCGGAATCGTGAACGCCAGCAAGACCCCGGCGAGCGTTGCATGAATGCCGCTGCGCAGCGTGAAATACCAGAGCAACACGCCGAGCACTGAATAGGCCAGGCGCTGACGAACACCGCCGCGATTGAGCAGGATCAGCAACCCCAGCACCAGCGCCGCGTTGAGCAGTGCTGCTTGATCCAGCGCGTCGGTGTAGAAAAGGGCGATGACGAGCACCGCTCCCAGGTCATCGGCAATCGCCAATGCCATCAGGAACACCGTCAGTGCACGCGGGACTCTGCTCGCCAACAAGACCAGGATGCCGATCGCGAACGCGATGTCGGTCGCCATCGGGATGCCCCAGCCGCGCAGCTGCGGCGCGTGTGGGTTCAGCCAGAGGTAGGTCAGCGCCGGGATCAGCATGCCGCCCAGCGCCGCAAACACGGGCAGCGCCGCATCCTTCAGCGACGAGAGTTCGCCCACCAGCACTTCGCGTTTCAGCTCCAGGCCGACGACCAGGAAGAACAGCGCCATCAGGCCGTCGTTGACCCAATGGTGCAACGACTGCTCGAGCCCCCACGAGCCGAAGCTCAACCCCGCGCCCAACTCCCAGAAATGGGCAAAGGGCGCGCCCAGGTATGAGTTCGCGATTCCCAGCGTCAGCAGGGTCGTGGCGACGAGCACGATGCCGCCGGCCGTGGCACGGCGCAAGAAACTCTCGAGCGGGCTGACAACGGTGCCGAACAGCCGCTCCAATGGATACGGCTCGCCTGCCGCAAGGCGCGGCTTGCGTTGGTTCATCGGCGTCTCATGCGGCGTCTCTACCGGCGTCTCTATGGGCGTCTCTGTCGGCGGCTCGCCGGTCGCTCAGTCGACAGCGAGCAGCATCAGTCCAACGCCACCCAGCACACCGGCGGGCAGACCCCAACTCTCCCATTTTGAAACGGCATCGCCTGCGACCACTTCCACCGGCACCGGCGTGGCCTTGAGAACCTGATCCGTCACCGAGTTTTCGAGCATGCGTGTGATCGAGTTGCGGCGCGCCGTGCCCATCACGATGTGGTGCACGCCCAGGCGCGTCGCGGTCTCGCAGATCTGCGCGGCGCGACTGCCGATGCTCCAGTGTAGGTGATGCGGCACGCCGGCGAGTTCGAGCAGGTGGCGCGCCGGCGCGAGCGCCGCCGCGGCGCGCTCGGCGTGCCAACTGTCGCGGTCATTGCGGTTCACGAAACGCGCGACATGGCGCGACAGCTGCGGCTGCACATTGAGCAGATGCAACTCCAGTTCATGATGGCGCTGGTACTCGGCGATCGCATGGCGCAATGCGCGCAGCGAATTCTCCGAGCCATCGATCGGGACCAATACTTTCAGCATGGCGGGCTCTCCTCTTGGGGCGGTCACTGGTTGAACGCTTGAATCGGGTGAACTCGCGCCGCGCGGGCGCAAGCTGGCGAACTCGGCCAGGCGCGCATGAATGCGCGACTCGAAGCGGCGCTGGTTCTTCACGAAGCCGGCCCACAGCAGGAGCGGAATCGCGGCGTACACCAGCACCTTGGCGAGCGGCGCGGCGTCGAACCAGGGCCCGAGCAACGGCTCGCTGCTCATCATCTTGACAGATGTCCACACCAACACGCCCGCGCCGAGGTAGACGACGCTCGGATAGCGTTCGACCACTTTGAGCACCAGGGCGCTGCCCCAGACGACGATGGGCACGCTGATGAGAAGGCCGAGCACGACGAGCAGGTAACTGCCATGCGCCGCTCCTGCCACGGCGAGCACGTTGTCCAGGCCCATCACGGCGTCGGCGATGACGATGGTGCGCATCGCGCCCCAGAACGTCACGGCCACCGGGTGCTGCGACGTACCCGATTCTTCCGCGGGCGCGAGTAGCCGGTAGGCGATCCAGAGCAGCATCGCGCCGCCCACCAGCAGCAGCCCGGGGATCTTGAGCAGCCAGACCACGATCACCGTCATCAAGCTGCGCACCGCGATCGCACCGACCGCGCCCCAGAGGATGGCGCGCTTTTGCAGATGCGCCGGCAGGCCCCGCGCGGCGAGCGCGATGACAATGGCGTTGTCGCCGGCCAGCACCAGGTCGATGACGACGATGGCCAGCAGCGCCGAGAGAAATGTGGAGGGGTCCATCGTCAAGGCGCCTGTCGGTGGTGGATGTGAAACGCTGCGGAAGCTGGACTATCGGCGCGCGAGCTGCTGCGAAAAAGCAGCGTTCGACGAAACCAGACTTCCGAAAAAGCGAAGTGTTTGCCGCGACCCGCCGTCGCGATGGCTCTGTCAGGGCCAGGTCGGGTGGGCGGGGCGTCAGCGCACGCGCGCGGCCGGGAACACCAGCCGAAACACCGAGCCCTTGTCGACGACGCTCGTGACTTCGAGTTCTCCGCCATGGCGCTGCACTGCATGTTTGGCGATCGCCAGGCCGAGGCCGGTTCCGCCGCTTGCGCGCGAGCGGCTGCTGTCCACCCGGTAGAAGCGCTCGCCCAGCCGCGCCAGGTGTTCGGGTGCAATGCCGATCCCGGTGTCGCTGACCTCGAACACACCGTTGCCGTTGCTGCGGCGCCGCCAGGCCAGCGTGATCCGGCCCTGCTGCGGTGTGTGGCGAATCGCATTCATGACCAGGTTGCTCAGCGCGCTCAGCAGTTCGGGCTCGTTGCCGGCGATCGCTGCCGAAGCGTCGGCCTCGAACAACAGTTCATGCCGGTTCGCCGAAAGCGCGCGCGCATCGTTCTCGACGCGTTGCATCAACGCGTTGACGCTGACCCATTGGTCGGTGCGCGGGCGCGGGCTGCCTTCGAGTTGGGCCAGCGCCAGCAGGTCGTCGACCAGCGTGCGCATGCGGTCCGTCTGCTCGGCCATCAGCCCGAGAACGCGCCGCTGTTCGGCCTGCGTCAACTCAATCGTCCTCATGGTTTCGACGAAGCCGGCCAGCACCGTCAACGGTGTGCCAATCTCGTGCGACACGTTGGCGACGAAGTCGCGCCGCATTTCGTCGACGCGCAACTGCTGCGTGATGTCTTGGGTCAACAGCAGTTTTTGGCCGTCGCCGTAGGGGCGTATCAACGCCGACAACGTCCCGGGCCGGCCCGGCAGTGAAAATGTGATCGGCTCGATGCTGTCCGGCGCATGCAGGTGCGCGACGAGCGCCGGTGCCCGCACCAGATTCGTCAAGGGTTGGCGCAGGTCACGCTCCGGATCGATGCCCAGATCTGCGCCTGCGGTCGAATTGCACCACTCGATCTGGCCATGACTGTCGAGCAGCACCACGCCATTCGGCGATGCCTCGATCGCCGACAGGAACTGGGCGATGCGTTCGCGTTCATGATCGAGATCACGCTCGCGGCTGCGCAGCGCACGCTCGACGCGGTAGCCGAGTTCGCCCCAGAACCCCGAATTGCGCGGCGCATCGACGACCTGGGTGCTGCGCAGCCAGGCGAGCAGTCGACGCGCCCGCAGCGCATCGATCATGACCGCCAGCGCCAGGCCGCCGAGAGCGCCCAGGACCACGCCCGCGCGCGGCGTGCCGATGGCCGCGCCGGTGACGTAGCCGACACCGGTGCCGAGCCCCAACCCGGCCAGTGCCATGAACATTCGCGGCAAAAGCCAGTGCATGCCGGCTGGCCTAAGCCGTCACGTCATGGCGCCGGCGCACGAACCGATAGCCCACGCCACGCACGGTCTCGATCATCGACTCGCGCTGCGCGGGCGCGAGCGCATCGCGCAGGCGTTTCACGTGCACGTCGACGGTGCGTTCTTCGATGAACACGTGGTCGCCCCAGACCCGGTCGAGCAGGTGCTTGCGGCTGTGAACCCGCTCGGCGTGCGTCATCAAGTAGTGCAGCAGGCGAAACTCGGTCGGCCCGAGACGAAGTTCGCGCCCCTGCGCCGTGACGCGGCGGATTGACGGGTCGACGCTCAGTGCGTCGATCGTCACCGTCGCGCCCAAGGTCTCGGGCGCCCTGCGCCGCAGCAGGGCACGAATGCGCGCCAGCAATTCCTGCGTCGAGAAGGGCTTGACCAGATAGTCGTCGGCACCCGCATCCAGGCCTGCGATCTTGTCGGCTTCCTGGGTGCGCGCGGTCAGCATGATGATCGGCAGCTCGCGCGTGCGTTGCGATTCACGCCAGCGGCGTGCCAGAGCCAACCCCGATTGGCCGGGCAGCATCCAGTCGAGCACGATCAGGTCCGGCAGCATCGCGTCGACCTCGGCCTGCGCCTGTTCGGCGCTGGCGGCGAGCGCCACGTCGTGACCCGCGTGGCGCAGGTTCAGCGACACCAGCTCGGCAATCGCCGCCTCGTCCTCGACGACCAGGATTCGACTCATGGATCAGCGCGCCAACGACTCTACGGCGTCGAGCGGGTTGTGCCGGACGTCGGTGCCCTTGACGATGTAGATGATGACCTCGGCGATGTTCTTGGCGTGGTCGCCGACCCGCTCCAGCGCCTTGGCGACGAAGACCAGTTCGATGCTGGAGGAAATGGTGCTCGGGTCCTGCACCATGCAGGTGACGAGCTTGCGCATCAGCGCCTCGAATTCACGGTCGATCAGGTGGTCCTGTTTCAGCACTTCGACCGCCGACTCCACGTCCAGGCGCGCAAACGCATCCAGCGCCTTGCGCAACTGGCGGATCGCGAGTTCGGATTCGAACTCCAGGTCCGCCACCGGAAGCCCCATGCGGCTGGGCTCACCGTCGTTCAGCATGCGCTGCACCTTGCGCGCAATGCGCGCGGCTTCGTCGCCGACGCGCTCGAGATTCGCAATCGTCTTCGACACTGCAAGCAACAAGCGCAGGTCGCGCGCGGTCGGCTGGCGTCTTGCGATGATCGTCGACAGCTCGCGATCGATCACCATTTCGAGCTGATTCACCTGTTCCTCGCGCAACAGCACCTGGGACGCGGTTTCAGCGCTGAACTGGATCAACGCAACCACGGCCTGAGCCACCTGGGCCTCGACGATGCCGCCCATTTCAAGCACGCGGGTGCAGATGTCGCTGAGTTCGGTGTCGAACTGCGTGGAGAGATGTTTGTCGGTCATTTTCGACTCCGTTTGAGTGCCCATCACGCGGCTTCAGCCGAAGCGCCCGGTGATGTAGTCCTCGGTCTCGCGACGTTTCGGTTTCATGAAGATGTCGCGCGTCTCGCCGAATTCGATCAGTTCGCCCAGGTACATGTAGGCCACATAGTCCGACACCCGCGCCGCCTGCTGCATGTTGTGCGTGACGATCAGGATTGTCACCTTGTCCTTGATGACACGGATCAACTCTTCGATGCTGCCGGTGGCGATCGGGTCGAGCGCCGAGGTCGGCTCGTCGAACAGCAGGATCTCGGGGTCGGTGGCCAGCGAACGGGCGATGCACAGGCGCTGCTGCTGGCCACCCGACAGGTTGACCGCAACTTCGTCCATGCGATTCTTGACCTCTTCCCACAGCGCCGAAGCCTTCAATGCGGCTTCGGCCTTGTCTTCGAGATAGCTGCGCGACTTCTCGCCGCGAACGCGCAGCCCGTAGACCACGTTCTCGAAGATCGACTTCGGGAACGGATTGGGTTTCTGGAACACCATCGAGACGCGCATTCTCACTTCGATCGGATCGACCGAAGCGTGCAACAGATCCACCTCGTCCGGATGGAGATGGATGCTGCCGCCATAGCGATTCCCGGGGTACAGATCGTGCATGCGATTGAAGCAGCGCAGGTAGGTGCTCTTGCCGCAGCCGCTGGGCCCGATCAGGGCGGTGACCTTGTGTTCGTAGAGCGGCATCGAAACGCCGTTCAGGGCCTTGAACGACCCGTAGTGAAAGTCCAGGTTCTTCGATTCGGCCTTGATCGCCGGGGGTTGTTCTGGAAGCGTGATGGTCGCGGTCATGGGCTCGTTGTTGTCATTCGTGTGTCTTGGTCGCGCCTGCAAGGCCTACCACTTGATATTCTTGCGCAGCCGATAGCGCAACCAGATGGCCAGCGCATTCATGCCCAGTGTCATGAAGATCAGCACGAAACTCGCGGCGGCAGCGTTTTGCTGAAAGGCGGGGTCCGGCCGAGAGGTCCAGTTGAAGATCTGAATCGGCATCACGGTGAATGGCGAGAACAGCCAGTCGAACACGCCGGCGGGCGGGTCGCCGCTGAACGGCAGCGGCGGCAGGAAGGCGATGAACGTCAACGCACCGATCGTGATGATCGGCGCGGTTTCGCCGATCGCGCGCGACAGCGCGATGATGACGCCGGTCAGGATTCCCGGCGTGCCGTAGGGAAGCAGATGGTCATGCACCACTTGCCAGCGCGTCGCCCCGCAGGCGTAGGCGCCTTCGCGCACCTGCTGCGGAATGGCGCGCAGCGATTCGCGTGTCGTGACGATGACGATCGGCAGGATCAGCAGGCCCAGGGTCAGGCCCGCGGTGAGGATGCTTTGGCCCAGCCCGAACGTGTAGACGAACATGCCCAGCGCGAGCAAGCCGTAGACGATGGACGGCACGCCCGCCAGGTTCGTGATGTTGATCTCGATGACGTCGGTGAACCAGTTCTTCTGCGCATACTCTTCGAGGTAAACCGCCCCGGCGACGCCCACCGGCACCGCGAACAGCGCGGTCACCCCCATCACCAGGATCGACCCGACCCACGCCGAGAGAATGCCCGCCTGGCCGGCGCGCCGCGACGGGAATGAGGTGAAGAAGTCGCCCGACAGGCGCGGAATGCCATCGATCGCCATGCCGGTGAACAAAGCCGCCAGGGTCAGCACGCCGACCATCATCGCGAGCAAGCCGAGCACGCCGAAGGCGGTGTCGCGGCGCCTGTGACTGCGAATGATGCGGCGCAGCTGCTGCTGGCGCAGGGTTGCGGCGTCATGGATCGCGGGCTGCATCAATACGCCTCTCGAAACTGGCGCCGCATCCAGTAGCCGACCAGGTTGAAAAACAGCGTCAACAGCATCAGCATCAGCCCGGCGGCGAAGATCGTCTGGTAGCCCACGCTGCCGTGCGGCAGATCGCCCAGCGCGACCTGCACGATGTAGGAGGTGACGGTGGCTGCGGGTTCGAGCGGGTTGAGCGTCAGGTTGGGTTGCATCCCGGCCGCCACCGCCAGGATCATGGTCTCGCCGACGGCGCGCGAGATGCCCAGGATGTAGGCCGCGGCGATTCCCGACAACGCTGCCGGCACGACGACCCTGACCGCCGTCTGGTAGCGTGTGGCGCCCAGCGCGTACGAGCCCTCGCGCAGGCTCATCGGCACGGCACGCATTGCATCCTCGGCGAGCGATGAGACGTAGGGAATGATCATGATGCCCATCACGATGCCGGCCGACAGCACGTTGAAACCCGGCAAGGCGGGATAGATCTTCTGGATCATCGGCGTCACGAACAGCAGCGCAAAGTAGCCATAGATGATGGTGGGCACCCCGCTCAACAGTTCCAGCAGCGGTTTCATCACCTCGCGCGTCTTGTGACCCGCGAACTCGCAAAGATAGATCGCGATGGTCGTGCCCAGCGGCAACGCGATCAGCAGCGCGACGAGTGAACTGCTGATCGTCCCCGACAACAGCACCATGATGCCGAAATGCGCATCGTCGAACAGCGGCGTCCACTGTCGATCGGTGAGGAAGTCCCACAGCGGCACGTGCGAGAAGAAGTCGAGCGATTCCTTCAGCAGGATGTAGACGATGCCGAGCGTGGTCAGCACCGAGACGCAGGCTGCCAAGAGCAGCGCTGCCTTGATCAGGCGTTCGCGAATCTTGCGGCGGTGCTTGAGGCGGGCGTATTCGGCCAGTTTGGCCGCGCCGAGGGTCGGTTCGGAGATCATGGCATCCCGCGCCGGGATGGCGACTGCGGTCATTCTAGTGGGGAGTGCCGTTATTTCTGGCGCACCACACTGGGTGGCCCACGCGCTCGATCAGTTGGCGCTGCGAGATCGGGTGAACCACGCAGACGTGTCGTACGCTCAGAGTTTGGCCTCGCGTGCGAGCAACGCCTCGATCGTCACGCCGACTTCGGCCGTGCCACCGAACACGGTTCCCTTCTTGCCCTTGGCCAGGTGCTCGAGGTTGGTCTTGTAGGCGACCGAGGGCAACGGCACGTACTTGACTTCCTGCGCCAGGCGTGCGCCCTCGCGCATGTAGTACTCGACAAACTCCTTCACTTCGGGCTTGGCCATCGCCTTGGCGTTGACGTAGATGAAGATCGGCCGCGAGAGCGGCTGGTAGGAACCGTCGAGCACGCTCGTTGCGCTGGGCAACACTGGCGCGCTGCCGGGCTTGTCGACGATCGGAACGGCCCTCAGCCGGGACTGGTTTTCCGCATAGTAGGCGTAGCCGAAGTAACCGATCGCGTTCACGTCCTGCGCCACGCCTTGCACCAGCACGTTGTCGTCTTCACTCGCCGTATAGTCGCCGCGGCTGGACTTCGCCTTGCCGACGATGGCCTCGGTGAAATAGTCGAACGTGCCCGAATCCGAGCCGGCGCCGAAGAGCTTGATCGGCGCGTCCGGCCACGCCGGATTGACCTGGTTCCAGTGCGTGAGCTTGCCTTGCGCGGCAGGTTCCCAGATCTTCTTCAACTCCTCGACACTGAGCTGCTTGATGAAGCTGTTCTTCGGATTCATGACCACCGTGAGCGCGTCGAACGCGACCGGCAATTCGAAGTACTCGATGCCTGCTGCCTTGCAGTCGGCCATCTCCTTGGCCAGGATCGGACGCGAGGCGTTCGAGATGTCGGTCTCGCCGCGGCAAAACTTCTTGAAGCCGCCGCCGGTGCCCGAAATGCCCACCGTGACTTTGATGGCGCCTCGTTTTGACTTCTGAAAATCCTCGGCCACGCCCTCGGTCACCGGGTAGACGGTCGACGAGCCGTCGATCTTGACCACCTGCGCCGTTGCGGCGGCAGGCAGCAGGGTCGGAATCAACGCCGCGGCGGCCAGGCCGGCCGCGGCAAGGGTGTTGGAAAAGGTCATGCGCAACGCCTCGGGTGTGAGTTCGCTGCGCAATGTATTCCCGGCTTATGACAGTTTCGTGACGCCTCTGGTCTTCCACATCGACACCACCACGCCGCCGGCGATCAGGCCGAACGTCACGCTCAGCGACAGCGTGGCCGGTATCTTGCCGACGATGCCGACCAGGAAGATCTTCGTGCCGATGAAGATCAGCACCAGCGCCAGAGCGTACTTCAGGTACTTGAAGCGATGGATCATCGCGGCCAGCGCGAAGTACAGCGCCCGCAGGCCGAGAATGGCGAAGATGTTGCTGGTGTAGACGATGAACGGGTCGGTGGTGATGGCGAAGATCGCCGGCACCGAGTCGACGGCGAACACGAGGTCGACGAATTCCACCAGGCACAGCGCCAGGAACAACGGCGTGGCCCAGACCGAAAGTGCCCCCGTGGCCGGGTCGGGCTGGCGCACGAAGAACGCGTTGCCATGCAACTGGGGCGTCACGCGCAGATGCCGGCGAAGGAACTTGAGCAACGGGTTGTTGCCGATGTCGGGCATGTGGTCGGCAATGATCCACATCTTGATTCCGGTGATCACCAGGAACGCGCCGAACAGGTAGAGCAGCCACGAGAATTCGCTGACCAAGGCCGCGCCGACGCCGATCAGCAGCGCACGCAGCACGATCACACCCAGGATGCCCCAGAACAGCACGCGATGCTGGTATTGGCGCGGGATCGCGAAGAACGAGAAGATGAGAGCGATGACGAACACGTTGTCCATCGACAGCGATTTCTCGATCAGAAAACCGGTGAAGTACTCGATGCCGCTCTGGCTGCCCAGGAACCACCAGACCCAGGCGCCGAACAAGAGGGAAATGCCGATGTAGCCGCCGGACAGGAGCAGGCTCTCGGCGACACCGATCTCGCGCTCGGTCTTGTGCAGCACGCCCAGATCGAGCGCGAGCAACGTCGCGACGACAGCGACGAAGACCAACCAGACCCAGGTCGCCTTGCCGAGAAAAGGTGAGTTGATGAAGTCCAGCAGGAATTCCACGAGTCATTCTCCGGTTGAACACAGGGGCCAGACGAAGCGCCGGGCGCAACGAGCGGCGCCTGCCAGGCCCTGGCAGGCGCACTTTCGAGTCGTTCAGCCTTGGGCTTGAGCTCTGCGGACTGCAGCGCTCATTGTGCGACGGCTGTGGCGAGAGTGGCCGAGCTGCCGGCGGCGTTGTGGGCGTCGACCTTGACGGCCGGCCTACATCATTGCCCAGGAGCCTGTGCGGCAAGGAGCAGGTCGGGGGCGTCGGCTTCGGCCAGCAATCTGGCTGGCCGGCACGCGCAGCTTGTTCGCTTCTTGCGTGACTCGAACCTTCACTCGTTCGAGCCGCCGATGCCGAACAGGCTGAGCAGACTCGTGAACAGGTTGAAGATCGAGACGTACAGCCCGACGGTGGCAAGCACGTAGTTGCTCTCGCCGCCGTTCACGATGCGGCTGGTCTCGAACAGGATCAGCCCGGCCGAGAGCAGCGCGACCATCGCCGAGACGACAAGGGCGAGTGCGGGAACTTGCAGAAACACCGCGCCCAACCCGGCGACCAGCGCCACCACCATGCCCGCAAAGAGGAATCCGCCCATGAAGCTGAAGTCGCGCCGGGTCGTCAAGACCCAGGCCGACAAGCCGAGGAACGTGGCTCCGGTCGCCGCCAGCGCCAGCATGATGGCCTGCCCGCCGGCGGGCAATGCCAGCGCCTTGGCCAGCACCGGCCCGAGCGTGTAGCCCATGAAGCCGGTCAGGGCGAACACGGCGGGTACAGCCCAGCCTCTGTTCTTCAGTCTGTAGACCGCGAACAGCAGGCCGAAGTAGCCGACCAGGGTGACGACGATTCCCGGCGCCGGCAGATTCAACGCCAGGCTCACTGCGGCGACGCCGGCGCTGAACAACAGCGTCATCGACAACAGCGCATAGGTGTTGCGCAGCACGCGGCTTGCCGCTGTGCCCAATGCCGCCGGTGCGGGAAGCGCGACCATCGGATAGGTTGCGGCGGCTGCGCCGGATTGAAGGGTTCGTGTCGAATTGTCCATGGGGTCGTTCTCCTTGATGATGCAGATGTCGAGACCGATGATGCTGCGTTGGGTGCTTCGGCCCTTCGTCTGGCGACGCCGCCAGACCCGGACATCCACCGATTCAACGCGGCCGAAGCATAGGGTGCGCAAAGGCATTGAAAAAGCAGACAATTGCGAAGACAAGCTTCCGTGAAACCTGATCATGAGCCTGAGCTTCAGCTACCGGCATCTTTACTATTTCTGGGTCGTTGCCAAGGCCGGCGGCATGGCGCGCGCCGCCGAGCGCCTGGGCATGGCGGTGCAGACGGTCAGCACCCAGGTGCGCGAACTCGAGCGTTCGCTCGGCTACGCCTTGCTCAAGCCCGCCGGCCGCGGCCTGGTGTTGACCGAGGCCGGCCAGGCCGCGCTGCGGCAGGCCGAGCAGATCTTCCAGCTCGGCGAGCTGCTCCCGGCGGCGGTGCGTGACGCCGTCAGCTCGCCGAGCGTGCGTCTGGCGGTGGGCATCTCCGATGCGCTACCCAAACTCGTGGTGCGGCACTTGATGGAGCCGGTGCTGAAGGAGCCGGCCCTGCGGCTCCTGTGCCATCAGGACGAGTTCGAAGACCTGCTCGGCGACCTGGCGCTGCACCGGCTCGACGTCGTGCTTGCCGACCGCGCCGCCCCGAACAACTCCAATCTCAAGCTGTACAGCCACGCGCTGGGCTCTTCGGCTCTGGGCTGGTATGCCACGGCACCCTTGCTCGCGATGGCGCGGCGCGGATTCCCGAAGTCCCTGGAGAAGGTTCCGGTGTTGCTGCCCACCGCGCACGCGGCGGTTCGGAGTCGGCTTGACCGCTGGTTCGAGCAGCATGGCGTGAAGCCGCGCATCGTCGGCGAATTCGAAGACAGTGCGCTGCTCAAGACGTTCGGGTCCGGTGGCATGGGCGTGTTCCCGGCGCCCGAACTGGTGCACGATGAATTGATCGACCGCTATGCGGTCAAGCGCGTCGGGCATTGCGACGGGGTCGAAGAGCATTTCTTCGCGATCGGCACCGAGAAGAAGGTGCTGCATCCGCTGGTGCAGCGCTTGCTGCCGGGGCGGCGCTGACGTATCGTCAAGCAGGAGCGCGCTTCAGGGCAATCTGACGGCCTTGAAGCGCGCCAAAGTTTTCAGCCGCGCCTGCTCGTGATGCACCACCGGCGAGGGGTAGTTGTTGCCGATCATCACTCCCGCGCTGGCCAGATCGACGGGCCGCGCCGCCCAGGGAGCGTGGATCGCGGAGTCGGGCAGCGCAGCGAGTTGGGGCAGATAGCTGCGGATGAACTTGCCCTCAGGATCGAACCTCTCGCTCTGGCGCAAGGGATTGAAGATGCGAAACCAGGGCTGCGCGTCGCAGCCGGTTGACGCGGCCCATTGCCAACCGCCGTTGTTCGCAGCCAGGTCGAAGTCGTTGAGCTGCCGCGCAAAGTAGCGTTCACCCCAGCGCCAGTCCAGGCCCAGGTCCTTCACCAGAAAACTCGCCACCACCATGCGCAGGCGGTTGTGCATATAGCCGGTCTGGTTGATCTGCGCCATCGCCGCGTCCACCAGCGGGTAGCCGGTGCGGCCTTCGCACCAGGCCAGGAACAGCGCGTCCGCCGATGGGCCTTGCTCCCACTCGATGCGGTCGAATTCGGGTTTGAAGCAGGCATGAACCACATGCGGATGGTGGTGCAGGATCTGGTGATAGAAATCGCGCCAGATCAATTCCGAGAGCCAGGTCTTCGCACCCGTCGCTGCCGAGTCCGATCGGTCTTGAATTCGCTGCCATGCGGCGCGAGCCAGCGCCCGCACCGACACCGTGCCGAACCTCAAATGCACCGACAGCCGGCTCGGCCCGTTCAGCGCCGGGACATCGCGCGTCTGCGCGTAGGCGTCGATGCGGTGCATGAAATCGTCGAGCAGCTGCATTGCAGCGCCGCTCCCGGTCTGGATTCCGAGCGCTGCCAGGTTGGTGCGCTTGAATCCCATTTGCTCGAGCGTGGGCGGCTGCGTTGCCACTTCATCCGTGACGGGCGCCAGATTGGCGGCATGCGGCGCGACGGGGTAGGGCTTGAGAAGCGACGCCTGCAGCTTCTTCAACCACGCATTCTTGTAGGGTGTGAACACCGAATAAGGGGTGCCGGCAGCGCTGAGAATCTCGCTGCGTTCGAACACCACATGATCCTTGTGGCCGTGCAGCGCGACACCCATCGCGCGCAATGCGTCGCCCACCGCGCTGTCGCGCTGCAGCGCGGCGGGGTCATCGTCATGGTTGATGTAGACCGCCTGCACCCCCAGGGTTCGCGCGAGCCGCGGAATCTCCTCGGTGGCCAGGCCATGGCGCACGATGAGCCTGACCTGGCCGCGGCCACGGGCTGCTGCCAGCGATTCGAGTTGGCGGTCCAGGTCTGCGACGCTGCCGTGGATGAACTCCACCCGTCGGTCGGCGCGCGGCAGCGGGGCAAGGATCTCCGTGTCATGGACGAAGACGCACCAGACCCGCGCCGCTGCTTTGAGCGCATGGTGCAAGGCCGCGTTGTCCTCGGCTCGCAAGTCGCGCCGGAACCAGACGAGGGCGCTTTGCATCGCGTCGTCAATCAACGTGATTCGACACTCGATCCAGCGGACAGCCGGCGCCGCAGCCAGCGCATGACCGCGCCGAGCAGCGGCACGGTTTCGTACAACTCGCGTGCCGGATCCCAGTAGTCGCGATGCCAGGCGATGCGGCCGTCCGCGGCGAAGCGGACGTGGGTCGAACCGTGGATGAGCGAAGTGGCCGGCCGGCCCTTGCGGCGAAAACGAAAGTTCCACAGCAAGAAACACTGCTCGCCCTCGGTCAGCGTCGAGAGGATCTCGAATCGCGGCGCGTCGAGGGTTTCGAACATGTGCTCGAACACCCGGCGCACGCCGGCCAGGCCTGAAACGTCATTGAATGGGTCGATGAAGCGCGCATCGTCGGTGTAGACCGCGTCGAGCCGCGCCAGCATCTGTGGCGTCAGGGCTTCAAAGAACGCGACAACTTTCGCCGTGTGCGGGTGGATCGCGAGAGCCGCTGTCGGTGGCGCCATGGGCGGGTTCACGTTCCGGTGGCGCGCCGCACGGCCGCGAAGTACAGGCCATGGGGCAGGAGCCGCATCAGCTTGAGCCAGAGCGTGAAGCGTTTCGGAAAATGGATCTCGAAGCGCCCTTTGCCCCAGCCGCGCAAGATGTGCTGCGCCGCCTGCTCCGGTGTCAGCAGTGCAGGCATGTTGAATTCATTCGCCGCGGTGAGCGGGGTTGCGACAAAGCCCGGATTCACCACTGAGACGCCGATGCCGGCGCGGCTCAGGTCGAGGTATAGCGTCTCGGCGAGGTGCTGCAGCGCTGCCTTCGACGGCCCGTAGGCCATCGAGTTCGGCAAGCCGCGGTAGCCCGCGACACTCGACACCAGGCTGATGTGGCCGTGCCCTTGCGCCGTGAGGATCGGCAGTACGGCGTCGAGCAGGTGCAGCGCGCCGCCGTAGTTGATCTGCATGTGCCGCAGCGCATCGGCGAGGTTGAAATCGGCGACGCGCATCGCGCGATAGTGGCCGGCGCAGTACATCGCCAGGTCAATGCGCCCGCGCAGCGCCAAGACCCGGCGCGACGCCGCAGCCAGCGCGGTGGCGTCGGAAACGTCGAGCGCCATGGCATGGCTGCCCGGATGGGCGGCGACAAACTCGCCCAGCGCATCGAGGTTGCGCGCCGACACCACGACCACGGCGCCGCGCGCATGCAGCTCATGTGCAGTCGCGCGGCCGATGCCCGAGGAGGCGCCGACGATCCACACGACGCGGTCGCGCCAGTCGTCAATTGCGGGATTCAACGGCATCGCATCACAACTTGCTGAACGACAGCACGACCTCGCCGACGCGCACGCCGAACTTGCTCATGACCGCCTTGTTGAGCACCGTGCGCTCGTCGATCTGGTGCAGCCAGTCGTCGAACTCCACCTCGTAGACATCGCCGCCCACCGGCAGCTTGAGGGTGTAGCGCCAATTGAAGGCCGAGCCGCTTGAGGCGCCGACGGCCTGACCCACCACATCGTCCGCGGTGCCGATGAATTGACCGTCGGCTTGCGCACGCACGCGCCAGACGCGGTGCTGAAGCTCGCCGTCGTTGTAGACGAACTGCTCGTCCAGCGTGCCCGAATCGCCGACCCAATCGCAGCGCATCGTGACGACGAAGCGGCGCAAGACCTTGCCTCCCCGGTCGCTGACCATGCCGTGGGCGATGAGCTTGCCGTTGAAGTACTGTTTGAAGTTGAACACCGGCCGCTCTTGGGCATGGTCTGCGAGTTGAGGGCCGGCGCAGCCTGCCAGCACGAATGCGGCGAGGCAAGCGGTAGCGGCTGCGGCGATGCGTCGCGCAAGGCGCGGTGCCGGGTTGGTCTGATTTTTCATTCGTCGGCCTTGGTCCAGATCCATTCGTACCACAGCAGTGCCGCTGCCATGAGCTTCAATCCGCACGGCACTGCGACGTAGGCGAGGCTCAGCATCTGCAAGGCTTGGGCGTCGCGCTGGCCCGGGGCATAGCCCACGGCCGCAAGCAGCGGCAGCGCCGCGCCCGCGGCCAAACCGAGATTGAGTTTGGTGGCCGAGTTCCACCATCCGACGTAGACCCCTTCGGCCTGCCCGGCGTGGCCCGAGCGTTGCACCACCCCGGTCAGCAGCGCGCCGGGGATGGTCAGATCAGCGCCGAGCGCGATGCCGCTGGCGATGCACACCGCCAGGAAGCCGGCAAGATCGCCCGCGCCGAGCGCAAGAACGAATGCGAACGCCGTCATCGCCAGGCCCATGCCCGCGAGCCATGCGCGCGCCAGACCGAGCCAGTGCACGGTGCGAACCCAGAGCGGAATCGACAGTGCCGCAGCGGCGAAGTACGCGCCGAGAAACAGCGGCTCGGCATGCGCTGCTTGAAGCCGGTCGCGCACGAAGAACAACACCAGTGTTGCCGGAATCGCGCTCGCGATGCCGTTCAGCATGAAAACCGCGAGCAGGCGGCGAAACGGCGCGCTGCGCCAAGGCAATGCCCAATGCGTGCGCGCCGCGCGGCTCTGCAGCGTCGCGCGCGGCGCCCGGGCCAACAAGACGATGCCGATGGCCAGCGTGCCGGCCAGCATCAGGCTCGCCGACCCCATGCCCAGCAGCGACGGCAACACGCTCGCGACGAGCACGCCGACCAGGCCGCTGCCTTCACGCCAGGCGACGATGCGCGAGCGCTGCGCCGGGCCGCCGCCGAGCCGCGTCCCCCAGGCCTGGTGGATGACGCTCAAGACGCTGAAGGCGACGTAGGTCAGGATCAATCCTGAGGCGAGCCAGACGAGCAGGGCATTGCCTCGGACCGGCGGGAAGAACAAAGCGGCAAAGCCCGTAGCCAGCACGCCCGCGGCAATTGCGGCAACGCTCCAGGCGCGGCGCGTCGAAGCCGCGAACAGGCCGTCCACTGCCTGGCCGATGAAGGGGTCGAGCGCGGCGTCGAGCGCGCGCGTGGCGAGCAGCACGAAGCCGAGCGTGGCCAGCGCCATGCCGTATTGCGTGGCGTAGTAGCTTGGCAGCATGACGTACAGCGGCAACGACAGGAACGCGAGCGGAAAGCCCAGGGCGCCGTAGCGCAAACCCGGCCCTGCGCTCAAGGGCGGCGCCGTGTCGGTCGCGATGGGCGGTGCCAGCGCCGTCGCGGCCGCGATCACTGGGTAACCTCCGTGCTTCGCACTGCGGTGCGAGCCGCCTTCGGAACGGCCGGGCGGGGGCTCATTGGGTAACCTCCGTGCTTCGCACTGCGGTGCGAG
>JAEMQF010000090.1 GCA_022758925.1 Burkholderiales bacterium | reverse complement strand
GAGTCCGCAGTGCTCACCACGTCTTCCAGGGCGCGCGCCCCGATTGCCAGAGTTCTTCGAGCAGATTCTTTTCGCGCAACGTGTCCATCGGTTGCCAGAAACCGCTGTGCGGGAAAGCCATCAGTTCTCCGTCAGCGGCCAGCCCGGAGAGCGGCTCGCCTTCCCAACTGCTGGCGTCGCCGGCAATGCGCTCCAGGCAGCGAGGCGACAACACAAAGAAGCCGCCGTTGATCAGGCCGCCATCGCCGCGCGGCTTTTCCGTGAAGCCCATGACCTGCTGCTTCGCGAGCTGCAGCGCGCCGTAGCGCCCGGGCGGCTGCACCGCCGTCACGGTGGCGAGCTTGCCGTGCGAGCGGTGAAACGCGATCGTCGCGGCGACATCCACGTCGGCCACGCCATCGCCGTAGGTGAAGCAGAACGCCTCTTCATCCTGGACGTAGTGCGCCACGCGCTTCAGGCGCCCACCGGTCATCGAGTCTTCGCCGGTGTTGACGAGTGTGACGCGCCACGGCTCGGCCTGCCGGTGGTGGACCTGCATCGTGTTGTCCGCCATGTTGAAGGTGACATCGGACATGTGCAGGAAGTAGTTGGCGAAGTACTCCTTGATCATGTAGCCCTTGTAGCCGCAGCAGATCACGAAGTCGTCGACGCCGTTGGCCGAATAGATCTTCATGATGTGCCAAAGGATCGGCTTGCCGCCGATCTCGATCATGGGCTTGGGCCGCAGGTTGCTTTCCTCGGAGATGCGGCTTCCCATGCCGCCGGCAAGAATCACAGCTTTCATTCACAGGCCTCGCGCAAACAGGGTGTCGATCCAAGAATGAGTGGGCCGAGGTTGTATCGCAAGAGTTCAACCCCAGCGTCTTCGCAAGGCGCTCTTGCGCAGTGCCCACGCCAAGCCGGGCGTGCCGTGCAGCGTCGGTTCGCTCAAAGCAGCGTCGCCGGTCAGCGCCTGGCCTCGTCGCAGATAGTAGCGGTCGAAGGTCGACTGCGTCATGCCCCACTTGTCGAGAAACTGGCGCCGGCCGTCATTCTTCACCACCTTGCCGGTGGACTTGCATTGAAAGTGATAAACGAGCGAATTGCCCACGCCGATGAAATGGCGGCAGCCTGCATGCCACAGTTTCATCGAGAAATCGTTGTCGCTGCTCATGCCCGGGCTCAGCTCGGTGCTGTAGCCGCCGCACTTGAACCACCAGTTGCGATGCACCAGTGTCGGCGGCCAGGTGGCGCCGCACCAGTCGCCACGCTTCAGGCCCGGTGCGGCAGCGAGCAATTCGGCCTCGCGAAAGGTGGCCACGGAGTCGCCATAGTCGGCGACGACCACGCACGGGTTGCCCGAATCGCGCGGCTCGATCATCGTGCCCGACAGCAGGTACAAGTCGCTCGGCATCCGCCGCGCTCGTTCGAGCAGCGCCACATCCCAGCCGGGCAGACAGACCATGTCGTCGTTGAGATACACCACGTGATCGTGCCGCGCGCGCATCGCCGCTTCGTTCACCGCCAGGCAAATGCCCACGTTCGTCTCGGAGAACGTGGCCTCCAGGCTAGAGGCGCGCACCCAGTCGCGGGTGCCGTCCGAGCCGTCGTTCACATGCACGAGGATCTGATGCGCATGCGCCGAGTTGCGGCGGATGCTGTCGACGCACAAGCGCAAGTAGTCGAGGTTGTTCCAGGTCGGGATGAGGATGGAGAACATGGGTCTCGGGGTCTGCCGCGAAGCTACATCAACACAATGTCGTATTGAACCGGGCCGAGGGACTCCATCACGCTCTGCGGCAGCGTGTGTCGGTTCTTCAATGTCATCTTCACAAGCATATGCGGTCAAAGAAGCTCTGGCCGGTTGACCTTGAGCCACGCCCGGACATGCGCGTGCAAGTCCGAGGCGCTGGCCAGGCACTCGGCGGCCACTGCATCGGGCACCAAGTCGCCCGAGTAATCCGAAAGGTTGCGCTGCTTGCGCAGTGCGTCGAGCACGATCACCTTGCCTTGAGCCAGGCCCACGGTCGAAGGCAGCGTCTGGATCGCTGTCTGATGATGCCCGGGCTTGCTGGTGAGCGTTCGGTAGCCATTGGCATTGAGCGCCACCATCGCGAGTTGCATGATGGCCTTGTAGGCGGCGTCGAAACGGTTCTCGGTGCTCAACCCGGCCAGTTGCGCATCGGCGATGTTGCGCTGCGCGGCGGCCATGAGCTTGCCGATATGCGCCTTGTTGGGCGCGACAGCGTCAAGGCTGATGCCCAACAAGTTCTTCAAGGTCATGGGCGTTGCCGATCAGGAAGATCTTGGGTCTTGCCAGCACGTCGATCAGGAAGGGCTCGGTACCGGCCTTGGTGGCGAACTCGTCGGGCGCAAAGACCTTGACGTTTACTTCCCGGCCGAGCGTGGCCTGGATGGGGTACAGCACTTCAACCGCCTCGCGGAA
The DNA here is from genome assembly GCA_022758925.1 of Burkholderiales bacterium. GTDB lineage: Bacteria > Pseudomonadota > Gammaproteobacteria > Burkholderiales > Burkholderiaceae_C > JAEMQF01. Next base: position 10,703 of record JAEMQF010000090.1, on the reverse strand, counting down.
TCCCATGTCACCCACGAGCATGAGGTCGACATCGCTGCCGGCCGTCTCCTGCCCCCGCGCCACCGAGCCGAACACGAAAGCCAGGCGCAGCTTCGGCGCGGCGGGGGCAAGGGCCTGGACCAGGACGTCGGCCAGCCCGGAGGTTTTGCGCAGGATGCTCGCCAACTCGGCAAAGATGGGGCCGGAGGTGTCGGCGCTGTAGACCTGCTGGTTGCCACGCTTCTCGCGCTTGAGCAGGCCCACCTCGGCCAGCTTGGTCAACTCGCGGGTGATGGTGCCGGCTGGCAATCCGGTTCGCCGTGCAATCTCGCGGCCGTGCAGCGCTTCATCGGGCCGGAGCAAGAGCAGCCCGAGGACTCGGCGCCTGTATTCCGGGAACAGCAATGAAGGCAGTGAGCGATGCATGGAAGGCGTCGATTGTCGCTTTATTTGCATCGTTCATCAATGCTGTGCACCTTGGCCAAGACGCCACACGTCTGGTGGGACTGGTGGCGCCACACTGGGCCGAGCAGCGACCAATATCCCGATGGAGCTGAATTTCCAGCACGCACAAATTCAGGTTGATCGATCTTCGTAAAGCACTGCTGCACGCCATCCGGGCGCACATTCACGGGCTCGTGATCGCGAACTCTATGTCGCCGACGAACCGCTTGAACGACTCGTTCTCGACGAACTGCTTGTAGACCTGCGGATCGAGCACGTTCAGCTTGGTCGGCTCAGCCACCCGCAGCAGTGCGGACAGCCGAGCCGGTGCCAGTGTGCCCAGCGCTCTCCAGGCGCCCTTGAATTCATCGATGCCAGCGACAAGGCCCAGGATTCGGAGGTGATTTGAATGGTGGTCGACTGGATCATCATGCGGCATGGCAAGCCATTTCGACGCCCATTTGCACCCATTCCGGTTAGCCATCGGATCAATGCTGGGTCGACTTCGTGGGACTGGTGCGCCCGGCCTCCAAGTCGATCGCTCGATGCACCCGCCACGCCAGCTACCCAGCAAGTGACCCAATTTGCGTGGAGCTTGGTGAGGCGTCAAGACCCCGAAGACCCGGCGCAACGCGAAAGCGCCCGGACCCATGCGGGTTTGCGGGCGGCAAGTGGGCAGGCGCGAGACGCCGTGAAACGCTACATCAACACAATGTCATAAAGCTCCGGCGACGCAAACGCTTCAGCCTGCAGCGAAACCGGCTTGCCGATGAAGTCGCTCAATCCCGCGAGGTGCTGGCTCTCTTCATCGAGCAGCATCTCCACCACTGTGGCCGAGGCGATGACGCGGAACTCCTTCGGGTTGAACTGGCGCGCCTCGCGCAGGATCTCGCGCAGGATGTCGTAGCACACGCTGCGAGCGGTCTTGACCTGACCCTTGCCTTGGCACGCGGGGCAAGGCTCGCACAGCACATGGGCCAGCGATTCGCGCGTGCGCTTGCGCGTCATCTCCACCAGGCCGAGTTGGGTGAAGCCGCTCACCGTGATCTTGGTGCGGTCCTTGCTGAGTTGTTTGCGCAACTCGGCGAGCACCGCCGCCTGATGCTCTTCGCGCTTCATGTCGATGAAGTCGATGATGATGATGCCGCCGAGGTTGCGCAGTCGCAGCTGACGCGCGATCGCCTGTGCCGCCTCGAGATTGGTCTTGAAGATCGTGTCGTCGAAGTTGCGCGCGCCTACAAAGCCGCCAGTGTTCACGTCCACCGTGGTCAGCGCCTCGGTCTGGTCGACGATCAGGTAACCACCCGACTTGAGATCGACACGCCGCGCCAACGCGCGCGCGATCTCTTCGTCGATGTTGAACAGGTCGAAGATCGGCCGCTCGCCTTTGTAATGTTCCAGTTTGGCCACCGAGGTCGGCGTGAATTCACGGCCAAAACCCTTCAGTTGCTCGAACTGCATCAACGAGTCGATCCGGATCGTCTGCGTCTGGTCGTGCGCCATGTCGCGCAATACGCGCTCGACCAGGTTCAGGTCCTGGTGCAGCAGCGTTGCCGGCGGCAGCTTGAAGGATCGGTCGCGCACCGCCGCCCAGGTTCTGCGCAGGTAGGCGATGTCGTCGGCGAGTTCGGTGTCGCTCGCCTCTTCGGCATTGGTGCGCAAGATGAAGCCGCCGGTGACGCCGCTCGGATCGGGCAGCATCGCCAGGGCACTCGTACGCGCGCGCAATTGCTCGCGCAGTTCGGGTGAGCAAATTCTTTGCGAGATGCCGATACGGTCGTCTTGCGGCAAGAACACGAGCAATCGCCCGGCGATCGAGATCTGCGTCGAGAGCCTGGCGCCCTTGCTGCCGATCGGGTCTTTGATGACCTGCACCGTCAGCGTCTGGCCCTCGAACACGAGGCGCTCGATCGGCGTCGGCGCCGCGCCTGGGGTTTCACTGCGCCCGCCCGGACCCATGAAGCCGGCGGCGCCGTTGGAGCCATTCGCGCTGCTCGATGCGTTCGCGCCGTTCACATGGACGTCGGCGATATGCAGGAACGCCGCGCGCTCCAGGCCGATATCGATGAACGCCGACTGCATGCCGGGCAGCACGCGCACCACGCGCCCGGCGTAGATGTTGCCCACCAGGCCGCGCTCGAGCGCGCGTTCGAGGTGCAACTCCTGCACCACGCCGTTTTCGACGACGGCGACGCGCGTCTCCTGCGGCGCCCAGTTGATCAGTATGTCCTGCATGGTGACGATTGTGAGCGAAGCGGCGCACGCCCAGCCCGAGTTCATGGCGCGGGTCAGGCGCGCGGCAACAGGCGCCTCAACAGTTGCGCCGTCTCGAAAAGCGGCAGCCCCATGATGCCCGTGTAGCTGCCGTCGATGTGCTCGATCCAGCGCGCGGCCTGGCTCTGGATCGCGTAGGCGCCGGCTTTGCCGAAGGGTTCTCCGCTCGCGACATAGGCCTCGATTTCGCTGCGTGGGATGACCCCGAAACGCACATGCGAAATGTTCAGGCGCGACGTGGTGCGCCGGCCGTCGAACAGCGCCACGCCGCTGATGACGCGGTGTGGCCGCCCGGACAGCAGCGTCAGCATCGCGATCGCCTGCGCCGCGTCAGCCGGTTTGCCGAGAATCTGCGTGCGCAGCGCGACGGTCGTGTCGGCGCACAGGATCGGCGCGATGGGCCAGCCGCGCCGCGCAAGCCGCGCGCGCGCCGCACACAGCTTGGCCGACGTCACGCGCCGAACGTAGGCGGCGGGCAACTCACCGTGGCGCGTGGCTTCCAGCGCTTCGGCGTCTTCAGTGGCGTCGGCGACGAGCAGTTGATGGCGCACACCGAGCTGATCGAGCAACTGGCTCCGGCGCAGGCTCGCCGAAGCAAGGTAAACGAAGTCATTCCGGTGCATCGGCAACACGCTGCAGCAACTACTCGCGGTGGTACGGGTGATTCACGGTGACGGTCCATGCGCGATAGAGCGCCTCGGCGACCAGCACTCGCGCCAGGGCGTGTGGCAGGGTCAGGTCGGACAGGCGAATGCTCTCGTCGGCGCCGGCCTTCAGCGCCGGGTCCAGACCGTCGGCGCCTCCGACCAGCAGCGCCACGTCGCGCGCGTCATGCGCCCAGGCCTGGAGCCGCGCGGCGAGTTGCGCCGTGCTGAGTCGTTCGCCGCGTTCGTCGAAGACGACGCGGCGCGCGCCTTTGGGGCAGGCCGCTTCGATGCGTGCGGCCTCGAGCGCCAGCACCTGAACCTGGCTGCGCCCTTGCCGCGGCTCGGCTTTCACGGACTTCAGCTGCAGCCGCATCTCGGGTGGAAAACGCTTCGCGAACTCTTCGTAGGCCAGCTGCGCCCAGGCCGGCGGGCGCTGCCCGACTGCGATCAGCAGCAGCTTCATCCGGTCCCGCGAACGCGTTAGCGCTTCTTCGCTGGTTTTGCAGCACCCTTCGCAACGCGTGGCGTCGCGCCCTTCGCAACGCGTGGCGCGGCGCCCTTCGCAGCGCGTGGCGCCGCACTCTTCGCCGTGCGTTTCGCGGCATCGGCCTTGCGCGCGGCGGGCGGCCGCGCCGCGGTCTTCTTCGCAGCGCTCGCCAAGACTCGCTTGCGCCCCGGCGCGGCCTGCGACAGCGGCTGGCGCGCGCCGTCGGACGAAGCCGAGGCCTTCTTGCGCGGCGCGGCCTTGCGCGGCGCGGCCTTGCGTGGTGCGGCCTTGCGTGGCGCGGCCTTGCGCGCCGCAACTTTGCGCTGCGTAGGCTCGGGCGAGCGCGGCGCGGCCTGGTCCGGCGCGGCCTTCACCAGCGTCGCAGGCGCGGCATCGATCTTCATGCGCACCGCCTTGTCGCCCCAGAGCTCTTCGAGGTGGTAGTAGTCGCGGATCGCCGGCTGCATCACGTGCACCACGGCGGCGCCGCAGTCGACGATGATCCACTCGCCGTTTGCTTCGCCCTCGGTGCGCAGCACGTCCATGCCGCGGCTCTTCACGGTTTCGCGAACGCTGCTGGCCAAGGCCTTGGTTTGCCGGTTGCTCGCGCCCGAGGCGACGATGACGCGCTCGAACAAGGGGGTGAGGTGTTCGGTGTTGAACACAACGACGTTCTGGGCTTTCACGTCTTCCAGACCATCGACGATGGCGCGTTGCAGTTTGCGGATGTCCATTCAGCTCCTGAGTGGGCCTCGGTACAGGCCATGTTGGTCAATATAACGTGCCACGGCGCTCGGCACCATGGCGGCGATATCGTCGCCCAGCGCCATGCGCGATCGTAGGTCCGTGGCCGAGACCGTGCTCGGCGGCAAACGCAACTCGATCACGCTGCCGCTGGCCGCGGCCACATCCGGGTTCGAGTGCGGCGGGTCGCCGGCACGATTGGCGACGGCTAGGGTCACCAACCGCACCAGTTCTTCCCACCCATGCCAGGTATGGAACTGGGCGAACTGGTCCTGGCCGATGATCAGGAACCACTTCGCACCGCGGTAGGCTTCGCGTGCGCTCAGTTCGCGCACCGTGTCCACGGTATAGCTCGGCCCGGTACGCAGCAGTTCGCAGCTTTCCAGTTGGAAACGCGGCTCGTCGGCAATCGCCAGCGCGAGCATCGCCGCGCGGTCGGCGGCGCGCACAAGCTGGCGCGACTTTTGCCACGGTTGGCCGACCGGCACCCACAACAATCGATCCAGCTGAAGATCTTCGAGCGCGACACGCGCCAGCGCCAGGTGCGTGTTGTGCACCGGGTCGAAGCTGCCACCGAAGATGCCGATGCGACTCCCAGGCGGACGCCGGGCCGCGCCGGAGTCTTCCTGGCCGGGGGTCTGGTCTGAAGCGGCAGGTTCAGCGGCGCTCATTCGCCTGCCATGGCACCGGCTTCGCCCACGTCGCCCGAGTCGCCCGATGCGCCAGCCTCGGCATTCAGCCAATCGCGAGGTCGCAGAAAATCGCTGTACAGGCGGGCCTCAGGTGTACCCGCTTCAGGATGCCAGTCGTAGCGCCACTTCACGATCGGCGGCATCGACATCAGAATGCTTTCGGTGCGCCCGCCCGATTGCAGGCCGAACAGCGTGCCGCGGTCGAACACGAGGTTGAACTCGACGTAACGGCCGCGCCGGTAAGCCTGGAAGTCGCGTTCGCGCTCCGTGAACGGCAGGTCGCGCCGGCGCCGCAGAATGGGCAGGTAGGCGCCCAGGAATGCATCGCCCACCGAGCGCGTGAGCGCGAAACCGCCGTCGAAACCGAGCTCACCGAGGTCGTCGAAAAACACCCCGCCGATGCCGCGCGGCTCGTTGCGGTGCTTGAGGAAGAAGTACTCATCGCACCACTTCTTGAAGCGCGGGTACTTGTCGGCGCCGAACGGCAGCAGCGCGCTTCGATTCACTTCGTGGAAATGGCGCGCGTCGTCTTCGAAGCCGTAGTAGGGCGTGAGGTCCATGCCGCCGCCGAACCAGACGACCGGCTCGGTCCCGGCCGGCAACGCGGCGAACATGCGCACGTTCATGTGAACCGTGGGCACATAGGGGTTGCGCGGGTGGAATACGAGCGAGACGCCGAGCGCTTCGAACGCCGCGCCGGCAAGCTCGGCGCGGTGCTGGGTCGCCGAGGGCGGCAGCGACTTGCCCTTGACATGCGAAAAATTGCAGCCGGCACGCTCGAGCAAGGCGCCGCCTTCGATCAGGCGCGAACAGCCGTCGCCTTCGAGCTTCGCCCCGGGCTCGCGCACCCATGCGTCGGTGCGAAACGGCTCGCCGCCCTCGCGCTGCATGGCCTGCACGATTGCCTCTTGCAGCCCCAGAAAGTAGGCCCTGACGCTGTCGATCTTCATGCGTCCAACCGTATCGGCGCCGCCTGTGCCGGGTTGCAACCGGTGCAGGTGCCCAGAATCGCGGCGATGTTCGCCATGTCGAGCCCGACGTCGCCGCTGAGCTTCAGGAAGTTGCGAATCCCGATTTCGCGCCGGCGGTAGTCGAAGCAAACCAGGCCCAACGGAACGCTGGCTTGCAGCGCCACATGATAAAAGCCGGAGCGCCAGGCGTCGCGATACTTGCGCGTTCCTTCCGGGCTCAGGGCGAGCCAGCAAAACTGGTTGCGTTCGCGTGCATTGACCAGAGCCTGCGCCATCTGCCCGACGATGCCGTGCGGCGCCGCACGATCCACCGGCACTCCGCCCAACCAGCGCAGCCAGGTGCCGAACAGCGGCACGCGAAAGAGCGTGTCCTTGCCCCAGAAAGTGACCTGGATGCCGATCGTCCACTTGGCGAACATGCCGACGACAAGATCCCAGGCCGACGTGTGCGGATAGACGATCAGCACGCCTTGGCGCGCGGGAAGGCCATCGAACAGCACGCGCCAACCGGCCAGACGCAACAGCGCACGAGCCGTCGGGCTGCCCTGCAACTGGATCGGCAATGCCTCAGCCACGGACCGATTGATTCATCGCTTGATGGCGCGGTGGCCAATGTCGCGCCGAAACTGCCCGCCGTCGATCGATATGCCTTGCAGCAGTTGATAGGCACGCGTCTGCGCCGCCTTCAGCGGCTCGCCCAGTGCCGTGGCGCAAAGCACGCGCCCGCCGCAGCTGACGAGTTTCTTGTCCTGCAGCGCCGTGCCGGCGTGGAAGACACAGGTGTCGGGCGTCTCGGCCGGCACCCCCGTGATCGTGTCGCCCTTGCGCGGCTCCACAGGGTAGCCCGCCGCGGCGAGAACCACGCCGAGCGCACTGCGCCGGTCCCATTGCATCTCGATGCTGCCCAGCGTGCCGTCGGTCGCGTGCAGCAAGACCTCGAGCAGATCGGTCTTCAGTCGCATCAGGATCACTTGCGCTTCCGGGTCGCCCAGGCGGCAGTTGAACTCCACGGTGCGCGGCTGGCCACGCGCATCGATCATCAGGCCGGCGTACAGGAACCCGGTGTAGACGATGCCCTCGGCGGCCAGGCCGGCGATGGTCGGAATGATGATTTCGTGCATCGCCCTGGCATGCACATTGGGCGTGACGATCGGCGCCGGCGAGTAGGCGCCCATGCCTCCGGTGTTCGGGCCGGCGTCGCCATCGAGCAGGCGTTTGTGGTCCTGGCTGGTCGCGAGCGGCGCGATGTTGTGGCCGTCGCAGACGACGATGAAGCTCGCTTCTTCACCGCTGAGGAACTCTTCGATCACGATGCGCGGTGCGCTGCTCTCGTCTGCGCCTGCGTTTTGCGGCACGCCGCGTGTAGCGCCTGGCGCGCCGCGGCCCAGCATCGAGTCGATCGCTTGATGCGCTGCATCGAGTGTGGTCGCGACGACCACGCCCTTGCCTGCGGCCAGGGCGTCGTCCTTGATCACGATCGGCGCACCTTTCGCCTCCACATAGGCATGCGCCTTGGCCACATCGACAAACGTCTCGAACGCCGCCGTGGGAATCTTGTGGCGCTGCATGAACGCCTTGGCGAAGGCCTTCGAGCTTTCGAGCCGGGCGGCGGCGCGCGTCGGGCCGAAAATGCGCAGGCCGCGCTCGCGGAACAGGTCAACGACACCGGCCGCCAGCGGCGCCTCGGGGCCGACAACGGTGAGCGCGATCTTCTCGCGCTGCGCGAAGTCGGCCAACTCTTCGAGTTCGGTGATCGGTACGTTGCGCAAGCGAAAGTCCGCCCCCGTACCGCCATTGCCCGGCGCCACGTAGATCATCTGTACACGCTCGGACTGGGCCAGCTTCCACGCCAGAGCGTGTTCACGCCCGCCGCTGCCGATGACGAGGATCTTCATCGCGCACTGCCCGGCCTGAGACCGGACAACGCTGGCTCAGCGGGCCGCGAGCGAGCGCGAGTTCGGGGGCAGATCATTCATCCAGCACCGCGTTGTGGTACAGGTTTTGCACGTCGTCCAGGTCTTCGATCACGTCGAGCAGCTTTTGCATGCGCTGCGAATCTTCCCCCGACAGATCGACGCTGGCTTCGGCGCGCATCGTCACTTCGGCAAGTTCAGGTTTCAGGCCGCCGCCTTCCAGCGCCGCCTTCACGGCTTCGAATTCGACCGGCACGCAAAGCACTTCGATTGTGCCATCGTCCCCCGTGACCACGTCGTCTGCGCCGGCCTCCAGCGCCAGCTCCATCACCTTGTCCTCATCCGTGCCGGGCGCGAAGATGAACTGCCCGCAATGTTTGAACTGGAACGCGACCGAGCCCTCCGTGCCGAGGTTGCCGCCGTATTTGCTGAAGGCGTGGCGCACTTCGGCAACGGTGCGCACCCGGTTGTCGGTCATGCAGTCGACGATCACGGCCGCGCCGCCGATGCCATAGCCCTCGTAGCGGATCTCTTCATAGTTCACGCCTTCGAGCGCCCCTGTGGCCTTGTCGATGTTCTTCTTGATGGTGTCGGCTGGCATGTTCGCGGCCTTGGCCTTGTCCACGGCCAGGCGCAGGCGCGGATTCATGCCCAGGTCGCCGCCGCCCTGGCGCGCCGCAACGACGATCTCGCGGATGATTCGGGTCCAGACCTTGCCGCGCTTTTCGTCCTGGCGGCCCTTGCGGTGCTGGATATTGGCCCACTTGGAATGGCCGGCCATTGCTGCTCCTGCGATGCGGGTTCACCCGCGAAAGTCAATCCACGAGCGGCCCACCCTGATTGTTGGATAGACTGCAATTTTACGTGTCGTCCCAGGAGCAAGACCGTGGCTGAACCATTTCTCGTCGCGAAGCGCGGCAGCATCGAGTGCTTCATGCTGCCGGCGTTGGCGAATCGGCACGGGTTGATCACCGGCGCCACGGGCACCGGCAAGACGATCACGCTGCAGACGCTGGCCGAGAACTTCAGCCGCATCGGCGTGCCGGTGTTCCTGGCCGATGTGAAAGGCGACCTGACCGGCATCACACAAAGCGGCAGGTTGAGCGACAGGCTTGCCGCCGTGCTCAAAGAGCGCGGCCTGGCCCCACCTGATGCCGTGGCCTGCCCGGCCACGCTGTGGGACGTGTTCGGCACGCAGGGCCATCCGGTGCGCGCCACCGTCAGCGACATGGGGCCGCTGCTGCTCGCGCGCATGCTCGCGCTGAACGAAGTCCAGCAAGGCGTGCTGCAGCTCGTGTTCAAGATTGCCGACGACGACGGCCTGCTGTTGCTCGACCTGAAGGATCTGCGCACGATGCTGCAGCATGTGGGCGAAAACGCCTCGCAGTTCACCACCGAATACGGCAACGTCAGCGCCGCCAGCGTCGGCGCGATCCAGCGCGGGCTGCTGCAAATCGGTGAACAGGGCGGCGACATGTTTTTCGGCGAGCCGATGCTCAACATCGCCGACTTCATGCAGACGGACGCCGGCCGTGGAGTCGTCAACGTGTTGACGGCCGACAAGTTGATGAACAACCCGCGCCTGTATGCGACCTTCCTGTTGTGGATGCTGTCCGAGCTGTTCGAGCAGTTGCCCGAAGTCGGCGACCTCGAAAAGCCCAAACTCGTATTCTTCTTCGACGAAGCGCACCTGCTGTTCAAGGACGCGCCGGCAGCTCTGGTGGAGCGCATCGAACTCGTCGTGCGCCTCGTTCGCAGCAAGGGTGTGGGCGTGTACTTCGTGACGCAGAATCCGCTCGACATCCCCGACGCCGTGCTGGCGCAACTGGGCAACCGGGTGCAGCACGCGTTGCGCGCCTTCACGCCGCGCGACCAGAAGGCAGTGAAAGCTGCCGCCAGCACCATGCGCGCCAACCCCAAGCTCGACGTCGAAACCGCCATCACCGAACTTGCCGTGGGCGAAGCGCTGGTGAGTTTTCTCGACGAAAAAGGCCGACCCAGCATCACGCAGCGCGTTTTCGTCACGCCCCCGGGCAGTCAGATCGGTCCGATCACGCCCGAGCAGCGCAAGGCGCTGATTGCGGGTTCATTGGTCGCGGGTGTTTACGAAAAGGTGGTCGACCGCGATTCGGCGTACGAGCGGCTCAAGGGCCGGGTGCTGTCCGGGCCGGCATCGAGCGCCGCACCTGCCGGCGCTTCATCCGCACCAGCGCGCGCAGCGACCGCATCGACTGCAGCAGGCGCCACCCTGCCGGCGAACGCTCGACCTGGGCAGACACCGCCGCCTGCTGCCGAAGGCGGGATGCTCGGTGGCATGAAGGATGTGCTGTTTGGCTCTACCGGCCCGCGCGGCGGCAAGCGCGAAGGCCTGGCGGAAGCGGCGGCGCGCTCCGCAGTGCGCAGCATCGGCTCGGCCGTTGGCCGCGAAATCATTCGCGGTGTGCTCGGCGGCATCCTCGGCGGCAAACGGCGCTGAGCCCGGACACGAGGGCTCTTGAAGAGCCATCGTGCCTGGCGAAGGGCCCGAGCTCTGCGAGGGCGCGGCCTGCAAG
>JAEMQF010000288.1 GCA_022758925.1 Burkholderiales bacterium | reverse complement strand
GGCCCATGGCCCGGCGCATGCGCAAGCTTAATGCGTGGGCGCGCTCCCACGCCGTTCTGCAACTTGCGGAGAAACATGATGCGTCGTCGAATTGTCTTGGCCAGTCTCGCGGCCACCGTTCTTTGCTTGGCCGCGTGCGGCAGCTTGCTTCAGCCCGACGCCGCACCGCTGTTGCGCCAGGCCGAACAAGCCATGGGCGGCATCGGCCTGAATTCGATCCGCTTCTCGGCGCAGGGGGGCGGCGCTCTGTTCGGCCAAGCCTTTGTTCCCGGCATGGCCTGGCCGCGATTGAACTACACATCGCTGACGCGCCTGGCGGACTACCAAAACGGCGCCCTGCGCGAAGAATTCGGCCGGGCGCGTGCCGAACCCAACGGCGGCGGTGCGCTGCCGCTGATGGGCCTGGGCGAACAACGCGGAGTCGGCCTGCTGCGCGGAAACGTCGCCTGGAACCTGGCCGGTCCGGCGGCGACAGCGGCGCCGCTGGCACTGGACGAGCGCATCCACGATTTGTGGACCACGCCGCACGGCGCGCTGAAAGCCGCGCTGCGCAACGGCGGCACGCTCGCACCGCGCATCGTCGACGGCAGGACGGTGCAGGCGGTTTCGTTCACCGAGCCGGGGCGATTCAGCGCCACGCTGCTGATCGGTGCAACCAACCTGGTCGAGCGCATCGAATCGCGGCGGCCGCACCCGGTGACCGGCGACACCGACGTGGTCACGACATTCCTCGACTACAAAGACTTCGGCGGCGTCATGTTCCCGACGCGCATCCGCCAAAGCCAGGGTGGCTTCGAGGTGCTCGACGTCGCGGTGCGCGAGGTGCAGACGAATCCGGCGTCCGACATCGTCGTGCCCGACACGGTGCGCAATTTCAGCGAACGCGTGGTCGCCGAAGAAGCGGCCGACGGCGTGTGGTACCTCGCCGGCGGTTCGCATCACAGCGTTCTGATCGAAATGAGCGACCACCTGGTGTTGGTGGAAAGCCCACTCTACGACGCCCGCGCCGCTGCCGTGTTGGCCGAGGCGCGCAAACTCGTTCCCGGCAAGCCGATTCGGTTTGTGATCAATTCGCATCACCATTTCGACCACGCCGGAGGCCTGCGGGCCGCGGTGGCGCAAGGCGCGACGATTCTCACCAGCGCCGTCGCGAAGGGCCCGTTCGAGCGCGCATTCAGCAATCCGAATCGAATCAGCCCCGACCTGTTGGCGCGTTCGGGGCGCAGCGCCAACATCGTCGGCGTGCTCGGCATCTACGAACTGAGTGACGATACGCGGCGCATCGAGGTCCACGAGATCGACGCAAGCATCCATGCCGCGGGCTTGCTGATGGTCTATCTGCCCAAAGAGCGCATCCTCATCGAAGCCGACGCCTACACCCCGCAGTCCGCCGGAATGCCCCCGCCCACGCTGCCCAATGCGAACAATCTGAATCTGGTGCAGAACATCGAGCGCCTGGGCTTGAGCGTGGATCTGATCCTGCCGTTGCATGGTCGCATGGTGCCGATGCGCGAGTTGTACGCGGCGATCGGACGCAGACCCTGAACCAGGTCGGCAGGGGCAAGCCCGTGCGCTGGTCGCGGGCACTGCCTCGCTCTGGCGGCTGGCCGGCAGGCCGCGACGGGGCACCCTGGCGCCCCTTGTCGACGGTGCTGTGCCTCGCGCCCGCGCCATGGCGCCGACCGCTGCCGATTGGTGCCGCGCAACAGACGCTGCGGCGTTTGTGGTTATGCTCTGCTCCCCTTTGCACAACCTGCCCTGCGCAGACGAACGCCATGCCCCGCGTATTCAACTTCAGCGCCGGCCCCGCCACGCTGCCGGAACCCGTATTGCGCCAGGCCGCCGACGAGATGCTCGACTGGCACGGCTCGGGCATGTCGGTGATGGAGATGAGCCACCGCGGCAAGGAGTTCATGGGCATTCACGCCGAGGCACAGGCCCTGTTGCGCAAGCTCCTTGCGGTGCCGGCGAACTACCGGATTCTGTTCATGCAGGGCGGCGCGATCGCCGAGAACGCCATCGTGCCGATGAACCTGCTGCGAGGCAAGAGCGGCGCGGACTACATCGACACCGGTGAGTGGTCGAAGAAGTCGATTCAGGAGGCGCTGCGCTACTGCAAGGTCAACGTCGCGGCGAGCGCCAAAGACTCGGGCTACACGACGATCCCCAGGCGCGACACCTGGACGCTCGATGCGAATGCCGCCTACGTTCACATCTGCTCCAACGAAACGATAGGCGGCGTCGAGTATGGTTTCACACCCGATGTCGGCAGCGTTCCATTGGTGGCCGATGTGTCGTCGAACCTGCTGTCGCGACCGTTCGACGTTGCCAGGTATGGCCTGCTCTACGGCGGTGCGCAAAAGAATATCGGCCCGGCGGGCTTGACGATTGTCATCGTTCGCGACGATCTCTTGGGTGGCGCGGCGAGCTTCACGCCCTCTGCGTTCAACTACAAGGAACAGGCCGAGAACGATTCGATGCTGAACACGCCGCCGACCTACGCCATCTATGTCGCCGGCCTCGTGTTTCGCTGGCTGGAAGCGCGCGGCGGCCTGGTCGCGATGGAAAAGCACAACCGCGCCAAGGCGGCACTGCTTTATGACTACCTCGACACGACGGCGTTCTATTCGAGCCCGGTCGCGAAAGACTGCCGCTCGCTGATGAATGTGCCGTTCAGGCTGCGCGATACCGCGCTGGATGACGCCTTCCTGAAGGGCGCGCAGGCGCGTGGCATGGTGCAGTTGAAAGGGCATCGTTCGGTGGGCGGCATGCGCGCGTCGATCTACAACGCCATGCCCATTGAAGGCGTACAGACGCTGGTGGCGTATATGAAGGAATTCGAGGCGAAGAATGGCTGAGGCAACGCCGCGGCGCTTTCAGGTGCTGGTGCTGAACCAGATCTCGGCCGAGGGCCTGAAGCGCCTGCCCGCCGAACGCTACAGCGTGACGCAGGACTCGGCCGCGCCCGACGCGATTCTGCTGCGCTCGGCCGATCTGCACGGCATGGCCGTGGCCCCGAGCGTGCTCGCGGTTGCGCGCGCCGGCGCCGGCACGAACAACATTCCGGTCGCTGCGCTCAGCCAGCGCGGCGTGGCCGTGTTCAACACACCCGGCGCGAACGCGAACGCGGTGAAGGAATTGGTGCTTGCCGGCATGTTGCTCGCGGCGCGCCAACTGCCCGCGGCGCTGCGTTTCGTGGCCAGCCTCGATGGCGCGGCACCCGACATGCAGCGCAGCGTCGAAGCCGGCAAGAAGTCGTTCGCCGGATTCGAGCTGGCCGGACACACGCTGGGCATCATCGGCCTGGGCAAGATCGGCTGCCTGGTGGCCGACGCCGCCATCAAGCTCGGCATGGACGTGCTCGGTTACGACCCCGACATCACGGTTGACGCCGCATGGAGCCTGCCGGCGCAGGTGAAAAGATCGACCAGCGTCGTCGACGTCTTGCGCAATGCGGATTTCGTGACGCTGCACGTGCCGCTGCTGGACGCCACGCGCGACCTCGTCAACGCCGCCAACATCGGCCAGATGCGAAAGAGCGCCGTGTTGCTCAATTTCTCGCGCGAGGGTGTCGTGAACGACGGCGCGGTGCTCGCAGCGCTGGCTGAAGACCGCCTGGCCAGTTATGTGTGCGACTTTCCCAGCCCCGCAATCAGCGGCCATGAACGCGTGATCGCCTTGCCCCACCTTGGCGCTTCGACTTCGGAAGCCGAAGAGAACTGCGCGCACATGGCGGTGGCGCAACTGCGCGCCTTTCTCGAACATGGCGAGATCGCGAACGCGGTGAATTTCCCGGCGGTGGCGATGGCGCGCGAATCTGCCTATCGCATGGCAATTGCGAACGCCAACGTGCCCAACATGCTGGGCCAGATATCCACCGCGATGGCGCGCGCCGGGCTCAACATCCACAACATGGTGAACAAGTCACGCGGCGAGATGGCCTATACGCTGGTCGACGTGGACAGCCCGGTGGCGCAATCCGTGCTCGCCGACCTGCGCGGCATCCGGGGCGTGCTGTCGGTCCGCTACTTGCCGTATCGGGAGTAATGCGCAGGATGCGATGAATGCGTCGGCGACGGCGTGCACAATCGATGCGTCCTGCATCTGGAGAATCGACCATGCCCAATTCGCACAAGATCAGCAGCGCAACCCACGCCTTCGCCAAGACGATCAAGTCGTTCACCACGGCCTCCGGCGTCGAGGGCAAGTTCTTTTCATTGCCCGAACTGGCGCGCAGCTACCCCAACGTCGCGAAGCTGCCGATCTCGATCCGCATCGTGCTCGAATCGGTGCTGCGCAACTGCGACGGCAAGCGCGTCACCCCCGGCCACGTGGCGCAGCTCGCCAATTGGCAGGCCCGGGCAGAACGCAGCGAGGAAATTCCCTTCGTCGTGGCCCGCGTCGTGTTGCAAGACTTCACCGGCGTGCCGCTGCTGGCCGACCTGGCCGCGATGCGCAACGTCGCCGCGGCGATGGGCAAGGATCCGAAGGCGATCGAGCCGATGGTGCCGGTGGACCTGGTCGTCGACCACTCCGTGATGATCGACCACTTCGGCACGCCCGACGCACTCGACCTGAACATGAAGCTCGAGTTCTCGCGCAACCAGGAGCGCTACCAGTTCATGAAATGGGGCATGGGCGCGTTCGACACTTTCGGCGTCGTTCCGCCGGGCTTCGGCATCGTGCACCAGGTCAATCTCGAATACCTCGCGCGTGGCGTGCACAAGACGCAGGAACGGATCTATTACCCTGACTCGCTGGTGGGCACCGACAGTCACACGACGATGATCAACGGCATCGGGGTCGTCGCCTGGGGCGTGGGCGGCATCGAAGCCGAGGCCGGCATGCTCGGCCAACCGGTGTATTTTCTGACGCCCGACGTCGTGGGCATGGAGCTGACGGGCAAACTGCGCGAAGGCGTGACCGCCACCGACCTCGTGCTCACCGTCACCGAAATTCTGCGCAAGCACAAGGTCGTGGGCAAGTTCGTCGAATTCTTCGGCGAGGGCACGCGCACTCTGGCGCTGCCCGATCGCGCGACGATCGGCAACATGGCGCCCGAATACGGCGCGACGATGGGCTTCTTTCCGGTCGACGAAAAGACGATCGAATACTTTCAAGGCACAGGCCGCACCCAGGACGAGATTGAAGCCTTCGAGGCCTACTTCAAGGCGCAGAACATGTTCGGCGTGCCCCTGGCCGGCGAGCTCAACTACAGCCAGGTCGTCAGCCTCGATTTGGGCAGCGTCACGCCCAGCCTGTCGGGCCCGAAGCGCCCGCAGGACCGCATAGAACTGGGCAAGGTGAAAGCGCAATTCGAGCTCTTGTTCAGCGCGCCGTCAGGCGCCAGCGGTTTCAACCAACCCGCGCAGAAACTGAACCAGGCGTTTGCGACGAGCGACGGACTGGAAATTCGCAATGGCGACATATTGATCGCCGCCATCACATCGTGCACCAACACGTCCAACCCCGGGGTGCTGCTGGCGGCGGGTTTGCTCGCGAAAAAGGCCGTGGAAGCCGGCTTGACCGTGAACAAGCACATCAAGACCTCGCTCGCACCGGGCTCGCGCATCGTCACTGAATACCTGACCAAGGCCGGCCTGCTGCCTTACCTTGAAAAGCTCGGCTTCAGCGTCGCCGCCTACGGCTGCACCACCTGCATCGGCAACGCCGGTGACCTGACAGGCCCGATCAACGAAGCGATCACCAAGAACGACCTGGTGTGTGCTGCCGTCCTGTCGGGGAATCGCAATTTCGAGGCGCGCATCCACCCGAATCTGAAAGCCAACTTCCTCGCCTCGCCGCCGCTCGTCGTGGCCTATGCAATCGCCGGAACAATGAGCCGGGACTTGATGACGGAGCCGGTGGGCAAGGGCACGGGCGGTCGCGACGTTTACCTGGGCGACATCTGGCCCAGCAGCGACGAGATCCACAAGCTGATGAAACACGCGATGGACGGGCGCGCGTTCAAGGCGAACTACGACAAGGTGAAGAGCGCACCCGGCGAACTGTGGCAGCGCATCGCCGGCGAAGCAGGCAACGTTTACAGCTGGCCAAAAAGCACCTACATCGCCGAACCGCCCTTCTTCAAGAACTTCACGATGCAGCCGCGCGCGGTCGACCCTGGCGTGCGCGGTGCTCGCATCATGGGCCTGTTCGGCGATTCGATCACCACCGACCACATTTCACCGGCGGGATCGTTCAAGGAGACGACACCCGCGGGCAAGTACCTGATCGCCAACGGTGTGCAGAAGGCGGATTTCAACTCCTACGGCGCGCGCCGCGGCAACCATGACGTGATGATGCGCGGCACGTTTGCCAACGTGCGCATCAAGAACCTGATGCTGCCCGCACTGGCTGACGGCTCGCGCGAAGAAGGCGGCTACACGTTGTACCAGTTGCCCGGGCCCGACCAGGGCTCGAAACTCGCGATCTACGACGCCGCGATGAAGTACCTGTCGGCAGGAGTGCCCAGCGTCGTTTTCGCCGGCGAGGAATACGGAACCGGTTCGTCGCGCGACTGGGCCGCGAAGGGCACGCAACTGCTCGGCATCCGGGCCGTGATCGCGAAGAGCTTCGAGCGCATTCACCGCAGCAACCTGATCGGCATGGGCGTGCTGCCGCTGCAGTTCAAGGGCGGCACGGGCTGGGAGAGCCTGGGGCTGAAGGGCGATGAGACCATCGATGTCAAGCTCGACGCCGAGATCAGGCCTCAAAGCGACGCCATGCTCGTCATCACGTCGGCCTACGGCGCGAGGCGCGAAGTGCCGGTGCTGTTGCGCATCGACACCGCGATCGAGGTCGACTACTACCAGCACGGCGGCATCCTGCCGTATGTGTTGCGGCAGTTGCTCGCGGCTTGAGGCTGCGCGGCACTGCTTGACCTTGATCCCGGCGCGTGCCGGGATCGAGCACGCTGGGCTGCTGGTGGATGCCGGCATTCGCCGCCATGACAGCCGACAAGGCCACAGGTGATGGTGAGAACTTGGAGCCGTTCAAGAACCTGATCAACGCGCAAACGGTGCGCGACGCCGCGCACCATCTGGCGCGGGTTTGGCAGGCTTTCCCGCGCCGACGCTTTGAATCGCTCGCCCTGGCCGGGCTCGACGATCTGGAGTTCAAGGCCCGCGCGCTGCACGTCAGCGCCGCCCTCGAAGCCTGCCTGCCGAATGACTTTTCGCGAGCCGCCGATATCGTCGAAGCCAGCCTCGCACAGGTCGCCGACACGCAAGCGCTGGGCGAATTGCGCACGAGTGACGCCGGCCTTGCCGGCTGGGTGATCTGGCCGATGACGGAATTCATCGCCCGCCGCGGGATTGCATTTCCCGAACGCGCGCTGCGCGCGCTGCACGCTCTGACGCAACGCTCAACGGCCGAGTTCGCGGTCCGCCCGTTCATCGCGCAGCACCCGGCACTGACGTTCGCAACATTGCAGGGTTGGACCACAGACCCCAACGCCCACGTACGGCGCCTGGTGAGCGAGGGCAGCCGCCCGCGCCTGCCGTGGGGGATGCAGTTGAAGTCACTCATCAGAGACCCCACGCCCACGTGGCCGCTGCTGCTGGCGCTGCAAGACGACCCGAGCGAGTATGTTCGGCGCAGCGTCGCGAACCACTTGAACGACATCGCGAAGGACCACCCTGCCCTCGTCTGTGCCTGGGTCGAACAGCACCTGCCAGGCGCCACACCGCAGCGCGAGGCGCTGCTCAAGCACGCGAGTCGCACGTTGATCAAGCACGGCGCGGCGCGGATCATGAAGGCCTGGGGCCTGGCGCAGCCCCTGCGCGGCACGGCAACGCTGAAATTGTCGAAACGCAAAATCGCGCTCGGAGGCGCCTTGGAACTTCGGGTGACGTTGCAGTCGGCCTCGGCGCGCAATCAAAGGCTGGCGGTCGACTACACGGTCCACCATGTGAAGGCGAACGGACAAACGACGCCGAAAGTGTTCAAGGGCTGGACTCTCGAACTTGCGCCGCACGCGCAGCGCGATCTGCGCCAGACGCACTCGTTGAGACCGGTGACGACCCGCACCTACCACGCCGGTCGGCACACGATCGAACTGCGCATCAACGGCCGCAATGCCGCCGCAGCCACATTCGACTTGAAAGTCTGAGCGCCGCGCCGAGCCATGTTCGCAAGCGGGTGTGTCGCAATCGACCGAACAGCTTCACACCGGGTGCGTTCGGCATCGATTCAATTCCGGTCCGCCTTGCCGCCCGCTTCGCAACGAGGGTCGGGGCCGTAGCTCGTGCTCGCGACTTGCCCTTGCGGGTTCACACCCACCAAGAACCACAGGCATTGCCGCGAATCGAAACGGTACGCCCACATCGTCTGCTGCCCCGACCAGACACCGTATTTGTGCGCCGGATGGCCGAGTGCCAGCAAGACGTCGTCGCTCTTCATGCCGACCTTGATGGTGGCGAAGTTTTCTTCGTACAGCACCTGGGTCGATGCCAGTAGCAGCCCGGAGGCGTCGAAATCGAGCATGAACGTGTGCAGGCCGAAAGGCCCACGCGCGAATTCGAGCCGCTTGCCACCACCGGCCAAGGCATATTCGCCGCTCGGCTTGCCGAGCTTGGCGCTGGCCTCGGCCATCGAGCTGCGTGCTGGCAACGATTCGGGGCTGTAGCTGGCGCAACCCAGCACCAGGCTTACGGCAAGAAGCAGACCCGGCCTGGTGAATCGGCGCAATGACATGACGAACCCTCCGCGAAAGACAGTGCAACGTATTCTGATCCTGTGCGCGATGCAGCGTTGCGGCAAGGGCCGGACCCAAAGCCCGACAGGCTCCTAGAATCAATCGCCGCTCCAACGCCGTCGATGCAAACGCGCCCGCCCTTCATCGAAGCCCTGGCACACGACATCTACGTCATCGACACCGGTTTCGTCCGTCCGCGCTTCGACGCGAGCCATTTGATTGTCGAACGCGGGCGTGCTGCCTTCGTCGACACGGGCACGAATTTTGCCGTGCCGCGTTTGCTTCAAGCACTGGATTCACTCGGCCTGGCGCGCGATGCCGTCGACTTCGTGATCGCGACCCATGTTCACCTCGATCACGCCGGTGGCGCTGGCGCCTTGCTGCAACACCTGCCGCAGGCCCGGCTCGTCGTGCACAAACTCGGGGCCCGCCATCTGGTCGACCCGAGTCGCCTGATGGCCAGCGCACGCGCTGTCTACGGCGACGAAGAAGTGGCGCACTCTTACGGTGAGTTGGTGTGCGTCGCGCCCGAGCGCGTGCTTGAGACCCACGACGCCATGGTGCTCGATCTTGCCGGCCGCGCGCTGCAGTTCATCGACACCCCTGGCCACGCCCGGCACCACCATTGCATCTGGGACGAGTGCAGTCGCGGCATGTTCAGCGGCGACACGTTCGGCGTGGCCTACCCCGAATTCACGAGCGAGCGCGGCAGGTGGCTGATCCCGGCCACGCCGCCGACCCAGTTCGACCCGGACGCACTGCGATCCTCGGTGCAGCGAATTCTCGGGTTCCACCCCGAGCGCGTCTATCTCACGCACTACGGTGAGGTCAGCCCCGTGGCGCAACTCGGCGCCACGTTCCATGCACGGCTCGAACAGATCGTGGCCCTCGGCGAGCGTTTGCGCTTGCACCCGCAACGGGTCGATGCATTGCGCCATGGCCTGGCTGATCTGTACCGGGCCTGGCTGCGCGAACACTCTTGCGTGCTGCCTGAGGCCGATGCGATCGAACTGCTCAGGGTCGACCTCGATCTGAACGCGCAGGGCATGCACCAGTGGCTTGCTTGAATCTCGCCGCAACCCTCGGAGACTCCATGCCAAAGCCCACCCCAGTGCAGTTCCACCTTGAAGACGACGTGATCGTCATCACCGGCGCCGCGCAAGGCATCGGTGCCGCATGCGCAGAACGATTCGCGCGAGGCGGTGCGAGCGTGGCGTTGTGGGACGTGAATGACGCTGCCGCCGGCGCCCTCGCACAAACACTCGCGCAGCGCGGCCAGCGCGCCGCGGCATTTCACTGCGACGTTTCGCGCAAGGCCGATGTCGATGCGGCGCTCGGCGCCACGCTGGCCGCATTCGGGCGGGTCGATGCGCTGATCAACAACGCCGGCATCTTCAAGGCCGCAAACTTCCTCGACATCACGCCAGCCGATTGGGACGCCGTGCTCGACGTCAACCTCAGGGGCGCCTTCCTCGTCGCCCAAGCTGTGGCGCGCGAAATGGTACGCGCCGCGAAGGGCGGCGCCATCGTCCACATGAGTTCGGTGAACGGCGTGATGGCGATTCCCAACATCGCCAGCTACAACGTCAGCAAAGGCGGCATCAATCAGCTCACGCGCGTGATGGCGCTGGCGCTGGCCGAGCACGGGATTCGAGTGAATGCCGTCGCACCCGGCACGATCGCCACCGAACTCGCGCGCCAGGCGGTGCTCGGCAGCGATGCGGCACGTGAGCGCATCATGAGCCGAACGCCGCTGCGGCGCCTCGGCGAACCGGGTGAAATCGCCGACGTCTGCGCCTTTCTCGTGAGCAGCGCATCGAGCTACATGACGGGGGAGATTGTCTACGTCGACGGCGGCAGGATGGCGCTGAACTACACCGTCCCCGGTTGAAGCCGGTCGACCAGCGGCGTCTCGCCGATCGGCAAGTGGATCAGCGCCGCGCCCACCGCGAGCACGATGTCGGCGTACCACATCCAGTCATAGCTGCCGGTCCACTCGAACGCCTTGCCGCCCATGTAGGCACCGAGAAAACCGCCGACCTGATGCGACACCATGACGATGCCGAACAGCGTCGCCATGCGTGACGTGCCGAAGAACTTCACGACCAGACCGGCGGTGGGCGGCACGGTGGAGAGAAACGTCAGGCCCATCACGGCAGCGAATGCAAGCATCACCGCCTGCGTCTTGGGCGCGAGCAGGAACAGCAACACGGCCAGGCCGCGCGCCGCGTAGATCAGCGACAGCAGCGACTTCATGCGCCAGCGGCCCATGGCCCAGCCAATGCCGAAACTGCCGGCGATATTGAACAGCCCCAGCATCGCCAGCGCCCAGGCGCCAACTTCCGGCGGCAGGCCGCATGACGCCACGACCCCGGGCAGATGGGTGGCGATGAAGGCAACGTGAAAGCCGCAGACGAAAAATCCCGCGGCAAGAAGCCGATACCCCGGGTGGCGCCAGGCGGCGGCAATGGCTTCCCGCGTGGTTTGAACCGCCACCGGCGCCGCAGCGCTCGCAGCCGCGAGTTGCTTCGAGCTGCCGCGCAGCACCCAGGCCGCCGGCAGCGCCAACAGCGTGAACAGCGCAAGGCTTTGCAGCGCCGCGACCCAGCCGGCGGCCGCGGTGATGGCTTGCGCGACAGGCGCAAACACAAACTGGCCGAACGATCCACCTGCATTCACGACGCCGGTGGCGATGCCGCGCCTTTCGGGAGCGACCAGGCGCGTCGTCGCCGACATCAACACCGACGGACCGGCCATCCCCGCACCACCCGCCGCGAGCACGCCGATGGCGAAGATCAGGCCCGCCGTCGTTGTCATGAACGGAATCAGCGCCGTGCCGATGGCCACGAGCAACACGCCGAGCAACAAGACGCGGCCGGCACCGTATCGATCAGCGACGATGCCCGCAAACGGCTGCGTCAAGCCCCACCAGAGCTGGCCGAAGGCGAACGCCAGGCTGATGCTCGCCAGGCCCAGGCCGGTGCTGGTGTTCAGGGTGTTGAGGAACAAGCCCATCGACTGGCGCGCGCCCATCGTCAGCGCAAACGTGCCGCCTGCGGCGAGCAACACCAGCAACCAGCCTGCGCGGCGCGGCGTCGCCGCGGTGGCAATGTTCATTCACATCTCCTCGGGCGCACCCGGTGCGGGCGAACTCCGGTCGGGCGCGGCGCGCGATGCGTCAATTGTGGCGACAATCCACGCCCTTGCAGGAATCGGGAGTCTCG